>DKAX01000051.1 GCA_002450975.1 Proteobacteria bacterium UBA6915
GCCACCTGGCAGGCGACCATATTGATCTCATCACTGTTGGTCACCGCCAGAATCATGTCTGCGTCTTCGGCACCGGCCTGGGCCAATACGTCGGGATGGGAGGCATTTCCCTGGGTGGTACCGATATCCAAACGGTCCTGCAGATCCTGCAGCTTCTTGGCATCGGTATCGACCACAGTGATGTCGTTGGCCTCGCTGGCCAGATTCTCCGCCACGGAAGATCCCACCTGACCGGCCCCGAGTATGATGATTTTCATTGTCTGTGTCCGCCAGTTCCTATTGTGATGCGTGCTAGCTAACGGCCATGCACCCGCCGGTCGTGGAATCAACCAGCAAGGGGCGCCTATTGTGCACCAATTTTCTCCAGGAGTGCATAGTAAAAACCATCCATGTCATCTTCACCAGGTAAAACCTGTCTGCCTACAGGCTGTGCCGTCCCCCAAGCGCACGCATCCATAGAAACGGCCCGTGCGTCCGCTGTCGTTGCAAGGAAAGACTGCATTTGTTCGCTGTTCTCTGCCGGCAGGATAGAACAAGTGGCATACAACAATCTGCCGCCGGGTTTAAGCAACGGCCATAAGGCGTGCAATAGGCGCGCCTGCTGGGTCGCCAGCCCGGCAATATCTTCCGGTCGGCGCAACACTTTGATATCGGGATTGCGCCGGACCACACCGCTGCCCGTGCAGGGTGCATCTAAAAGAATCGCATCGAAAGGTTTCCCGTCCCACCACTGCTCAGTCTCACCGACATCGACACTCAGCAAGGTGGCGCTCATACCCAAGCGGGAGAGATTCTGTGCGATCAAATCGACCCGATCGACACTGACATCCACGGCCACCAACTCCGCCAACTGCGGTTGATATTCGAGCAGGTGGCCAGTCTTGCCGCCTGGCGCAGCGCAGGCATCGAGCACGCGCTGACCCGGCAGTGGATTTAACAAAGGGGCTGCCAGTTGTGCCGCATGGTCCTGAACAGAGACCTGGCCAGCGGCAAACCCCGGTAGACGCGCCACATCCTCGGCTTGCGCCAACAACAAACCGGAGGGGGCATGCGGCAGTGGCCTGGCCGTTATCCCCTGCTGAGTGAGCTGTTGTAAATATTCGTCACGGGAAATACGCGCCAGATTCACACGCAAACTCATTGGTGGCCGTTGATTGTTCGCCTCCACTACAACCGACCAGCGTTCTCCCCATGCCTTTCTAATGGCATCCAGCAACCACTGCGGGTGCGAGACACGACAAGACTCCTGTGCGTCGACGGTTTCCAGTATCGCTGCCTGTTCTCGCAAAAAGGTGCGCAGAACGGCGTTGACCATTCCGCTCGACCAGGCACGATTGAGCTCGCGTACCGCGCCAACTGAAAGGTCCACAGCCGCATGGCTGGGCACGCGCAGATAGAGCAACTGGTACAGGCCAACCAGTATGAGATACTTCAGCACGCGATCCTTGGGCTTGAGCTTGCGCGCCAGCAATTGATCGGCGACGGCATCCAGACGGTGATACCAACGCAGCGTTCCATAGCACAGCTCCTGACAAAGGGCACGCTCCTGCGGCGTCTTCAAACGTAACAATCCCTTAGCCAGGACAGCGCTCAGAGAGCGACCTTCCTCCACCACCTGTTCCAACAGCATCGCCGCATTGGCCCTGACGCGCATTTATATCATCAACCGGCGGAGGAAAATTGTTCACCGGCCCGAAGCCAATCGCGGCGGGCATTGAGGATATCAGCCACACCGAGCGGTTTCCCGCCGGGCAACTGCAGGGACAACAGGCGCAACACGCCATCACCGGTGGCCACATCAACCCCCTCTTTGCTGATCGCAATAATTTCGCCAGGAGCATGACTCCCCGCAGAATGCGCCATGGCCTTCGCGCCCCACACACGAACAATGGCATCGCCCTTGACGGTCTGGGAAACCGGCCAGGGATTGTAACCGCGCACCTGGCGCTCCAACTCCTCGGCAGAGCGACTCCAGTCGATCTCTGCCTCGGTTTTGTTTAACTTGTGGGCGTAGTTGGCCTGACTGTCATCCTGTGCTTGTGCCACCAATTGTCCGGCCTCTAGGCCTTTTAAAGCCTCGACGATGGCATCTCCGCCCAACAGCGCCAGACGATCATGCAGCGTGGCCGAGGTGTCCTCCGCCAGTATGGGACAGGATTTGACCAGTAACATATCACCGGTATCCAGGCCAACGTCCATCTGCATGATGGTTATGCCGGTCAGGGAATCACCCGCGAGTAGGGCACGCTGAATAGGCGCGGCCCCCCGCCAGCGGGGTAACAGAGATGCATGGATGTTCAGGCAACCCAGTCGCGGTGTTTCCAAGACCGCCTTGGGGAGTATCAAACCATAGGCAACCACCACCATAATGTCGGGCTTCAAGGCAGCCAAATCCTGCTGCGCTTGCGCGTCCTTCAAAGAGAGGGGCTGGTAGACGGGGATTCCCTGTTCAAGGGCCAGCGCCTTAACAGGGCTAGGGGTCAGCTTGCGACCGCGGCCGGACGGTCGGTCTGGTTGGGTATAGACAGCGATAATCTGATGTTCTGTAGCCAACAAAGACTTCAGCGCGACTGCCGCAAACTCCGGCGTACCGGCAAATACGATATTCAAGCCAACTCCCCTCTATGTCTCAAACCCTACATGGTATGGCGACGCAGCTTCTCCAGCTTCTTGCGAATTCGCTGGCGCTTTATCTCTGATAAATAATCGACAAACAACTTGCCTTCTAAATGGTCCATTTCATGCTGAATGCAGACCGCCAACAGGCCATCGGCCTCCATCTCGAAACTGTTGCCCTCACGATCCAGTGCCTGGACGACGATATGCTCGGCGCGTTCAACATTGTCGTAAATACTGGGTACTGAGAGACAGCCCTCTTCCGCCAAAACAACGCCATCCTTGTGCGTAATCTTGGGATTGATCAGGCACAAGGGATCACTTTTGTCTTCGGAAATATCGATGACAATCACCCGTACATGCACATTGACCTGGGTAGCTGCCAGGCCAATACCAGGGGCGCTGTACATGGTCTCGAACATATCGTCCACCAGGCGGCGGATGGTGCTGTCCACTGCCTGGACAGGCTGGGCCACGGTGCGCAGCCGGGGATCGGGAAAATGTAATATATTTAATAGGGACATAACACTCGTCTTCAACAAGCCTACAGGGTAATAGCGTATCGGCGGATTTTACCCCATAGCGAAATGTTTTGTGGCCTATTCCCTTTAGCTGCCGGATAAAAATCATTACAATCGCCCGAGTTCATGCCTGATTGTCCGGCGGCAACAACCGGTCAGGCGCATTGGCAACAGCCAACCCTAATCTCGAACAAGAAGGAATTCGGCGGTGAAAAACAGATTATCCCTGGCCCTACTGGCCATGACCCTGATCTTGCCCGGTATTGCGTCCGCCCAAGATGAGGCGCTGGTTCTGAAAAGCCGCTATCCGAAAACCTATACCGTCAAAGAGGGGGATACCTTATGGAGTATTGCCGCCCTCTATCTGCGGGACGCCTGGCGCTGGCCCGAGCTCTGGAACCTGGAGGGTCAGGATGATACCAGTCGGATGATATCCCCGGGCGACGTGATCACCCTGAAAACGGATAATGGTCAACCGCGCCTGGACATCACCGCCGCCCAGGCCCGCAGCGAAAAACAGGTCACCGTCAAACTCTCCCCGACTATACGCGAGCAGGATGTGGCGCCCGCCATTCCTTCCGTAGCTACCGAGCAGATCCAGCAGTTTCTGACCCGCTCCACCGTCATTTCGGAACGTGAACTGGAGAACTCGGCCTATATCCTTTCCAGCGCGGACAACCGCCTGATGCTCGGTACCGGCGACCAGATCTACGTGAAAGGTCTTACCCCTGGCGGCAGCGCCCGCTACCTGATCTACCGTCAGGGCAAAACCTATTATGATGTTGACGAAAAAGGCGGAGACGAACTGGGTTATGAGGGCATATTCATTGGCGAGGCGGTCATCGACAAATTTGGCGACCCCTCTACGCTTGTCATCACCAAGACCACTCGTGAGGCCCAGTACGGCGACCGTATCCTGCCGGCCAATCCTGAGGAATTTGACCTCAATCTGGTGCCGCGCGCCCCGCAGACCAACATACAAGGCAACATCATTTCGTTATTCGACAGCGTATCCCGCATCGGGCAGTATCAGGTCGCGGTTTTAAATGTTGGAGTCCATGAGGGCGTGGAAGAGGGACACCTGTTAAGCATCAAGCGCGGCGGCCGGGAAGTCGACGACCAATTTTCCAGCAGCTTTTTCAGTGGCACCACCCTGCCGAGCTCCGATGCCGGCGCGGTAATGGTCTTCCGTGCCTATGACCACGTAAGTTATGCCCTGGTGGTCAAGGCACTGACAGACATACGTTTGGCCGATGCGGTATCAACACCCTGACACCACCGCACGCGGTCAGGGAAGACCAGGAGAATACCCCTTTTGACAGTAATTCGGCAGGATAGCCAACAACACCTGAGCCTCTGGCTGACTTTAAGCAAGGCCCCCCAACTGGGATCAGCCTCGGCCAGGACCTTGCTGGAATGTTTCCCGTCTATCGGCGATTTATTCGATAGCCTGCGCAAAGATCGCAGCGCACTTCCCGGTAATTTGCCTGATGAAACCCTCAAATATCTGCGCAAACCGGCTATGGAAGATTTGACCGGTGACCTCGCTTGGCTGGAACAGCATGATCAAAATGCCATCGTGACCCTGGACAGCCCCGATTATCCCAATCTGCTGCGTGAAGCCAGCGGGGCGCCGCTGCTGCTCTACTGCAAAGGGGATCGCACACTGCTGCATCGCCCACAGCTGGCCATAGTCGGTAGCCGAAATCCCTCCAGTGGCGGACGCGAAACAGCATTTCAATTTGCCAAGGCACTGTCACTGCAAGGCGTAACAATTACCAGTGGTATGGCCCTGGGCATTGATGCTGCTGCTCACCAGGGTGCATTGGACGGCACCGGCGCGACTATCGCCGTCGTGGGTACCGGCCTGGATAGAATATACCCCAAACGCAATGAAACCCTGGCGCGCGATATCTGTCACAAGGGATTGATGATATCCGAATTCGCCATAGGTACTCCCGCCTTGCCGACAAACTTTCCACGGCGCAACCGCATTATCAGCGGTCTAAGCCTGGGCACTCTGGTAGTGGAAGCGGCACTTCACAGCGGTTCCCTGATCACAGCCCGCTTGGCGGCGGAACAGGGTCGGGAAGTATTCGCCATACCCGGCTCCATCCACAACCCTCTGTCCAAGGGCTGTCACACACTCATTCGCCAAGGCGCGAAACTGGTCGAAACGATGGAGCATGTCCTGGAGGAGCTGCCAGGCTTATCCCGGTCACCGATAGACTCCTTTCCCGTGAGGGGCACTTCCACCACCCAGGCGCCATTGGATAACCAACACCAAAACCTATTGGAACACATGGGGTTTGACCCCATATCCTTGGATACCCTGGTGGAACGCAGCGGATTGACGACACAAACCGTTTGCTCCATGCTCCTGGTATTGGAATTGCATAATACTATTAAGTCACATTCAGGGCTTTACACTAGGCTGGTTTAACGAAAGGTCTGATAATGAAAGAAAATATTCTCGATGTGCTGATGTATCTGTTTGAAAACTATGTTGACGATGACATCGACCTTTATGAACAACAGGAAAACCTGACTAGCGAACTGGTGGAAGCAGGCTTTCGGCGGGGTGAGATCAACAAGGCCTTCCAGTGGCTGGAGGGTTTGAGCCAGCAACAGGAAACCCTAACTCAACAAGGGAAACCCCATAGCGCCTTCCGCATATACACCCCCCAGGAGTGCGCCAAACTGGATGTTGAAGCACGGGGTTTTCTGCTGTTTCTGGAACAAGTCGGTGTATTGGACCAGCAAAGCCGCGAAATCACCGTTGACCGGGCCATGGCACTGGAAACCAGTGAAATCGATCTGGATCAGCTGAAGTGGGTGGTGTTAATGGTACTCTTTAACCAACCGGGCTATGAGGCTGCGTTCGCCTGGATCGAGGATATGGTACTGGATGAAAACGCGTATATCTTGCATTGATCCAGACAATTCGTTCATTATGAAACAAAACATGCCCGCACTCACTGCGGGCATGACGTTTATTCGACCCAGGGTATCAGCCAACTAAAACAAACTGCTATGGGCAAAGCCATCGTCATCGTTGAATCGCCAGCCAAGGCGAAAACCATCAAGAAATATCTCGGCAAAGGTTACGAGGTACTGGCCTCCTATGGCCACGTGCGTGACCTGCTCCCTAAAGAAGGCGCTGTTGACACCGAGCATGATTTTGCCATGAAGTACCAGACCATCGACAAAAACAAGAAACATGTCGACGCCATCGCCAAAGCGGTAAAAGAGGCCGACAGCCTCTATCTGGCCACTGACCCGGACCGCGAAGGCGAAGCCATCTCCTGGCATTTGGTGGAACTGCTCAAACAGAAAAAACTGCTCAAAGACAAACACATCGCCCGCGTTGTATTTCACGAGATAACCAAACGCGCCATCAACGAAGCAATGCAACACCCGCTCGAACTCTCCATGGATCTGGTCAATGCACAACAGGCTAGGCGCGCCCTCGACTACCTGGTCGGCTTTAACCTATCGCCCCTTTTGTGGCGCAAGATCCGGCGGGGACTGTCTGCGGGTCGTGTGCAAAGCCCCGCTCTACGCCTGATCGTTGAACGGGAGCTGGAAATTGAAAAGTTCAATCCCCGCGAATACTGGACGATCCAGGCGGAAAACCAGATTCGAAAAGACACCTTCAGCGCCAAACTCACCTTTTACAAAGATGAAAAAATCAGCCAATTCTCCATAGAAAACGCCGATAGCGCAGCTGAAGTCAAAAAAACGCTGGAACAAAGCGCGCAAGGCCAACTGACCGTTACCAAGGTCGAGAAAAAACAGAGAAAGCGAAATCCCGCCGCCCCATTTACCACATCAACCCTACAGCAGGAAGCCTCGCGCAAGCTCGGCTTCACGGCGCAACGCACCATGCGCACCGCTCAACAGCTCTACGAAGGGATAGACATCGGTGGAGAAACAGTCGGCCTGATCACCTATATGCGTACCGATTCAGTAAACCTGGCACAAGAGGCTATTGGCGAGATTCGGGATTTTATCAAACAAAATTTTGGCGCCAACAATCTGCCGGATGAGGCACGTGCGTTCAAAACAAAATCGAAAAACGCCCAAGAGGCGCACGAGGCGATTCGCCCCACTTCCATCCAGCACAAACCTGATGACATCAAGGACCACCTCAGCAAGGACCAGTACAGATTGTATGACCTGATCTGGAAGCGCACCATCGCCTGTCAAATGATCCATGCTACCATCAACACAGTGGGCATCGATCTGAGCGCCGGCGAGGGCCACGTATTCCGCGCCACCGGTTCGACCATAGTCGATCCCGGCTTTATTGCCGTCTATCAGGAGAGTCTGGACGACGGTAAAAAGGACGACGATGAAGCGGAAGGCTTGTTACCTCCCATGGAGGAGGGCGACAAGGTCCAATTACTGAAAATCGCCACAGACCAGCACTTCACCGAACCGCCACCGCGTTATAGCGAGGCCAGCCTGGTCAAAGCGCTGGAGGAGTTCGGCATCGGCAGACCATCGACCTATGCCTCAATCATTTCCACCTTGCAGAATCGCGAATATGTGGAAATGGACAAACGCCGATTTATACCCACTGATGTCGGACGCATAGTTAACAAATTCCTAACCGAGCATTTCACCCAATACGTCGATTACGATTTCACCGCCCGCCTGGAAGACGAACTGGATGCAGTTTCACGCGGAGAGAAAGAGTGGGTACCACTATTGCACTCCTTTTGGCAGCCATTCAAAGACCAAGTGACTGAAAAAGACCAATCGGTCGATCGCAAGGATGTTACCCACGAAGCCCTTGACGAGAAATGCCCCAAATGCGGCCAACAACTTTCCATTCGCCTGGGCCGGCGCGGACGTTTTATCGGTTGCAACGGTTTTCCCGAATGTGATTACACTCGAAGCCTCGAGGGCGAAACTGAAGATAAAGAGATTGAGGCGATTAAGGATCGAAATTGTCCCGAGTGCGGCTCTGAACTGCTGATTCGCCATGGTCGTTATGGCAAGTTTATCGGATGCAGCAGCTATCCCAAGTGTAAATACATCGAACCTCTGGAGAAACCGGAAAACACCGAGGTCACTTGCCCTCAGTGCAAACAGGGCACAATCCTGAAACGCAAATCCCGCTATGGCAAAATATTTTACTCCTGCGGCCGCTACCCCGACTGCGACTATGCCTTGTGGAACCCGCCGGTCAATGAGCCCTGCCCCGATTGCGGCTGGCCAATCCTGACCATCAAGACCACCAAACGTAAAGGCACAGAAAAGGTCTGCCCGCAGAAAGATTGCGGCTACAGCAGCCCGGTTGAAGATAGCGGGGAAGAGTAGCAAAGTGAGCTGGCATGGCCGCCAGTGATTTCGTCAAATCCATCGGTGCCGAAAGGGTGGTCGCAACGATCCGCTCCTACCTGAAGGCAGAAGAGTTGGATTTGGTGGCAGCTGCCTGGGACCTGGGGGAGCTGAAAATATTCTCAGAACCCAATACACTGACACTTATCTCGTCCACCAAGGTGATCAAGGGAAAGTTTCTTACCACCGAATTGGAAGAGGCGGCAATAAAAATCAAGCCGGAACTTGAAACCAAACTGAGGGCCCTGGCTGCCCGCTTTTTTCAGGAATAGCATCATGCGTGTTGTAATTGTTCTGGTATTGGCCATTTTGATCAGTCTGACAGTGGCACTAAAAATCAAGGGCCACGACAAACCGGCCGCCATTTTACTATTCACCACCACGGGGCTACTACTGGCTCTTCTAATTGCAGGTTTTTTCGGCTGGGTGGGAGGCTGAAATCGATGTTTATATTTCGACAAGCGTCTGCAACAGTATTCCTGCTCGCATTGTTTGTCGGTTTTACATGCCACGCTGAACCAGTAATTACTAAGGGAAACCTACTGATCGCCACACCAAAACTGGATGGCACCAGTTTCGAACATACCGTAATACTACTGTTAGAGTATGCAAAAGATGGCGCCATGGGCATTGCACTGAACCGCCCTACCGATGTCACCGCCAAACAACTATTCCCTGGCGTGGAATTATCAGTCACCGTCAATCTGGGCGGCCCAGTACACCCACGGTCCACGTTTATACTGCACGGACAAGCCTACCCGGAAAACATCGACTCAATAGATATAGTTGACAGAGTATTTTTGTCTGTTGATACGCGGCTACTCAAATTGCCACGTAACAACGCCAGCAACCCGATAAAAATATATCAGGGATACGCCGGCTGGCATGGTGGCCAACTGGAAGGCGAATTAGCCCGCGGTGATTGGGTCATCGCCGAAGGCAAAGCGGAATTGATATTCCAGGAAAATAACGAACAGCTTTGGCAGCAACTCTACTCACGGTGGCGCGGCCAGTGGCTATGACTACCACTCACACCGATCAATCGCCACGCGGCATTAGTGAGAATTCATGAATCTCCTCCACTCCGCGCAATGCCTCTGCCAACTTGCGAAAATTCTTCAATTTTCTTGTCTTGACCGTCATTTGATACTCAAATACCGCCCCACCTTCACAAACGCTGTAACTGGGTGAGTACCCCTTTATACCGTGCTTCTCCATCATATCCAGCAGACGGTCCTCCGACAGATGTCGTGAATTCAGTGTACGGACAACTAATCTGCCAAATTGAAGTGAAGGCATCGAAGATTCGACCCAACGAAACAAAGAAAGGATACCGATGGTAAGAATACTGGCGAACAGGGCGGCAAAATAAAAGCCCATGCCAATCATGATCCCGATAGACGCCGTCATCCAGATCGAGGCGGCCGTAGTCAGGCCGCGTACTGTCAACCCCTCTTTCATGATGACGCCGGCCCCGAGGAAACCGATACCGGTCATAATACCCTGTGCCATGCGCGTGGGATCGACACGAACTGTATCCATAAACTGGGCTGGAACCAAGGCCCACTGAAACACCATCAGCAACATCAATAGGGCCGATGATGTACAAACAATGGCATGTGTTCTAAATCCGGCAGGACGCCCGTGAAAGGTTCGTTCGAAACCAATGATCGCACCGATCACGACAGCGGCAAGAAGACGAATTGTTATAATTTCATATGACTCGACCAAACCCCCACCTCATTTTGACCAACGCTGATATAAAAAAGTATAGCGCGAATGAGGTGCTTCGGGTTCAGCCAAAGCGTCTAGTCAACGTTGGTTTCATTTTCCATTGTACGGCGTCGCTGCGAAGCCTCGGACACACCGACTCCATGCACCGTCAAATCCAGGCAATTCCAAGATGTGATGTCAGCTAAATGCCTGGAGCCATCGAGATACTCAATGGACACGCCGGTCAATCGGCCAAAATGGTAAACCAGTGCCCTGACTTTCATCAGCTTGCCCGTCATGTTTACATACCATGACCCGACACGTGGTTGCTGCTGCATGGACATATCAACTCCCCTGCGATAACGCATTATTTTTACGCTCCACGCCGTCCCTGCGCCTTCAACCTGATAAATCTCAAATTCCTAAACCAAGTGTAAACCCTACTCCCAAAACAAACAAATACTATAATTGTTGGTATTACAGCCAATTAGAATTCCGACCGTTTTACCAGGGAAACAATTTGTAACAAAACCATAAATCTTTGATGGATAAGGGCGCCAGCCCTTATCCACCGGCGTTACACCAGTAGCTCACCGGCGTCAGCATCAGTAACCACGAGGTGTTTGACCTTATTCTGTCGCTTGTTCTGCCGTTCTAAAAGTTGACGGCGCAATGCTGTAAAAGAATCCCTGATGGCCACATACAGGTTTGGATGTTGCTCACGACTTACCGCAAGCTCAGCGCCCGGGACACTCATATCGATTCGCACATTATACAAACCACCTTTATGGTGATGGCGATGCGGTGACTCGACAACTACTTTACAACTGATGATATTTTCACACAGCGCAGCCAGTTTACCGGCCTTGCGTCGTATTGCGTATTCAATCGATGATGTTAGTGCTATCCCATGGCCCGTTACTTGCAAAGGTATTTTCATAGACACTTCTCCTGAATCATACACACTACTTGCGGAACAAATACTACGAGGGAAATAAGGCCCACCACGGCATAGTTTATCCCGTGATTTGTTTTGTAAACTAGGGCATAGGTTTTAGCCTATCACAGGCTTTGCATAAGGCAAGGGCAGGCCACGAATAGAAACAATTTATAATTTTCCGAAATTTATATACTTCCGAATAATCAGATATATAGACTACACTAAAAACCAATGGCTGTTGTGAATCTCATTGGCTTCAACACGGGAATCGGCGCTACCGACCCTGGATGCGCACTGGGTCCGTATCTTCTGCACAAACATCATCTGGATAAATTACTGACAGCTCGCGGCGTAAAGACACGGTGGCTGTCTCATCACAGCGTCAAAACATCGTCATCCAAACAACTTTTCTCCATGCTGGGAAAATCACTGTTTGCTAACCTGGCGCGTGATGTGCAGTTTAGTCTTAGGCATGGTGAAAACTTCATCACCATAGGCGGTGATCACAGCAGCGCCATCGGTACGTGGTCCGGAGCGTTAAATTATTTCCAGGGAAATTTCGGACTGATATGGATAGATGCACATATGGACAGCCATAGCCGACAAACCAGCCCCTCCGGTGCATTGCATGGAATGCCGCTGGCCTGCCTGCTCGGGCACGATGACATACCGATGATTTCGTCCACGCACCACAAACTAGATCCCGTACGAACCTGTTTAATCGGTGTGCGCAGTTTTGAACCTGAAGAACAAAAACTACTTTCAGAATTGGGCGTCACAATATTTAGTATGAAAGCTATTCAAAAACAAGGACTGGCTGCTGTACTGACACAAGCAGTCGAGATTGCCACTGACATGCAAGCGCCCTTCGGAATCAGCCTGGATCTCGACGCTATTGATCCATACGATGCCCCCGGTGTGGGAACTCCGGTAATCGGAGGAGTCAACGCTATAGAATTGCTATCAGCGCTAAAAAAATTGCCCTCAACACCCATCGGTTTGGAGATTGCTGAATTCAACCCTGCACACGACAGAAACTCTCTGACGCAAAATCTTATCGTGGATATCATCCAAGCAACCTGGCAACAATATGCGTAGCACCATAGAACTCGAGCAACATTATTGCGCGCACAACTATCAACCCCTCCCGGTCGTAATTACGCGCGGCGAAGGTATCTACCTATGGGACGATCGTGGCAAACGTTATATTGACATGATGAGCGCGTACTCTGCTGTCAGTCTTGGCCATTCTCACCCGCGTATCCGCCAGGCCATCAAGACGCAGGTTGACACGTTGTCAGTAGTCTCGCGTGCCTTTTACTCCGATCAGTTAGCACCTTTTGCCAAGACCCTTTGCGAGCTGACGGATCAAGATATGATTCTACCCATGAACACAGGGGCAGAGGCGGTGGAAACTGCGATTAAGGCCACACGCAAGTGGGCATACCAAGCGAAAGGAGTGACACCTGGCAAGGCACGCATCATCGCCTGCAACGGCAATTTTCATGGCCGAACCATTTCTATCATCAGCTTCTCCAGCGAGGACCAGTACAAACACGGCTTCGAACCGCTAACCCCGGGATTCGACTTGATCCCATTCAATAACGTTGAAGCCCTGGAACAGGCTATCACAGCTGATACTGCTGCCTTTCTTGTTGAACCCGTTCAAGGCGAAGGCGGCATCATCATACCTGATGACGAATACTTGCAGCGTTGTGCCGACGTGTGCAAAAAACACAATGTCTTGCTGATATGTGACGAAATTCAAACTGGACTCGGTCGTACCGGAAAAATGTTTGCCTACCAACACGCCGGAATCAAGCCGGATGGACTCATCCTAGGTAAGGCACTTGGGGGAGGCGTTCTGCCTGTCTCTGCGTTTCTGAGCCGCCGGGATGTCATGGAGATTTTCACACCAGGCGACCATGGCAGCACCTTCGGTGGCAACCCGCTGGCCTGTCACGTTGCCCAGGAGGCACTGCAAATCCTCCAAGACGAAAAGCTGGTAGACAATTCAGCCCACCTGGGCGAGATATTCATAGAAAGGCTCAAAACGATACCCAGCCCGGCAATTAAAGAAGTACGCGGAAAAGGTTTGTTTATTGGTCTGGAAATAGACCCTGGCGTCGCCAGCGCCCGTGAGGTATGTGAACAATTTCTGCAAAAAGGTTTGTTGAGCAAAGAAACACACGAAACTGTTGTACGCCTTGCGCCACCACTGACCATAACCCGCGATCAACTGGACGATGCGCTGAAGATCATCGACACCGAACTAAGAACATTTTGCTGAGAGCACACAGCCTAGTGGATTACCCGTGGCACCGAGAGACGAAACGCCGGTATATCGACGCTAAACTCCTGCCCCAGATCATCGACCATAAAATAGTTACCGTGCATGGACCCCACCGGCGTCTTCAACATTGTCCCACTGGTATATTGAAAACCTTCGCCGGGTCGCAAATGGGGCTGCTGCCCGACGACACCTTCGCCCCGTACCTCTTGAACGTTACCATCGGCATCCGTTACAAACCAATGACGGCTGACTAATTTGGCCGGACTATTACCTTCATTACGAATGGTAATGGTATAGGAAAAAACGTAACGCTCTTGCTCCGGCACTGATTGCTCGGATACGTAATCGGTAGTGACCTCAATCTTGATTCCACTCATAACCTGAATTCCATAGTAAACCGATAAGACATTATGGGTAATAAGTTAAAAAAACAAGGCACTGGAACAACAAAAAGTCAGTGTGAAAAGAGTACATGAACCCCTCCAGATGGTCGATAAAGTAAAGGACGCATTATTCACCCACTACCAATATGGCATTATCATGGCAAGTGTCGAACAAATAAGAAAAATTTTCCTAACCATCAATCAATCTCGATTGGATCGCTGCCAGGAAAGTCTGCGTTCAACCCAAAGGCCTTTTCTTCAGGTATTACCACTACTTTTCCATGTCAATGCCCCAACACTACCCGGTTATGTTGCCGACCAGGTCCCGAGCGGTGTTTTTGGCTATGTTCCCACCAACGCTGCCTCAAATCTGGCGAAAAACATCAATAGCAGTTTCATTTTGCCCCGGCGCAGCCACCTCCTCAATGACATTGAGGCCATATTCCTCATGGGCAGCAGCGGAACAGTTGCCTATTCCCAGGAAAGCGATTTTGATATTTGGCTTTGCCATAATCCGCGGTTAACACAAGAACAAATTGCCCTCCTCCAGGAAAAGGCCAGCGCTATTGAACAATGGGCCAGCCAATTGAAGCTGGAGGTCCACTTCTTTCTCATGAACGCAGAACAATTCAAAAAGGGCAGACAGCAGGAATTGTCCAGTGAAAGCAGCGGCAGTGCGCAACACCACCTGTTACTTGATGAATTCTATCGTACAAGTATTTACCTGGCCGGTAAAAACCCCTCTTGGTGGTTGGTTCCGCCGGATCAGGAGGAGAACTATGATCAGGTACTGGACGATATTTTTAATCGCTTTCCTGATAAAAAAATTGAATTTGTCGATTTAGGCAAAGTCGCGCCTGTACCGGCCGAGGAATTTTTTGGCGCCGGCCTCTGGCAAGTCTACAAGGGCATCGATTCGCCTTACAAATCTCTTATGAAGATTCTGCTGATGGAGATCTATGCATCCGAATATCCGCATATCGAACTGTTAAGCCTGATATTCAAACGCGCTGTTTACTCGGGCATTGACGACCTCGATCAGTTGGATCCCTATATCATAATGATCAACAAACTTCAGGCCTATCTTAGCGGCCAGGAGAACCTTGAACGCCTTGAACTACTGCGACGTTGCTTCTATTTCAAAATCTCTCTGAATCTTAGCCAGACCAATAGTGGAAATGATTGGCGCACACAACTGATGCGAACGTTGGTTCAAAATTGGGGCTGGGGTCCCGAACAACTACAGATACTCGATAATCGTCAACAGTGGCGCATCGACTATGTCAGCACGGAAAAAAACCGCGTTATAAAGGAACTAACCCGTAGCTACCTATTTCTATCGGGTTTCGCCAAGGATAACGGATCACTCACCATGCTCAAGCAGGACGAGATGAACATTATCGGACGCAAACTCTATGCCGCCTTTGAACGCAAATCCGGCAAGATAGCCCTGGTTAACCGCGGCATAGACAGTGAGGTAAAAGAGTCCCACATATCTCTGTATGATGCGCCAGACAAGGAGGGTAATGATCGCTGGTTACTCTATCGCGGCCATGTACCTGCCAACCAACTGGGATCAACCAGACCGATCAATTGGGCCAACAACGTCTTTGAGCTTTTAGCCTGGTCGCATTTCAACCAAGTAGTCAGCAAACGAACGGCAATTGCTATCAATCGCCGTCGTAGCACGTTAAACAACAGAGAGTGTGATGCAATTTTCAAGACACTTGGCGAGCACTTTCCCGAGGGCAGTCTGCCTAGTGCCCCTATGCAGGCTTTCGCTACTCAATCACATATCAAGCAAGCACTACTCTTTATCAACGTCGGACATGATACGACCGTCAGCGCGGAGCCGACCAGTGGTCACGCAACCGTAGGTAATATCAAAGACGCACTGAATTATGGCGTACACGCCAGAAACCAGGTTAACCACCTGGATCTACTGATTATAAACAGTTGGAATGAAGTCCTGACACTGCACTTTAATGGCGCCCAGGGCTTACTGGACCTTATCTGTCAGCAATACAACTGGCACAGGATTTCCCCGGCGCCAACTGCCATCAGCTGTTTTTGTCACTCGTCCAGCATAGGCGCCCTTATAGGCAATCGAGTGAATGAATTGATTCAAGATGTGTTCGGCTATTTTTCCGACAGCAGTCACGTCCAGCATAATTACCTTATACAGATAGAAAACCAGTTTTATTCTATTTTTCTACAACAAGGCAAACTGGAGTCGCAAGCCCACGGGAACCTGAGCGGACTGATGCGCCATTTAAATAGCGTGCGTAAAGATTTTTGCCACTACAAGCCGGACCGACATGCACTGACTCATAGTGCCATCCCTCTGATACTGTCCAACAACATTCCAGACACCGTACAGCTTTTCTACAAATCCGCCACTCAATCAGTCGATATATTCATGCTGGACGAGCTGGGCTCGCTCCATTTTCAAAAAATGGCCAGCTGTGACGTCAAGCCCTGCCTGAGTCACTTTAATCTTTTCCTGAGAAATTACTGGAAACGGCTCGACATGGAAAACGCCACGCACCTTGGCACGAACGCCCCTGTAAGGTTCTACCATATCTACAACAGTGACAAGGGCATGCAAATAAAAGAGTTGTTTGATGTAGATCAGAATAACGAAGCAGTCCCAACCACCCCATTACTGGCATTGGCAACGCGAAACAACGATCAGTTTCGTTTCACCTTCTACCTGGATGACCAGGAGTACAGCAGCATTGAACACGGTAACGAGGTATTTGCCCTGGTGGCCAATGAAATCCTGCAATTACGCACCAACAAAGACAACTACCCGATCTACATTACCGACATAGACATCAGCACCGAAGACAACAATCAACGGGTGCTGCAAACCATACAGGTTTTGAAGTACAAAAAGTTTATTGAAGATAAATTAAATGGAGCACTCAAGCCACAGCCGGAAAAATAACAATTCAAAATACCGACAATAACCAAGACCTGATATCGTTGATTTCATCCACAGTTACAGTATGCCCCGTAACGTATTCATGCCAGTGTATCTGCAACCCAAGCGTTCGCAAGTGATCGCGGGAACGCACCGCCAACGCGTATGGCACGACATCATCCAGCGTCCCATGCGCCCAAAAGATCGGCTTCTGATGCTGTATAAACTGCGATTGCTCGGTCACGCGACTTAGCAATGGCATGTAGCAGGATAGCGCCATAATACCAGCCAGGGGATAGTGCAGATGCAAACCCGTATGCAGGGCCAGGGCGCCTCCCTGTGAAAATCCAGCCAGGACAATCTTCTCCGGGGTAACCCCAGCATCTATCTCACGCTCTATCAGATTCCGGACAGACAATTCACTGTCTGCCAGACCAATGGCGTCCTCCTGGCGATCAAAGGAGAGGTCGTAGATATCGTACCAGGCACGCATCACGTTACCATTGTTTAACGTAATCGGGCGCATGGGTGCGTGTGGAAAGACAAAACGAACAGACAAAGAATCGGGCAACCCCAATTCAGTCACAATCGGTTCAAAGTCATGGCCGTCGGCCCCCAAACCATGTAACCAAATGACGCAATACTCAGCTTTACCGGCCGGCTCAATAACAACACTCGGCAGATGATTCACCACTAACACTCCTTACACTTGGCTGTCGACGCGGTTCTCGGATGACTTACAGGCAGGGTATGCAATTCGTAGTACATGGCGCTACAATAAGCGCCGCCCAATACCCGGATTAAAGATCATGACTCTTTGCAATGTTACCCGCTTGCTGATTGTGTGCACAGTACTTTTCGTACTGATAGGCAGCCTCGGCGCCTGTGGACTCAAAGGGCCACTCTATCTACCGGACGAACAAAAACCGCTACAAAAACAACCGGTTAAAACCAGCACTCCAATCCAACAGCCAGAAACGCACTAGGAACAGCCATGGACCACTTTAACTACCACCAGGGCCAGCTCTGTGCCGAGCAGGTCAAACTCTCGGATATCGCCAATACTGTCGGCACACCCTGCTACGTCTATTCACGGGCCACCCTGGAACGACACTGGAACAGTTTCGATCAGGCCTTCGCCGAACGACCTCACCTTGTCTGTTATGCGGTCAAGGCCAATTCCAATCTGGCCGTATTGAACATTATGGCACGCCTGGGCTCCGGCTTTGATATCGTCTCCGGCGGAGAACTCCAGCGCGTGTTGCGTGCCGGTGGCGATCCGGCCAAGGTCGTATTTTCCGGCGTAGGCAAGAATGCCGAGGAGATGCGCCAGGCGCTGACTGCGGGGATACTCTGCTTCAATGTTGAATCTATGGCCGAGCTGGAATTGCTCAATCAGGTTGCCGGAGCCATGAACAAGAAAGCCCCTGTCTCCTTCCGGGTCAATCCCGATGTCGATGCCCAAACCCACCCCTATATCTCGACCGGACTCAAAAGTAACAAGTTTGGGATAGCTATCGACAAGGCTGCGCACCACTACCGCCAGGCAGCCGACATGGAACACATTGAGGTTATGGGCATCGATTGCCATATCGGCTCACAAATCACCCAACTGGCCCCTTTTACCGACGCGCTGAAAAGGGTGCTGGCATTGGTGGATCAGCTGGCACAACAAGGCATTACGCTGCACCACATCGATATCGGTGGCGGATATGGCATACGGTACCGTGACGAAAATCCTCCTCCACTGGCTGACTACGCACGCGCCATAAACGAAACCCTGGGAGATCGCCCGCAAACCGTCCTCATGGAACCGGGCCGCGCAATCGCCGGCAATGCAGGAGTCTTACTTACACAAGTTCTCTATTTGAAAGAGGGCGAAGAGAAAAATTTCGCCATTATCGATGCCGCCATGAATGACCTCATCAGGCCCTCTCTATATGGCGCCTGGCAGGAGATACTGCCTCTGCAACCGCGGGAAGGCAAAGGCAAGCTATTCGACCTGGTGGGCCCCGTATGCGAAACAGGAGACTTTCTGGGCAAGGATAGAGAGCTTAACCTGCGGGCGGGAGACCTGCTGGCGGTGCGCTCGGCCGGCGCCTACGGCTTTGTCATGGCCTCCAATTACAACACACGGCCACGCGCCTGCGAGGTCATGGTCGACGGCGAACAAACTCACGTGATCAGACAAAGGGAGAGCGTGGAACAGTTGCTGGCACTGGAAAGCCTGCTTCCGGAGTAGCGCCGCTTATTCGACCTTAAATTGGTCGACCAGGGCATGCAGATCGACCGCCAACGTGGCCAGGCGCTCACTGGCAATGGCGGTCTGACGCGCCCCTTCCGCTGTGTGGTTGGCCACCTCGGTAATATTTACCACATTCTTGTCGATTTCATTACTGGTGGCGGCCTGCTCTTCAGCAGCGCTGGCAATCTGAGAATTCATGTCGGAGATACGGGTCACCACCTGGGTAATAGTCTCCAGGGCCTCACCGGCGCGGGCAGCCTTTTCCACGCCAGATTGCGCACGACCACGCCCTTCCGACATCACCTTGACTGCCGCCTCTGAACCGCGTTGCAAGCGCTCCACCATCTCTTGAATCTCGGCAGTGGACTGCTGTGTGCGGCTGGCCAGGGTACGCACCTCGTCGGCCACGACGGCAAAACCGCGCCCCTGCTCTCCGGCACGGGCCGCTTCGATAGCTGCATTCAATGCCAACAAATTGGTCTGTTCTGCAATACCATTGATCACATCCATCACCGACCCGATGGCGTGACTCTCACTCTGCAACTCTTCAATTACACGCGCAGCCTTTTCCACCTCAGTGGCCAGCTCATCGATAGCCTCGATGACCTCGGTAACCACGCGTTTACCGGAATTCGATTCTTTATCGGCATTCTGGGCTGCCTCGGCCGCGGCTGTGGCATGTCTCGCCACCTCCTGCACAGTAGCGGTCATTTCGTTCATGGCGGTGGCCACCTGATCGGTTTCGCTCTGTTGGCGCTGCACCCCCAAACTCGATTCCTGAGTAATCACCGACAACTCCTCAGCAGCACTGGCAATCTCTTCGGCATTCTGCCGCACCCGGGTGACCTGATCACGCAAGTTATCCACCAGCGATTTAAGCGCCCCGCCCAGGATTACGAGATCCTTAAGACCGGTAGCATTGACCTCTACGGTCAAATCCCCTTTTGCACAACTGTCCATATCCTCCATAAATCGCTTCATAGGCTTGAACAGATACAGCTTGAAAATGATCTGCGCAAACAAAGCACCCCCACCCATCATGGCAATAAAGGCTATGATATTGAGCCATTGGGTATGATCGATGCTTTTATACAGCGCCTCCACATCCTCAAGCATGGTAACGATGATGGCATCATCACCCTCGTCGGAGATCAGTACAAAAGGTACCGGCAAAGATACCTTGGCATCCCTGTCTTTCCAGGATTCGCTCTCGAAGATAATTTCCTGATTGACGTTAGACAGGCGAATCGGTGCATTGATCGTATGTTCCACTTCCCGCAGATTGAATGCTGGATTGACGACGACCTCCAGATAGGCGATCAGACGCAGACCACCGATCGGTACAAGCACAGAGTAGTGGGAGGTACTATCGTTGGATTTCCAAATACCTCCCAGCGATTTGATTCGGTCCGCACCCTCACGATCTTTGGCTTGGCTATACAGAAAGTCTGGTAACTTTTCCCCCAGGCCGGTAACACCCTCGGAGCTCTCCATCAACAATTTGAAATCAAGGCTGTAGACGCGTAATTTCTGTAATTCCACCAAACCGGCGGTCACCATACGCTGGTGAAATTGATCATTGAGGTGAGAAGCGACAAGCTCACGGTTCTCTTCCGTCGACAGATCGGCGATGGCGGAACGAAACTCAGATTCCCCTTGCGTCGAAGTACCCAAATCGACAGCCCGGTCATCGACTTTCTTCAGAACCTCATCTACCGCCACTTTGACAATCCGGCCCAGCGTCTCTTTTTGAGATTGCAGTGCATCATCGCGAAATATACCACCGGCGACAATCGCCATGATGATGGCCGACACACCGAATATAATAACAATCGTACTTACCAGAGATTGAATGGATAATGTTTTAGTTAACGACATAGTTCAGCCCTGGAATTGACCCAATAGTATGTGTATCGACAAGGAAAACTAATAATTTAAACAAATTAATAACCCGATTTTTTTATAAAAAAACCCGCCGACTTTTCCGAGTCGGCGGGTTCGTGTACTACAACTTTTGTTGTTGATACACCTGTCGGTCACCCGCCTTATTTGGTGACGGGCATACCCTTGGCTTCCCACTCTTCCATGCCACCACGGAACCAGTAGACCTTCTTATATCCGTGCTTCAAAGCAACCTTGGCAGCCTTCATGCTGCGGCCACATTTGATACCGTTGCAATAGAAGACAATAGGTGTGCCCTTGGATTTGACATGCTTAGCCAAAGATTGGGCGTTGGTATCAGTATCGGGCAGACTGACGGCACCCTCGATAAAACCCTTGTGGAAGTCGCTGGATTTACGTGAATCCAGGATAACCAGGTCACCATGTTTTTCGATCAGATTGACCATATCCTCAGCAGAAACTCGGGTAGTGCCATCAACAAATTGCGGCACATCC
>DKAX01000124.1 GCA_002450975.1 Proteobacteria bacterium UBA6915
CAATCGTCGCAGCCATAGATGCGATTACCCAGGGCGCGGCGAAATTCTACCGGTATGGGCCCATCCAGCTCGATGGTCAGGTAGGAGATGCAGCGACGGGCATCCAGTTGGTAGGGGGCGATGATGGCCTGGGTCGGACAAACCTCGATGCAACGGTTGCAGGTGCCACAGTGATTGCTGGTCGGTGAATCTACAGGAAGGGGTAAATCGATATAGATCTCACCCAAAAAAAACCAGCTACCGCACTCTTTGTTCAATAGATTGGTGTGTTTGCCTATCCACCCCAGGCCCGCCTTTTCCGCCAGGGGCTTTTCCAGCACCGGTGCACTGTCGACAAATACCCGATAGCCCAACGGGCCGCTCTGCTGTTCTATGCGCTGCGCCAATTGTTGCAGGCGTTTGCGCAGCAGCTTGTGGTAGTCCCGTCCAAGGGCATAGCGTGAGACATAGGCCTTGTCGGTTGCCTGCAGTTGCGCGATGGCCTGTTCGCTGTGCTCGGGAAGATAGTCCATGCGGACAGTGATGACCGATACAGTCCCGGGTAGTAACAGATCCGGGCGGCTGCGTTTCAGCCCATGGCGTTGCATGTAGTCCATGGTGCCGTGAAAACCCTGTTGCAGCCAGGCTGACAAACGCGCCTCAGCCAGCGACAGGTCGATATCGCTGATACCGATTTGCTGAAAGCCGAGCTCACTGCCCCAGAGTTTGATACTGTCGACTAACTGTCGTAGTTTTTCCTGGGAATGTTTCGCCTGTCGTGACATAACCGCTATGATACGCCTATGAGTTTCCTGCCCGCTAACCTTTATAGTGCCGAACAGACGCGCAACCTGGATCGACTGGCGGCTGCACGCATCGATCCCGCGCACGCGCCCAGCCTGATGGAGCGCGCCGGAGCAGCTGCCTTTACAGTGCTGCGTCGGCAGTGGCCCGATGCCCAACGTATTGCCGTGTTGTGCGGTGGCGGCAACAATGGTGGCGACGGTTTTGTAGTTGCGCGCCTGGCGGCACAGGCGGGCATGGTGGTGACAGTGTATCTACTGACCGATCCGACACGCATACGGGGTGATGCCCTGGATGCCTGGCAGAAATTGCAGGGACAGGGCGTCACTGTTGAATCCTATAACGGCCAATCACTGGCGGACTATCAGTTATTGGTTGATGCCATGTTGGGCACTGGTCTAAACCAGCCTTTGTCGAGTACCTGGGTGCAAGCGGTTAACACAGTCAATCAAAGTCATGTTGCGGTATTGGCCCTGGATATACCCACCGGACTGCATGCCGATAGCGGGCGGATTTTAGGTGTTGCGGTTTGTGCCACTGTGACCATAACCTTCATCGCCCTCAAGCAGGGGATGCTGACCGCCCAAGGTCCCGACTGCTGCGGTCAAATCCTGTTCGATGGTTTGGATGTTCCAGGAGAGGTTTACGCACAAGTGCCTGCGACCATAGAACGCGTCAGTGCAAGCCATGATTTAACTTTTCCCAGTCGCCGCAGCCGTGACAGCCATAAGGGTCAGTATGGCCATGTGGTGTTGATCGGAGGCAACCACGGGATGGCGGGTGCGCTGCAATTGGCGGGACAGGCTGCGCTGCGTTGTGGTGCGGGTTTGGTCAGTTTGGCCACACGTCAGCACACAACAGCTTTTATTGGCTGGCCGGAATTGATGGTGCATGGCGTGGAAGACCGCAAGTCTCTGCACCCGTTGACGGCGAAGGCGAGCGTGCTGGCCATCGGCCCGGGACTGGGGCAGGAGCCCTGGTCTATTGCCTTGTTAGATGAGGCATTGCAGACATCGCTGCCCTTGATCATGGACGCAGATGCCTTGAATCTGTTGGCGGAATCACCCATGCGCAGTGACCGCTGGGTATTGACACCGCATCCGGGTGAGGCGGCGCGTTTGCTTCACTGCAGTAATGCCGATATTCAGGCTGATCGTTATGGCGCAGTGCGGGCTTTACAGGATCAGTACGGTGGCATCGTCGTTTTGAAGGGACAAGGCAGCCTGATCAAAGGTGAGGATGAGAAGATTTACCTGTGTGATGCGGGTAATCCGGGCATGGCCAGTGCCGGCATGGGCGATGTGTTGACCGGTATAATCGCCGGATTGCTGGCGCAGGCAACGTCTTTGTCCTTGGTACCGATACAATGTGTCGCGCTGGCGGTGCGACTGCATGCCCAGGCAGGTGATATAGCCGCCGCCAACGGCGAGCGCGGTATGATTGCCAGCGACCTGTTTGATCCTTTGCGCCGTTTACTTAATCCCGAGTTACGTTCGTGAATCCTATGGACATCTTTTTACCCGATGAACAGGCAACATTGTCTTTCGGTCAACGCCTGGCAAGCGTTTGTCGGCCAGGCCTGGTGATCTACCTCTACGGTGATTTAGGTTGTGGTAAGACCACCCTGGTACGTGGCTTGATCCGCGCCCTGGGACATCGGGGTATGGTTAAGAGTCCCACCTACACCCTGGTTGAGCCCTATGAGATTTCTGTCGACAGCAACGTCGAATTGAAAGTGTTTCATTTCGATCTCTATCGTTTGGCCGATGCGGAAGAGTTGGAATATATGGGGATACGCGACTATTTTTCCGAGCAAAGCCTGTGTCTGGTGGAATGGCCGGACAAAGGTGCCGGTGTCCTGCCCGCACCGGATTTGGAATTTCATTTGCAGGAACAGGGAGCGGGGCGCTTGCTGCGTTGTCTCGCCGTGAGCGATGTAGGTCGGCAGCTATTGGCTGAATTGAATTGATTATGCCTGTAACGGCCAATAACTTGCATAAAACGGGTGTTCTTGTTATATAGCATGGGAAACTATGGCTATAATATGTGGTGTTAATTCGCTAAAGACACTGCAAGAGGGAGCGGGATTTTGCGACGAATCGTAGTTTTAGCCTTGTTACTCGGCGCGTCCGTGGCGGCACAGGCAGCCGAGATCAAAAACATTCGCCTCTGGTCGGCACCCGATCAGACGCGTTTGGTGTTCGATATCGATCAATCGATTACCTATCGTCTGTTTCAATTGACCAACCCTGATCGGGTGGTCATCGATTTCTCCAACACACGTATCTCCAAGGCGGTAAAAACGGCGGAAGTGACCAACAATGTGGTTACCTCTTTGCGTACCGGCGTGCGCAAAGGCAGTGACCTGCGCATTGTGCTGGACACCAAGACCAAGGTTGCCACCAAGGGTTTCCTGCTGCCTCCTTACGAGCGCTATGGCCATCGCCTGGTGCTGGATATGAACTACGAGGCGCTTTCCGAAGTAGAGCAGACATCGGCCGACGTACCTGTGACCTCCGTCGAGACACCTGCACCGCCCGCGCCGGTTGTCCCCAATCAGCCGTCAGAAAAGGCACGCGAGATTGTCATTGCCATCGACGCCGGCCATGGCGGTGAGGATCCGGGCGCGTTAGGGCGAAAAGGGACTTACGAAAAAGATGTAGTCCTTGCCATTGCTAAAAAACTGGAACAACAGATTGCGCGGGAAAGTGGTATGCGCGCTGTGATGGTGCGCAAGGGGGATTATTATGTCAGCCTACGCAAGCGTACTGAGCTGGCCCGTCAGGCGCAGGCTGATCTCCTCGTCTCCATTCATGCCGATTCCAATAACAATCCCCGGGCCCATGGGGCTTCTGTATACGCCTTGTCCGCCAAAGGGGCTAGCAGTGAGGCCGCCACCTGGCTGGCGGAGAAGGAAAACGCGTCGGATTTGATTGGTGGCGTCAGTCTGGATGACAAAGATGACGTTCTTGCTTCCGTCTTGCTGGATCTTTCCCAGACCGCGACCATCGAGGCCAGTCTGCGCGTGGGCAAGGCAGTGCTCAGCGCCATGAAGCAGAGCCAGAAGATGCATCTCAACCGGGTGGAGCAGGCGGGTTTTGTCGTGCTGAAATCGCCCGATATCCCTTCCATCCTGGTGGAGACCGCTTTCATTTCCAACCCTCTGGAAGAGCGTAAACTGCGGGACGGAAATTACCAGAGCCAGATGGCCTCAGCCATAATGGCCGGTATACGTGACTACTTTAAAGAACATGCGCCCCCCGGGACCGTCCTGGCCCGTCGCGGTGATTACATTGTCCAGCCGGGTGATACCCTGACTGCCATAGCCTCGCAATTTCAATTGGATGTCAGCCACCTGCGCCGGGCCAACAATCTGATCGATGATCTGGTCAGGGTTGGCCAGGTCTTACGCATTCCCAGCCTGATCGACGGCTGACGCCGGGAGCGCCGGCGGTTATAATGGCCGCCGGTTTTGGTTCTGATCCCCATGACATCACGTATCCACATCCTTTCCGAACATCTCGCCAACCAGATTGCCGCCGGTGAAGTGGTTGAACGCCCGGCATCGGTATTGAAAGAACTGATAGAGAACAGTCTGGATGCCGGCGCGACCCGCCTGGAGATCGATCTGGAGCAGGGCGGTGCCCGGCTGATGCGTATCCGCGACAATGGCGGCGGCATCCACAAAGAGGACCTGCAACTAGCCCTCAGTCGCCATGCCACCAGCAAGATCCGAGAGGTATCCGACCTGGAACGGGTCGCCAGCCTGGGATTTCGCGGCGAGGCCCTGGCCAGTNNGACCTGTTTTACAACACCCCGGCGAGGCGCAAGTTTTTGCGGGCAGAACGTACCGAGTACGGCCACGCCGATGAGATGATTCGCCGAATCGCCCTCAGCCGTTTTCAATTGGATCTGGTCATGCGCCACAACCAGAAGGAGGTCTTGCGCCTGCGACCGGCGCAGAGCCAGCAGGAACAGGAGCAGCGGGTGGCGGCCATCTGTGGACAGGAGTTTGTCGCCCAGTCCCTGCACCTGGCCTTCGATGCAGGTGGTCTCAAGATCCGAGGCTGGATAGGATTGCCCACCTTCAGCCGTTCCCAGGCTGATCTGCAGTATTTCTATATCAATGGCCGTATGGTGCGTGACAAGCTGATTCGCCACGCCGTACAGCAGGCCTACCGCGATGTCCTCTATCATGGGCGCCATCCCGCCTTCGTTTTATTTCTCGATCTCGATCCTGCCCTGGTCGACGTCAACGTGCATCCCACCAANNAACGATGCCCCCGCCGATGATGACGAGGTTCCGCCGCTGGGATTCGCCCTGGCCCAGCTCCATAACATTTATATCCTGGCGCAAAACAGACAAGGGCTGGTGTTGGTGGATATGCATGCTGCCCACGAACGGGTGGTGTATGAGCGCATGAAACAGGCCTGGCAGGGGGATGGCTTGCGTGCCCAACCGTTGTTGGTGCCTGTCACGCTCGCCGTCACTCCTGCGGAGGCGCGGGCGGTCGAGGAACATGCCGACACCTTGCGCAGCCTGGGTATGGACCTGGCACTATCGGGGCCAGACAGCGTGGTGGTGCGCGAAGTACCCGCGCTGTTACGTCAGGGAGATATCAGCGCCCTGACCCATGACCTCTTGGCGGACCTGACCACCTTTGGCGACAGCCAGCGGTTGCAACAGCGTATCAACGAGGTATTGGCCACCATGGCCTGCCACGGTTCGGTACGGGCTCATCGTCGTCTGACGCTGCCGGAGATGAATGCCTTGTTACGCGATATGGAGCTGACCGAGCGCAGCGATCAGTGTAACCACGGTCGCCCAACCTGGGTGCAATTGGATATGCAGCAACTGGACAAGTTGTTCATGCGTGGACAATAGTCACAAGTCTTTTTTTCCTATTTAATGTTTTTCTCGCAGAGGGTTGTATGAGCGACGTCTGTCAGGTTCTTGTGGGTGGAAATGCGGCCGGGTTGATACATATCGCCGGATCTTTGGCAAATCGCCACGGTTTGGTATCCGGTGCCACCGGTACCGGCAAAACAGTCACACTGCAAACCCTGGCCGAAGGTTTTTCCCGCGCCGGTGTGCCGGTCTTTCTCTCCGACGCCAAAGGCGATTTGTCGGGACTGGCCAAGGCCGGTGAGCGGCGCGAGTCGATACAACAGCGTGTGCAACGCCTGGGGGGGCGTGACTTTCAACACCGCCCCTATCCGGTCATCCTGTGGGATTTACTGGGGGAAAATGGCCATCCGGTGCGGGCGACCATTTCTGATATGGGACCACTCCTGCTGGCCACTCTGCTCAACCTGAACAATACCCAAAGTGACGTACTACAAGTCCTGTTTCGTATTGCCGATGACCAGGGGCTGTTATTGCTGGACCTGAAGGATCTCAAGTCCCTGGTGAAATGGGCCGGTGAAAATGCCAAATCCCTACAAGGAGACTACGGCAGTTTGCCTACGCAAAGTCTCAACGCCATACAACGCAGCCTGCTTAGCCTGGAGGAACAGGGGGGAGACAAGTTCTTCGCCGAACCGGCATTGCAGCTGAACGACCTGATGCAAACCGATTTTTCCGGTAATGGCGTGGTCAGCCTGCTGGATGCAAGCCGCCTGATTCAGCAACCTCGACTCTATGCCATGTTCATGCTGTGGCTGTTGGCGGAGCTGTTTGAACAATTGCCCGAAGTCGGCGATCAGCCCAAGCCGCGTCTGGTCTTTTTCTTCGATGAAGCCCATTTGTTATTTGATAACGCGCCTGTCGCTTTATTGGAAAAACTGGAACAGGTGGTGCGACTGATTCGCTCCAAGGGGGTAGGCATCTATTTCATCACCCAACATCCGCAGGATATCCCGGAGGCGATTCTCGGCCAACTGGCCCATCGCGTGCAACACGCATTGCGTGCCTTTACTCCCAAGGATCAGAAGGCGCTCAAGGTTGCTGCGCAAACCTTTCGCCGTAACGAGAATCTGGATACGGAAACGGTGATCGGACAACTGGGTATCGGCGAGGCTCTGGTTTCCGTCCTTGATCATCAAGGAGTTCCGACGCCCGTGCAGCGGGTGGAGATTGCACCCCCACAGTCCCGTATCGGCCCTATGACAGAAGCGGAACGCAGCGAACATATACAGCGTTCGCCATTGCGCGGCCGTTATGACATGGCACTTGATCGGGTTTCCGCCTACGAGGTCTTGAAGCAACGCAGTGAAACATTATTGTCTATTACCCCAAGTAGCAAAGGAAAAAAGCCGGCCCGTCAATCCGAGAGCGTCGTGGAGGCCTTGGCAAAAAGCGCGGCTAGAGCCATTGGCAGCCAACTGGGCAGGCAGATCGTCAGGGGGGTGCTGGGGTCCTTGTTGGGTAAGCGCTAAAACCTTGAGGCTTTTCAAAAAGGAACCATACTTACAATCATTCGTCATAGATTACTGAATCCCTGCATGGGGCCGTTAAAGCAAGGTGAGGCAATGAAGGTGAAGGCATGAAAAAAATGGCTATTTATTGGCGTGAATGGCGCGGATTTTTTCTGTTTGTATTGCTCATGGTGGTGTTTCGTTCCGCAGTCGCCGATTGGTATCAGGTGCCTACGGGATCTATGAAGCCGACCATCATTGAAGGCGATCGGATATTTGTCAATAAACTGGCCTACGATCTGAGAATCCCCTTTACGTTGCATTCTTTGGTTAGCTGGGGGCAGCCTCAGCGGGGTGAGATCGTGGTGTTTGATTCCCCTGTGGAAGCGCAACGATTGGTGAAACGGGTGGTTGGCCTGCCAGGTGATGTTATAGAGGTTCGCGACAACCAGTTGTTCATCAATGGTGAGGTGTCACAATACCAACCCGTCAATCAAAGCGAATTGTTACGTTATTGGGATATTACCCGCGAGACACCGGTCTTTTACCAGGAAAATATGCCTGGCAAGCCCCATCTGATTACCTTGAAACCCTTCGAGTTTTCACCCTATCGAAACTTTGGCCCAGTGACT
Organism: Proteobacteria bacterium UBA6915; assembly: GCA_002450975.1. Classification (GTDB taxonomy): domain Bacteria; phylum Pseudomonadota; class Gammaproteobacteria; order UBA6915; family UBA6915; genus UBA6915. The sequence goes on from DKAX01000124.1 coordinate 7,773, forward strand.
GTGCCGGATGAGCACTATTTTATGTTGGGTGACAATCGAGACAATAGTGCTGATTCCCGTTTTATCGGCAGTGTGGATCGTAAATATATTCTGGGCCGCGCTAAAGGGGTTGTTTTCTCCCTGCGTCAGAGTGACCGGTTTTTTATCAGCTTTAACTAGCTGTTGGCGTGGTGCCAGGGTATAGCAATTCCCAAACGTGCTCGGCAAAACCAAAGCCGACTTGATCATAGTAGTTGTAGACGACATCGGCGCCGGCATCGAGAATCTTTTGGGTCTGTTCCCGATAGAGTACTGTCGAAGCAATCAGCCCTCGATAACCTTTTTGGCGCAGTTGTACGGCCGCCATGCGGTTGGCCTCGAAATCCGGGGTAGCCAGTAAAACGGCATTGATCCCTTCAAGGCTGATACCTTGCCAAAGTCCCGGATCTTCTGCATCGGCATATACCACGCGCCGCCCCTCGTGTAGATGAGACCGGACCTTATTCTGGTCTGAGTCCATGCCTATAACCCGTAGTTTACGTTGGCTGAACATATCGTATGCACCGGTTCCGACGCGGCCCATGCCCATGATCAGGACGTGTGAATTTCCCAGGTTGATGGGCAATTCGTCTGGATGCTTTTTAATGCTTTCGAAGACTTTGAGTCGTCGACCATAGCGACTGTACAAGGTGTGACCGAAACGGGTAATAGGTGAGGCGATAGCGAACGACAGGGCAACAGCAACTGCGAAAACGGATAGCCAGTAATTATCCAGCCATTGTTGTTTGACCCCCATATTGGCAACAATTAGACCGAATTCGGAATAAGTTGCCAGGCTGATTCCGGTAAGAAAGGCTGTACGGGCGCGAAGATTGAAAAGTAGCAGTACCAAAAAGAACAACAAGCCTTTGATAGGAATGAAGAGCGTAAGCAGCAGTGCATAGACGAGGGCCTGCAAATCCGGCAGTCCGGCCATACCTATCTGTAAAAAGAACCCGATAAGGAATATCTCCTTTAGCCCCCAGAGTGATTTGGCCAATTCCGAAGCCTTGGCATGATTGGCCAGTAAAACCCCGCATAACAAGGCACCCAGTTCGGAGCTCAATCCGACGATCTCAAAACCGTAGCCACCAACAACGAGTGCCATTACCAGGCCAAACAGGAGCAGAAGTTCTTCGTGTCCGCTCATTTCCAGGATTTTAATGAGTAGCGGGCGAGTCAAGGGGAGCAATAAGAGTAGGGCAGCCCATGGTGAAGGTGTTTGTTCACCCGCCATACTGAGGACTAAAACAGCAATGAGATCCTGGACCACCAATACGCCAATGGCCAGGCGACCATGAAAGGCGCGCAACTCTCGTTTAGCCTCTAGTATCTTGGCCGCGACCACAGTACTGGAAAAGCTCAAGGCGACGGCAAGCAGCAGAGAAGACCTGATTTCCATACCCAGCAGGAAATAGAGCGGTGGGACAATAAGCGCGATATTGGCTACAAGATGCAACAAAGTACCTGTAAAAACGGCTTTTTGCAGAATATTACCGAGTTGAAGCTTCAAACCAACACTAAAAAGCAGCAGTAACACACCCGCGTGGGCCAGTTGCTGGAGAAGCTCGTGGTCTCCAGGGCTCACAGTACTCAGGGCAAATCCGGCAAGCAGATAGCCTATTAAAGGGGGAAGGCTCAGGCGTTGTACTAAAAGGCCGGCAATAAATGCAATAGAGATCCAGGCTAAAACCATGTTATCAGTTTAATAATAAGTGGGAATTCAATGTATTAAGATACTTCAATTGGTGTATAGGGCACAACGTGTCTTGGCAGCTATTGAAAAATTGTCTGTAAAGACGTAATGATGGAGTGGGGATGAGGGCTTTCTAGTCGATTTGATCCGAGGTAAGAATGAAAGAAACTCTATTTGATCGTGTGGGCGGACTACCAACTTTGGAAAAAGTCCATAAAATATTTTATGACAAAGTCTATGCCCATCCCTGGTTAGGAAAGTTCTTCGAAGGCCACAGTCAAGAGGCCATTGAGTTACGCCAGACACAGTTCATGGCCAGCAAGATGGGCGGTGATGTGGTTTACCCAGGTAAGGATCCACGCATGTCCCATCGGGCAATGTACATTACCCCTGAATTATTTGATCTACGTCAAGATCTTTTGCGTGAGTCACTGGAAGAGGCAGGTGTCTCTTCGGACAATATCGAACGGTGGTTGAAGATAGATGGCGCTTTTCGTCACCACATCGTAAAGGAAAGCATTGCCGATTTCTACAAAACAACCTTTCGTTATGAACAGCGTCAAATTTTGTTGAAGCCAAAATCATAGTAAATCAAAAAGTTACAATGGGTTGCGTGTTACGCTGCGCGCAATCCATTGATAAAATTTTCAACAAGCAAAATTATCAATTTCTCTGGTCCCTCAGCCTCTGTACCTATCAGTTTGTTGGTAAGCGACAGGGTGCAGATTCCGTGAATACCACTCCATAAGGCACGTGTTGACTGGTACATGTAATAGGGTTCGTGCCCCTTCATGTAGGGCAACAGACTAACGTACAAGTGTTTCAGGTTGGTCTGACTTAATTGATTATACCAATCTGGCCGTCCCATTGGCGGGGTGGGGTGCTCGAAAATCATGCTCCATAAATTGTAGTTTTCCCGCGCAAAGGCCAGGTAGGCCAGGGTGAGCGCTTGTGGACCGTTCTCCTGGTATGCTGGGGTTTGTTCCGTCAAAGTAAGGTGTTGGTGGAGTTTTTCCAGGGTACGGCCATTCACGCGGATGACCAAGTCATCAGCGTTTTCGAATAGGGTATAGAGTGTACCCACGGCATAACCCATGGCATCGGCAATGCGACGCATGCTAAATTCTTTGTAACCTTTTGTTTTAACAAGATCTTCTGTGGCCTGATAGGCCATTTCCACCAACTCATCTCGGGAGTGGTCGTACCTTCTTCCCATACCGCTTTTACCTGTATTACTAAAAACTAAAAAAATTATAGACTGCTATTGAACGGCGTTCAATTGTTTGTTATCTTGCAAATGAACGTTGTTCAATTGCGGTAGAAATTGTACTGATATCTGTTCCATACATTGGTTATGGATGTTTGTGAGTAGTTCAGAGTGGTTTCCAAGGATCGGGAGCCAAAAGGACTGTCCGTCAGTTACCTTGTGCACGAGATATTTGGTTTGTATGGGTAACAAGTCTTGGGTCGGATACTCAGGGATAAATGGAAATGGAGATCGTACAAAGGGAAAGGAATTGCCAAGGTGACAGGAGTTGTCGCGGATGGCGCAGGACAGGTGAACGGATGCACCTAGCTTATGGAAGGTTTTGGATTTGTTGGATGTGGTTTTATCAAGGATGAAGTTTATAGGGAAGTTGTTCAAGGATGGCGGATAAGGAAATCGGCGTCGGATGCGCCAAACAAGCTAAGGACGAAGGAGCAGGGGCCAAGGTTCAGGAGTGGACTGGATGGCGACAAGGAAAAATGACTCTGGATAGTCATTTTTTACATGGATGTCGGGGCATGGATTGCTCCATGGGCTTGATGGCTTAGTCTATTGTGCCCTCTCAACTTTAGAGTTGACGTCGCGTTGGCGGTAATTGCTAGTTTGCCCATACATTAGGATTACTAACCATCACCTAATGGAGCAATTACCGCCTTTTTTAATTAATTTCCGTTTACATTATTCTCAAATCCCCATTTCCCTAGTTCAGGGTCGGCGTTAGTGACCATCAAATTTCGTAGCTATAACGATTAAAATAATTCGTTTTCTTTGTTTTTTTCACTTCGGATATAGTTCGCGTACGATTTTCAACGAGGGTGTTGCTATGAAAAAACGCGTTCTATCGGTATTTCCACTGTTGTTCACTTCATATGTATTCGCCAACGTGGAGACGACTTGGCCAACGACTGGTATAGACCCAAAGGCGGAGTCTGTGCAACAGGCATACAAGGCTCAGTGCTCTGAGTGGGCTGAGGAGAATGGATTACAGGGGGGCGACAAGGACGGTTACTTAAGCAAGTGCACTTTGGATATGGCTGCGATCTGGCCGGTAGGTTACGGAGAGAGTGGTGAATAGAATTTGGCCGGGTAGCGTCGGAGCTAACCAATGTGCTGATGTGGAGGTTAGTTCAACACAGACGACCAGATGCAACCGTTTGATCATAATTTGTGCCTGTGACGATCAATAAAATTCGTTATCCTTTTCTATTGTTGCGCATTATATATTGTATTCGTCATTACTTACTTGAGGAGTGCATAAATGGTGTTGCGTACTTTGGTATTGTTGTCCGGCCTGGTATCGGTTGGCGTAATGGCCGGGGTAGAGGATTCTTGGCCAATCAGCGGTATTAACGCAAAAGCGGATCATGTAGTTAACGCCTACCAGGCCCAGTGCGCTGAATGGGCTGGCGAGAACGATTTGAAGGGTGATGAAAAAGAAGGATATTTAAAGCAGTGTGTAGCGGATATGGCTGCAATCTGGCCGGTTGGATACGGTAAAGTGGACTAGTTTTTTACAATTTACCCCCTGGCACGCTTTTGACCAGGGGGTTATCCCGGGATATAGATTCCGGCAGCACGGATCACTTGAATTAATTGCCTCGTCGAATCTTCCAGGGACTTGATTGCTTGGTCAAAGAGTTTTTGATCAGCAAGGTCCTGCGCTTGGACCTTGTTAGCCTTGGCTTCCATCAAAGGTTTTTCTACCATCTTGCCAAACAGGCTGTCCGACAGTTTTTCCTGCAGCAGTAAATCTACAAGCATAAAGTGTGTTTTGTTGCGATCTAACTCGTATTGATACTCTTCCGATTTGCTTGAAAAATTCAAGTCTCTAACAAGAGTGTCTCCATTTCGCATACGTGCAATGGATAGTTTAAGTGTTAATAGCGATCCATCCAGAAGCTCAATCGCCGAAGTCGGCTCTTTGTCACGGAGAGACTTTGCTTTGCCAATTTGCTCATTGATATGGCTGTCGGTGTCCTCCGTGGAGAGATTTTTTTCAGTGGCAATTCTGCTATGTGCTGTCCTTAACGACTCTATGCCTGCCAGTTTAGTGTCGAAATCTGAGACTAGCTTGTCGTGAACAGCGCTTGCGCCTGCGTGCCGCAAGTCACTAAAAAGCAGGCTGCGCGCTTTGTTGATCGCTTGTTGTGCGCCTTCTGTGTCATCCTGGGTCAAGGCAGATTTCGCTTTGTCGAGCTGATCTTTGACCAATTGTCTTGAGCGCATTGCCGAGGGATCGCTCGCCTGGGAGTCTTGGCTGGCATTTGAACGATTTAGCAAGGTTTCAAGCATGACGATTTGATTCGTCAGCATGGACGTATTTGGAGAATTGTCGGCTTTCGAGATTGAAATTGTGCTAGTTGCTAGTGAAAGTAGTAGTGCTGACCACCATATTCGGTGGCGTCTGTGGCTACAGCATACTACTCGATCCGTTTTTATTGCTTCTAACACGTTAGATCTTATTTTTTGGCTTTGCCTGCTGCGTGACAGCGGCGACAATCGGTAACAGGAAATGCGATAGTGCCATGGCAAACGCCGCATTTCTGTCCCAACATTATTTCCGCCATACTCATAGTATTTGCGCCTTTTTTAGGTGTGAAAATCTGATCGTGACAATTGGTGCATTCCAGCCATTCGGTATGTGCGGCATGGGGGAAAACCACATCGGGCATGCTACCCTTTACCTGGCGAACGATAGTCAGGTCCATGATCATGGGCATTTTTTTCTGATCTTTGGCATCAAAAAGTGGTTTTATTTGGTTTTCGGATAGGGATTTCATCCAGTCGACCATGTTTCCACTGGTGGCCGGTTTTAATGGTTTAAATGCAGTGAGCGGTTGCTGCAGGATAGCAAGTGCAGGGCTATCCGGATCATGTATACCGTCAACCTTGAGCGGCTCTATACGTTCAATGGGGGGGACGAACAGCCGGTTAAATCGGTTGGCTTCATCTATTGCCCAGGACGGAACGCTCAGTAATAAGAAGAGGAAGGTAAGTATCAGTCTGTTCATGTGGAACCCCTTTACTTGGTCTTTTCCAAGGGTGATAACAGTATTTGTTTGGTGCTTTTGTGAACTTGGGTTGGGGTGCCGGGTTTTGCCGAGTGGCACATGTCACAATTTTCCACAGACCAGGCTATCTGACCGTTATGGCAGGCTCCACAATACTCTCCATTGATGATTTTCAGCATGTCAATTTTATTTCCGCCGGCTTTCAATTGAAAACCCAGGTCACTATGACAGGCCTTGCACCGGTATCGGATACGGTGAAACCAGTGAGGAAAAATGACCGGTCGAATCTGCGCGTCATCGGAAAAATTATTTATAACAATATCTCCGTACTCGGCCTTTACCGTCGAGGGAATTGATACTGTTGCAATAACCATAATCGTAAATAAAATGGCAGTGAAAGTATGAAATCTAGAGGTCATGCCTGCTCTCCTTTTTAGAGCGCCGGGAATTCGCCGTACGAGACAGGGAAGGAATCTGGGATATCCCGTCTGCATGGTTTTTAACGGACGGTACCCTTTTTAGACCTCTGGCGAACAATAAGCAATTATATTTTTAATATCGTAGTATAAAAAAAGCTAATTTTTGGAATAGATTATTCTTTGGCTAGGTTATTTTTCGGTTTTTGGGGTGGAATGGTTTTGACGACGGAAGAGGTTGTAAATGTTTTGGTTCTATTGTTGCATAGTTGACATTCATTGACCGGGAAGGCTATGTAGCCGTGGCAGACGCCACATTTATCATCGCGTATTATTTGCGCCATCGAGATTTCGTTGATGAGCTTTTTGAGAATCAATATTTGATCGCGATAAGGGTTACACTCCAGCCATTTTGTATGAATGGTGTGTGAAAACAAGATATCAGCCGTGCTGCCGTTTTCCGGTCTGATTAAGTCCAGGTTCATGACAACAGGCGGTTTGTCAGAGTACAGCGGGTCCAACTATGGTTTTGTTTTGTCGTTGCGCAGGGTATTTGTCCTATCAAAAGTTTTGAACGCTACTTGAGGTTGTTGCAGTGTTTCAAGTGCCTGATTGGATAGGGCGAGTTTACCATCTTCGGTAATCGGTTTTATGGAACTGTCTGTCTTCGGGAAAATAGAGTCTGTTAACGGGGTGGTAATCCGCATTGGTAGGACTCGAACTCAAGCATATTAGGTAAAAAATCACGGATTATTTTGTTCATCACTATTCTGCCTTGTTGGCGACACTCTGCGGCGAAATAAGTCTCTGTCGTCTGTTATTGTGAGCTTGAGTGGGAGTGTCGGGGGGGCTGAGTGGTAAAGGTCGCAATTTACTATGGGCCAGGCTATCTGGCCATTGTGGCAGGCGCCGCAATATTTACTGCAAGATCTGTTGCCTGTCTATTTTGTAATGCCTGAATTGAATACCGAGTCGTCCATGGAAGACCTTGTACCGCTTACGTATCCGATGAAACCAATGGGAGAAGATGACCGGTCTGATTCGCGCTTCAACGGGACAATTATTCGGTACAAAGTCACCCTATTCAGCGCGCACCGTCGTTGGGGCTGATGCAACAAGAACGAGGGTGGTGACATAAAAACAAAAGAACAAATTTTGCGGCCTGGTGGTAGCTCCTCTTGAAGGATCCAAGCGAGGCAAACAAAGTGGCGTACAAATCAGTTAGCAGCCGGATATCTCGACTTTTGAATGTTTACCTTTAAATCCTTATTGGAAAAGGGTGAAATTCTATTGTTTTATATATACCCATAAAAATGGTTAATAAAAGCTTTAGGGTATTGATTTGGTTTAGAAAAGTACAGGAAAACATCGGTGGTCATGGCAGGTTGAATTTATGAGCTTTTTATTATTATTTAGCAATGTGCGCGCCGTCCCGTATATTTTCCCGTTTCGTGCAAAATGGAACCGCAGGAGATTTAAATGGAGTGTGCTTGACCAGTACCGCAACAATTGGAAGTGGCTCGATCGTATTAGAGTGCTAAACACGTAGTCGCGGGTTTGTAACATTTCCTTTTGTATCAGCAGCATCAACACACAAGCATTTCGCCAAGTGTAAATATATTTATAGTCTCCGCTGCATTAAGAACAAGTCCAGTAATATTTGTTGGCTACTGTAATGCGAGGTTTTTCTTCGATAGAGAGTCTTGTATTGACCGATACCGTGAAATTCACAGATAATTTTATCGTCGGATAAAACTACAGCGTGGGATGTGTGTGTCATGGAAGAGTCAGAGAATATAGAAAAAGAATCGATAAAACCACAAAGCACCGCGTCGGGAAGTGTCTCGCCAGGTGATTACAAGCTTGAATCGGATTTGGCGAGGAAGGGTGGGGACAAAATTCACAAGGAAGATGCTGACAGAGGTATGTTTTTTAGTGCAAGTCGAAAGCAGGTTGCTCCTGTATCCTATGATTCTTCCACTATTCAATTGCTGCGCGAAAAAACTATGCAAAGAGTGCTTGTCGTTATTTTTTGTCTCGCAGGTCTATTGTTGGGCTGGTGGGGTCGTTCGTGGTACGGGACGTCCCAGCAGTGGATATTGGCCGATCTGGCTGTAGGTGCGCATGGAATCTATGTGACCGAGGTTCGCCATCCTGTCGAGGTAGGGGTAGCGCAGCAGCAACATCTGGTTGACTGGCTATCAAAACGTCTTGGGCGGAGGCTTGTCCTACCGATGCTGGCGCACGTTGGATTTAACCTTGTCGGCGGTCGTTTGTTACCGTCCGATAATGGTCCGGCTGCGCAATTCATGTATGAAGACAGTAGCGGCTTACGGTTGACCCTATTTGTTCGCAACAGCCCGGAAATGGAGAATGCAAGTCCCTTCCAATTTGAACAGCGCAGAGATTTCAATGTTTATTATTGGATGGATGGGGGGTATGGTTACGCTCTAACCGGAAAAGTAGATAAGGAACGATTGCTGGCCATAGCCAGCAGTGTTTATCAGCAAACCACTTTGTGAAAACAGTGGGGTGTTGGTCGTACGCCGATGTTGGTGTCAACGGTGAATATGCGTTATGATCCCGCGGGGGGGATAGTAGATGTATTCGCAAAGTGCTGGCGCCGAAACTACCAAGCGCGATATTGAAAATAAAAAAACAGGTATCACATCTGATCCACTAATTAAATATCTGTTACATGATAATAAGTTACGCGAACATGAACTTTATCGCGTACTGGATCTTCCTCACTATCAAAACGATTCCCTGGCACTCACGTTGGTCCGTTTGGGCTTGGTCTCGGACGCGGATATGGCGCAGGCCTTGAGTGGCGTGACTGGTCTGGAAGTATTATCTGCGAATGCATTTCCTCAGGATTTTCCCCCTCCTGAACAACTATCGCTACGCTTTATTCAGGCCATCCATGCTGTAGTCATAGGCCAAGTTGGCGACGAATTGGTATTAGCCATGGCCGATCCGCGTGACTTCGTATCTATAGACGCGGTCGCTATGGCGTGCTGTACTAAAGTACAGGTGCGTCTCGCGCAGCTTGCGCATATCGATCAGGCTATTGAGCGCTACTATGCACACGCCAGTGAAAAGAATTCTCAGGTCGACCAGCAGTTGGACAAGCATCAATCTGCTGAAATTACCGATGATGTAGAACACCTGCGGGACCTGGCCAGTGAGGCGCCGGTGATTCGTGCGGTGAACACCCTGTTGCAACGGGCTGTGGAGCAATCGGCTTCGGATATACACATAGAACCACTTGTCGACAGATTGCGTGTACGCTACCGCATCGACGGCGTTTTGCACCAAGTGGAGGGGCAGCCGACAGCGTCGGGCGCGGCAGTTATTTCGCGTATTAAGATTATGGCTCATATGGATATCGCTGAGCGTCGATTACCGCAGGATGGTCGTATCCAGCAGAAGATACTGGGTAGAGAGATCGATTTGCGTGTTTCAACTATCCCCACGTTGTATGGAGAGAGTGCGGTAATCCGATTGCTGGATAAAGATCGCATCGATTTGCAGTTGGATGCACTCGGTTTTGATGCGCTTATCAAACAAAATTTTGTCTCCCTGCTGGAGCGTGCACATGGCATTGTGCTGGTAACGGGGCCCACGGGATCTGGTAAGACGACCACCTTGTACGCCGGTCTGCAGGGACTGAACAGTCTTGAGCGGAAGATCATCACTGTCGAGGACCCCGTAGAGTACCAGCTGGCTGGTATAAATCAGATTCAGGTCAAGCAGCAAATCGGTTTAACCTTTGCGACGGCCTTGCGTGCGATAGTTCGCCAGGATCCCGATGTCATTCTTATCGGTGAGATGCGTGACCTGGAAACAGCGCGTATCGCAGTACAATCGGCCCTTACCGGGCATCTGGTCCTTTCTACCCTGCATACCAACGATGCTGCGGGGGCCATCACGCGTTTACAGGATATGGGGCTGGAGAACTATCTGTTGACCTCAACTATCAACGGTATTCTGGCGCAACGTCTGGTGAGGGTGTTGTGTAACCACTGTCGTCAGGCGTATCAGCTTTCGTCTGGGGCGGCACAAGGGATGGGGGTCAGCGCCCGTCCACAGGAAGATGTGACTCTGTATCATGCCACCGGTTGTGAACACTGTAAGGGAAGTGGATACAACGGACGTATAGCACTGTTGGAGTGTCTGGAGATGAATGAGGAAATTCGCTCCCTGGTTCTGACCAGGGCTGACGCGACAACGATCCAAAGGGCGGCAATCAAAGGGGGAATGCGCACCATGTTTCAACATGGAGTGGCGCTGGCACGGCAGGGAATCACCACCATGGAAGAGGTGTTGCGTGTTACCCAGGAGTTTTGATGTCGGTGCAGCGTTTTAACTATAAGGCGGTTGATTACCAGGGCGGTAGCCAGGAGGGGGTGATGGACGCCTTGGACAGTCGTGAGGTAGCCCATCGCCTTCAGCAATCTGCCCTGGTGCCGGTTTGGATCAGACCTGCGCGGGGCTCCACGGATTCAAAGTCGTTTTCGCTCACCTGGCGCCGGGGACCGGGACGCCGGGTGCTAGTGAGTTTCATTTCAGAGTTGGCAACCTTGCTCAGTGCCGGGGTATCACTCGACAAGTCGTTGAAGACGCTACAGGGTATTTTCGGCTCAGACGAAATGGCAGCAGTTGTTGCCCGTCTGCGAGAGCGCGTCCGGGAGGGAGACTCATTGGCTGTCGCCATGGCCACCTGTCCGAAAGTCTTCCCTGACCTGTACATTGGTATGGTGCGGGCTGGGGAGGCCGCTGGTAACCTGGATGTTGTTTTGGCCGATCTGGCGGCCTATCAGGAGCGGCAGCAGGGGTTACGCGACAATGCCGTGAGTGCACTGATCTACCCTAGCCTGTTGTTAGTGGTGACGGGCGTGTCGATATTCGCCTTGTTGACGTTTGTAGTGCCCCGCTTCGCGGAGATGTTCGCCGATATGGGGATGGCCTTGCCTTGGTCAACGCAACTGGTGATCACTGTCGGTGACTGGCTGCGTGTCGTCGCGCCTTGGTTGGTGATTTTCGCGGGTTCGACGGGGTTGGTCATGGGCCAGTTAATGCGCAGGTACGCAATCCGACTTGCGTGGGACAAGCGATGTTTATCGCTGCCTTTGATCGGGCCTTTACTGGCCCAATATGAGATGGCGCGTTTTGCACAGACGCTGGCCTTCATGTTGTCAAATGGAATTCACTTTCTGGAAGGGTTGAAGCGAGCTGGTAGTGTTATCGGCAATCGCTATCTGCGCGAGGTTGTAGGAGACGCGCGCACCTCGGTTGAACAGGGGGGGAGATTGAGTGCCGCATTGTCATCGGCGCGTCTGGTACCTTTACAAATAGTGCAGATGATTGCAGTGGGTGAGGAGTCCGGCAGGCTGTCTGAGATGTTGCAACGCGTGGCACAGCAACTGGAGTCGCGCCTCGATCTTCGACTCAAGCGCGTGATCGGTCTGCTCGAACCGGTGTTGATCATATCGCTGGGAGTGACTATAGCGCTGATTATGGTGGCTATATTAAGTGCGGTTCTGAGCATGAATGAATTAGTGGCCTGATGCCGGTTAGGGTCGGATCGCGGATAAATAGCAGGAGGGGCAATGCGACGTCATTGCGAAATAAAAAAACAAATACAACAGACAAGAAATAATTGCGTGGTGAGAACACGTAGAGATGTTTCAGGTTTTACCCTGGTTGAACTGTTGGTGGTGCTGTTGATACTCGGGATGCTGGCAGGATTGGTCGGGCCGAGAGTCATGAAATATGTCGGCGATTCCAAGGGCAAAACCGCACGACTGCAGATCGAGGATTTGAGTGCCGGTCTGGATATGTATCGCCTGGATATCGGCCGCTATCCGTCAGCCGCCGAAGGCTTGCTGGCCTTGGTTGAAAATCCGGGAAATCAGCCGGGCTGGCAGGGACCGTATCTGAAAAAGAAGATCGTGCCCAAGGATCCTTGGGGTAATGATTTTCAATTTTCCTCACCGGGTCAACACGGTGAATATGATCTGATTTCGCTGGGGGCGGACAATAGCGTCGGTGGCGAGGGCGAAGGCCGCGATATCGTCAGTTGGGAATAGGCCTTATGTGCTGCGGCATGGTCGGTGGCGCGCGACATTCCCTGCATGGATTTACCCTTCTGGAGTTGTTGTTGGCGTTGGCCCTGGTCAGTGCCTTGGTGATGGTGGTTCCCGTAGATTTTTCTGCACATCGTGAGCCGGGGTTATCGCATAGTGCCCATGAGCTGGCCGCCTTACTGGGGCGGGCGCGCGGACAGGCACGAGCGCAGTCCACACAAACGCTTTTTCAAATGGATTTGGAAAAACATCGCTATCGCATTGCCGGCACAACCTCTGATCAATTCATTCCCAATAGCATTGCTATCGAGTTTACCGCCGCTCGTGAAGAGATTCGGGGTGGCCAGATTGCCGCCATACGGTTTTTTCATGATGGCAGTTCCAGCGGGGGGCGTATCCGACTGCGCAAAGATGGACAGCAGATCGTTGTAGAGGTGAGCTGGTTGGATGGGCGGATACGTGTGCATGCCGCAGGCTAAACGCCAAGGTGGCTTCTCCTTGATAGAGGTTTTAGTCGCCTTTTTGATCCTGGCGGCATCGTTGTCCGTATTGAGTCGTGTATTTGCCGCCGGCATGGGGCAATCAGTACAGGTTCAGGAGCGCATGCAGGCCTTGAGTTTTGCGCAGTCTGCCCTGGAACGTATACAGTCAGAAGGTCTCTTGCAGAGGGGCGATTCTTCCGGTGAGTTCGACGAGCGTTACCATTGGCATAGACATGTCACGCTACGCGAGGATTTAACTCCCCGGGGTCACAGGTTGCGCGCCTATGAGGTGAAATTGCGGGTCAACTGGCAGCAGGGGAGTAAACAGCGACAGGTGGATCTTAGTACCCTGGTCTTGGCGGCGGCTCAGTGAGCACTCCTCGATGGCATGGTGGGCGGATGAGTGGCTTCACCTTGCTTGAGGTGCTGATTGCCCTGTCGCTCACGGTTATGTTGATGTCTGCGCTGTATGGTGCACTGCACTTTTCGGCTCGCAGTTGGTACAAGGCCGTGGCGGTAAAGGCTCATGCCAGTGAACGCTATCTGGTAAGTGACTGGTTGCGGCGCCAGATTGCCCAGGCAAAACCGCTGCCCTTGCCTCTGTCCTCGGAAATTCAGTTTAGCGGCGAGGGTAATGCCGTGAGCTTTGTGGCACCGCTGGCCAGTCAGTGGAGTCGCGGATGGTATCGGCTGCTTATAGAGTGGCAGCCTGACGAGGGGCGATCCTTGGGGAGGCTGATTTTGGTTTACTCGATGCTGGATAGTGAAAATGGGGGGCAGCATCAAGAGACCCTGTTGAACGATGTAGAGTCGGTGCGTTTTCAATATGTCGATGAAAACGGCGTACGTTTTTCTCAATGGTCGGGGAGAGATAGTCTACCTAATGCCATTGAAGTGGATATCGTCATGGCTGATGAACTGAGGTCCTGGCCGTCACTTTGGATTACTCCCTATGATCGCCTGGTTGCAACCGTGGGCCGGGGGCCTAGCTGATGAAATTCATTGTGCGTTTACGCGAACAGGGATTGGCGCTGGTTACAGTCTTATGGGTGTTGGTGTTTCTTTCGGCGTTGGCATTGAGTTTCAGCCGGACGCTGCGCGCACAGACGCAGCAAACCTTTTATAACGAGCAAAGTATTGCTGCACGCAACCTGGTTCAGGCAGGTGTTTTTAGGGCTATCGCCGGCGTGATGCAAATAGAGGGTGGCGAGCGTTGGCTGGCCGATGATCGCATTTACCGTTGGCAATTCAATGGTGGCGACTTGTGGATACGTTTACAAGACGAAGCGACAAAGATGGATTTGAATTGGGCTGACGAAGTACAGCTAAAGGCATTGTTGGCGCAATTATCGTTAAGCGATGACAAGGTACAGTCACTGGCAGCAGCAATACTCGACTGGCGTGATGCCGATGATCTGGTGCGTGTGAATGGTGCGGAGAGCAGCGATTATCAGGCTGCGGGGTATGAGTATGACAGCGCGAATCGCCCTTTTCACAGTATTGATGAGCTGCTCAAGGTGATGGGGATGGAGGAGACGTGGTATCGACGCCTACAACCGGTATTGACGGTACATTCCGGGCGGCGCACTACCCTGGTACCTCGTGTGACGCAATCGCCACAGGTATCAGATGAGCAAAGGCCTGCTAGCACGGTTAACTCGACACGGGTAGCGCCCCAGGTGGTGACTGTGGTTGCCGTGGGGCGCACGAGCGGGGGAGGGTTGGCGGGAGTGCGTGCCATTGTTAGTTTGCGTGCGGGCAGTCAACCGTTTCACCTGCTCGATTGGCGCGAGGTATCGGTGATGTGTTCCGTTGATGGGGAGGTTTGCCGTGAATCATAAGTTGGTGCTTCCCGCTGCCGCCTCCTGGCCGGGGTTGGTTACACATATAAGGAAACTTTTGGCCAAACGCCTCGTTTTTTCAAGTGGCACTCATTGGCGTTGGCTGGTTGAGGCTACTGGCAGTTACCGTTTGCAGCGGGTGAGTGGTGATACGGTTTCCGAAATGCCGTTGTCCGTGTTTCAGGGACGCGTTTCCCAATGGCGTCGTTGTCAACTGGTATGGCCGGCGTCTATGGTAATGCAACGTGATCTGGTGTTNNCCATTCGCTTGTGTCTGGTCCGGCGCAGTGATCTCGATCCGGTGCTGGCAGAATTGCAGCGTTACCATTTTGTACCACGGTCACTTCATTTACAGCGCGGCGGGCTGGTCGAGGAGAGACCATGGAATATGCTTCCTGGAATAAACCCCAGATTCGATCTTGGCAGGCGGAGGTTCAATAGTGTGATGACAGCGCTTGCCCTGTGTCTTGTGATTGCCATTCCCATAGTGGATCAGGTGCGCAACGCGCAGGTTCTGGGGGACTTGTCGGAAAAAGTGCAGCAACTGCGCCCTCAGGCGGAAGCCGCTGCCGCGGTACAGCGCCGCCTGCAATCCTACTTGGCCAGCGTCGATCAAATCGTCGCGCTGAAAGAACAGCGCATGGCGACTATCGAATTATTGGCGGAAATTAGCCGACTCTTGCCGCAAGACACCTGGCTCGAGCGTTTCGAAATTAGCGGCAATGAGTTGCGGATCTATGGTAATTCGGTTTCGGCGGCGCAGTTGATCGGCTTGCTGGATGCGTCACCACTACTGACGCAGGTCGAATTTCGTTCACCGGTAACACAACATCCACAGCACCGCGTAGACCGCTTCCAGATCATCGCTCACCTGGAAAAGGCAAAGGCAAAACATGATTGACAGGCTGGACAGACGACTCAGGGTGTTGTTGAAGATCGCCTCGGTACTGGTTGTGATTGTGCTGCTGGTGGAGCCCCTCTATCAAGGGATGGCGGAACGACAGGATCAACGGGATCGATTGATGCAGCAATGGGACAAAATGCAGCGTCTGGTGCAGCAAAAGGACGTGAATCAACAGAAACTCCGTATGGTCTTGGGCAATAGACAGTACAAGGCCTATTTCCTCGCAGCCGAAACACCCACGCTTGCCTCGGCCTTGTTGCAAAGGCAGTTGCAAGATCTCATGACGCAACACCAGGCAAGCCTGGTCAGTACCCAGGTTTTACCAAGCAAGGAGATCGACGGTCTGCAGACTGTAGCTCTACGTGTATCGATCAAGACCCACATGGGCGCGCTTCAACAGATATTGCATCAATTGGAACTGGATAGACCGGTAATGACGGTGGACCAGCTGAATATTCAGGCGTCAGGAGGACGTCGTCTGTTGGCATCGGCAAACGATACACCGCAATTGGTCGATGTACAGTTTGAGTTGACAGCATATATGGAGCGGAAGTCATGATGCGCTGGTTGTCGCTACTGTATTCACCATTGAGCTTGGGTTTGACTGTGTTGGTTGCGTCGTTGATCTTGGGATTGTTTCATGTCGCAACCAGAGCACTACTTCCGGATGTCGCGCCTATCTCACAAAATATCCTGACTGAAGGATTACCAAAGGCATTGCCTCAACAGCCTTCAATGGCAAAGTTCGCAGATTTATCTCTACACCCGCTGTTTACCCAAGGCCGCCAGCCACCCGGTGCATCGGTGGCAGTGTCGGATATTGGCAAGACAGTGCCGATCGTAACAACCGGAAGCGATTGGGAATTGACCGGTGTTACCGGTGCGGGCAAGAGACGTTTTGCCTTGTTGTGGCACGCCAAGCAGCGTCGTTATGCAACTGTCGGTCAAGGTGAGCAACTGGATGACTGGCTGGTGGGCTCGATCGATGCGCAGAGTCTGGTGTTGATCAAGGAGCAACAACAGGTTCGTCTGGATTTGAAACCGGAATTGCTTAATGCCTCGACGCAGTAGACGCGCAGGCTGTTTGAAGTAGGTGAAGTATGAAAGTGAGTAACACAGGAAATAGAGTGCACAGTTCGTCTTGCTTGGCCCGATTATCGGCAACCGGCGTGTTGCTGGTCGCTTGGTTTTGCGCTTGGTCTTTTGCATGGGCAGCAGATGCCGTACCAGGGCCGGACGCCGAGATCTATCCGGGTAGCGGTGTCTTTGTCAATACGACCTCACGCAGCGAGGTGACCAAGGGCAAGGGCAGTTATACCCTCAACTTCGAGAAGGCCGAGATAGCGCAAGTGATTGAGCTGGTCTTGGGCAAGATGCTGCAACTGAACTATAGCGTTGACAGTCAGGTACGTGGTCAGGTCACCATGCAGACCAGTGAGCCGTTACGTAAAGAGGCGGTGCTGCCGGCTCTGGAGACAGTGCTAAAGCTACAGGGGGTGCGCATTATTGATCAGGGTGGACTTATGCGAGTTGTCCCGGATGGTCGGCGCGGGATTCAACCGTTGGTCGTCGAGGGGGACAGGCGCGCAGCCGGTTATCGCTATCAGTTAATCCCCTTGCGCTATATCGCTGCCGCCGAGATGGCAAAGATCTTGGAACCTATGGCGGAAAAAGAGAGCGTGGTACGGATCGATCATCAACGAAATTTGCTGGTGTTGGGTGGCACCGGTGCCGAATTGGCGCAACTGCTGGACACTGTCGAACTGTTTGATGTGGATTGGCTGGCTGGTATGTCGGTTGGTATGTTCCCCATTCGCTACGCAGACAGTCGCACACTGGTCGACGAACTGAATACTGTTTTGCTAACGGGTAAAGAGAGTGGGCGCGGTGATGTGTTGCGTATCCAGTCCTTGGAGCGATTGAACAGTGTTTTGGTGATAACGCCACAGGCTCACTTTCTCGATTCGGTGAAACAATGGATCGACAGATTGGACAAACCCGGTGGCGGTGATGGCATTCGCCTCTATATCTATGAGGTGCAAAACAACAATGCCCAGGATCTGGCTGCCACCCTCAATGAATTGTTTACCGGTGAGCAGGCGAAAAGTACGCAAAGTGACCAGGGTTCGTCTGTAGTTGCTCCGGGCATGCAGGCAGTGACCTTAAGTGACTTGAATAAGGAGGCGCCTCTATCAAAACCGGCCGGGGGATCGGGGGCGCAAGATGCCGCCAAGTTACCAGCACCCGGTCAATCGGCGATTCGCATCATGGCGGCACCCGACAATAACAATCTGCTGATCCTGGCAAAAGCCAATGACTATGCGCGCATCGAGACTGCTGTACGTCGTCTGGATGTGATGCCTTTGCAGGTATTGGTGGAGGCGTCGATTGTTGACGTGCGCCTGAGCGGTGAATTGAGCTACGGCATGCAGTGGTATTTTACCGATAAAATGCAAGGCGGTGAGTATAGCGCCAGCGGACAGGTAGGTGATGCACTGACATTCCCAGGGACCTTTAATTACAGTGTCGTCAATGCAAGCGGTGTATTGCAGGGGATGTTGCGCGCCCTGGCAAGCGAGGGCAAGGTCAATGTATTGTCCTCTCCGACCTTGATGGTTCGCAATAATGAGACAGCCAATATCAGAGTTGGCGATCAACAACCGATTTCCACGGCGCTGGTCTCAAGCGAGGGTAAAGTGGTGGCCTCATCCGTACAATTCAAGGATACCGGCGTTATGCTGGAAGTTACACCCAGGGTGAATTCCAGCGGTCTGGTTTCGCTGGAGGTCAATCAAGAGGTTACCGATGTGGGTGATATCGATGAGGCTACCGGGCAGCGCGCTTTCCTGCGTCGCAGTATTCGCAGCTCCGTTGCCGTTGATAGTGGTGAGACGATAGTCCTGGGTGGTTTGATCAGAGAGAACAAGGCCAATGGTGAGAGTGGTGTTCCTGTATTGACACGCCTGCCCTTGCTGGGAATGTTGTTTGGCAAGACGATATCCTCTTCCAGTCGCACGGAGCTGATTATTATGTTGACACCCAGGGTGATAAAAAATACCCAGGAGGCGAGGCAGGTGACGGCTGAGTACCGCAAAAAACTGGAAAATATCGGCAACCAGTAAGTGTCGGGATTTTCGATGTTCTAAAACAATGTTTATGTGTTAAGGAAGGCGAGCAGGGGTTTGATGCTTTGAAGCAGGTTAGGGATTTTACAAAGCGAAATTCAACTGATTATCTGCAAATGACGGCCCTGGTGGGGATGGTCTTGCTGATAATCTCCGCCTTGCTCGTGGCCGGTGTTTTTCGCCACATGTCCAATGCCGAGATACGTAAATATTTTCATCACTATGGGCAGATGGTAAACCAAATATTGGTCAATATGGTTTCCATAGAGCTGGATGAGTCATTTTTAACCTCGAGTAAGGATACAAATTCACGTATTTCAGTGCGCAGGGATAATAGCTATCTTCGGGAGATCGAAGGCGAATTTGCACGCCTGCTAAAAGATACAAATATATTCAATGTTGAAATTTTCAACTCAAGTCTGAATTTGATTTACTCCTCTGGGGAGGTCGAGTTGCGAGAGTCGGATTTGCTAAGCTCGACAATCATAATTCAGGATAGTGAAAATTTTTCATCGGAGCTGGATGGTTACTTTATCGGTGACAGTGACCAGGAAATGTATGTTTTGAATATTCTGAACAAAGTTGTCGGCGGGCAATCTGAATATTATGTCGGAATCAATTTTGATGTTACCCATCGCTATTTGGAATTGATTGAAAAAGAAAGGACCTTTTTTATTCAGGTGATCAGTATCATTATGGTGCTTTATCTGATCGCGATGTTAAGTTTGCGTCATGTTGACAACGAAACAAAGAAGAGGTTATCCGAGAAGCAGAGGTATCTGAACGAAATCAGTGTAATGAATGATACGTTGAAGGATCGTGCTAAGACAATGGAAAAAATGCATGATCTGGCTGTGCGCAATGCGCTGGTCAAGACGGATTTCCTTGCAAGGATGTCGCACGAGATTCGCACGCCACTGAATGCGCTGATTGGAATTTCCGATTTGATGGGTAATACACCATTGAACAAAAAGCAACGCGACTACATGGATACGCTACGCAGTTGCGGAAATTTGCTGATGCAGGTGGTAAACGAGGTTCTTGATTTCACCAGGCTCGAAATGAATGCCGTGGTTATTCGTGAAGAGGAATTTCACCTGGGGCAGCTGGTGGAAGATGTTATGGATGTGTTGGGTTTTCAGGCGGGAGAAAAAAATCTTGAGCTGATCTTTCACGCGAATGCTCTTACCGATGGCCGGTTTCGCGGAAATGCCATTCATCTACGACAGATTCTGGTAAATCTTGTCGCCAATGCAATAAAGTTTACACCTGCCGGGTATGTTGCAATCGAATTCAAATCGATCGGGGGTGGTGTCGATAAGGAGATTCTTGAATGTGTGGTGACTGATACCGGGACCGGTATAAAGCAGGAATACGTGCAGACACTGTTTGATCCTTTCAGTCGTTATATGGGGGAAGGCAAGGTCGACAGGCAGGTCGAGGGGACCGGTCTTGGTTTGGCGATCTGTAAGCGTTTGGTGAAATTGTTAGGGGGGGATATTGGGGTTGAGTCCGAATATGGTACAGGGTCGCGATTCTGGTTTACGTTTTCGTTACATAAGGTGCTGGATTCATCAAGTCGCGAGCTACAGATTGCCGGAGCTTCTCAGGAGTTGGTAGGGGTTGCGGTGGAAAATAACGTGTTGTATCAGTCTTTGGCAAATTATCTGGAAGGGCGCGGGTATCGCTGTCAATGGTTGCCAAGTGGGAGCGATCTGGAAAACTGGTTTCGTGCATATCCGGAGGGGCAAAGTGCCAGTCTTGTCTTGGACAGCGGTTTTAGCGCTGGTCGTGGGGTGGATTTTGTAAGGACGTATACACAAGAACGAAACCTTCCCGGGTTGGCAACCATTTTGTTGAATCCACTTACGGTTAGACTGCGTGCCGGTTTGGTCTCTTCTTTGCCAATGGCCCGATGTTTGAACAAGCCCGTATTACCCGGCGTACTGTTGCGTGCCTTGTACGAGAGTCGTCAGGTGGATATGTCGCGTGATTGTTATTGCGGGAGTCCCGTGGTCGCGACCAGGGAGGCCCGGTCTGTTCTGGCTGGAAAACGGGTTTTGCTGGCTGAAGATAATATTATCAGCCGTGGAGTCATGGCCCGTATGCTGGAGGATATGGGGTTGAAGGTAGATGTGGTGTCCGATGGTGACTCCGTGTTGCAGGCATTGACCAAAACAACCTACGCGCTCCTGTTGCTGGATGGCTACATGCCCGGACTGGACGGACTTGATGTGTTACGCGCCATGAAAAATTCAGATACTGAACAGCGGCCGGTTACTATTGTTGTAAGCGCCGACGCTTCCGTTACATTGCGGCAACAATGTATGTCCCTCGGCGCAGCGGATTTTCTGGTGAAACCCATGGGGTTTTCGGCCTTTCGGGACAAGATATTGCAGTGGTTAGGCAGCAACGAAGAGGTGATTGTGCCAGTATTGTCCGAATCGGAGGTGTTGGATTCGACGATTAAGAATCTTTTCATGGAAAAGACAGGGGATTCCTCTGTCTACCGGCAGTTGATTGGGCTTTTTGTCAGCGATGCACATGAGCGATTGGTCAATCTGTCACAGGCACTGGCAGACTCAGATAGAGGCCGCGTAAGCAGGGAAGTGCACGGATTAAAGTCCGGGTGTCTGCAGATTGGTGCGGTGCGCATGAGCCGATTATGTGAATCGATCAATGCCGCCAATGCATCGTTCAACGAGCTAGAGGGCCTTTATCTTCAGTTATGTGCGGCCTTGGGCGACGTGGAAAATCATGTAGAGTTGGAGCACAAAGACTTGATCGTTCACTGACGCTTAATTATTAACGCTCAGCCAAGGGTCTCTGTTTGATCAATCCCTTCTCAGTCGCCAGCAAGGCAGCTTCGGTTCGGTTTTTCGCCTGAAGTTTTGCCAGAATGGAGCTGACGTGAAACTTGACGGTACGCTCGCTGATGAACAGGGAGTCGGCGATGGTTCGGTTGCTTTTACCGCTGGCTAACAACATCAAAACTTCGATTTCACGCCGGCTAAGTGAATCGCTGTTGGCGCCGTCCTGGTTACTACGCATAAAGCGCAATAACTTGGTGGCGATGGATGATTCCAGCAGCGACCCGCCCTGGTAAATGGTTTGAATGGCGCGTGTTAATTCCGTGTAGTCTGATTGTTTTAAAATGTAGCCTTGAACACCCAGCTCAATCGCCCGGTATATCAAGGTCTCATCGCTATGCGCGCTGTAGACTATGATTTTCGCGTCGGCGTTAAGGTGTTTAATTTGCTCGATGATTTCCGTGCCCTGATAGTCACCAAGTTCCATATCAATGATGATGACATCGAAGGGGGTCTTTTCCAGGACTTTTAACAACTCCGATCCGCTGGCTGCCTGACCGGAAACCTCGATACCCGGTTCGTTGCTTAGTAGATGTGTGATGCCATAACGAACAACGGAGTGATCGTCACAAATAACGACACGAATAGACTTAGTCAAACCAACTTCCCCCTCATCCTGGTCGCCGTTTTTTTATGATTTGGGCCGGACTCGCCCAAAAAATAGAAGTTTTTATTGTTGTATTTTAAGTACCAATTAGTCTACTGGTTTAGATAGTCTTTATCAACGATTGTTACACTCGTTAGTTGTATATAACCCTTCGCTATTAGAGTTATTCCAATTATCTTTACCGGGTACAGTACCAAAGTACAGGTGCAACTGTCCTTTTGTGTCCGTTAATTTCCTTCCCCCGATCAGTGTATTGAGTTGACTACCTGCGTATTGTTCGACATTGGCTAAAGAGGTGTCGACTATGTTGGTTTGAGTCACGGCGCCTGTTTGCAGGCAGATTCGATTCGAATTGCTTATTTAAAACAATAAAGGGGGAGCGCTTGATGAGGCGTGATAAGAAAATGCAGAAACGGTTACCCGGTGGCGCGATAATCGCGTCCATGCTGGGTCTGCTGACCGTTGTGTCCGGAGAGACACAGGCCGCTGTGGCCTGTCAACGCACGGTGACCGCCGACGTGGTGGCCATCGACCAGCCGGTCGTTTTTAATCGACTGGGTGCGCAGAATGTAAACTACATGATCTACGCCTTGCGGCGCGATGTGGTCAATACATTGACCAATCTGCCTCTAACCAATGGTGGCGCCGCGGTGCCGGGTCAGGTCGCCCTGCGTGCCGACAAACGTGCACGCCCCTTAACACTGCGTGTCGCGGCCGGTGACTGTTTGCAGGTCAATTTCCAAAACCTGCTGACACCGGTAGCCAATCCGTTTAATGCCGCTATTCCGCAGCTTCAACTCAATAATCAAGTGGCCGATCGCCACGCCGGTTTCCAGCCCTTGGGTCTGCAACTGGCAACGGGTATCGCCGACTACTCGGCCAACGTGGGCAAAAATGCCAACAATCTGGCCAACTCCGGTGAGTCACGTACCTACACCTTCTTCGCTGAGAAAGAGGGCGCCTTCATGGTCTATAGCTATGGCGCACCTTTCGGTGGCGAGGCCAGCGGCGGTAACATCGGTGTCGGTCTGTTCGGCGTGGTCAACGTCGAGCCTGCCAATGCACGCTTCTATCGCAGTCAGGCTACCGAAGAAGAGCGTCGCCTGGCGACCATCGGTACCACCGCCAACGGTCAACCGATCCTGGACTATGAGGCCCGTTACCCCAATGACTGTGCCACCAATGGTGTTTGGTGCCTGGAGGGTAAGGCCGGTCTGCCGATCCTGAATATGCTGGACGGCAACAACCTGGTCCATTCGGATATCAATGCGGTCATTGCCGGACCCAATGCCGACGGCACCTTCCCGCCCTCCACCTATCCGTTGGAGAGCCAGGGAGAGCGCAACCCCACCGTACCGAATCGTCTGGAGGCCTTCCGCGAATTCACCGTGGTGTTCCACGATGAGACTGCAGCTGCCCAGGCGTTCCCCGCATGGTTTGCCGATCCGGTCCTGCGTCACACCCTGCACGGCGTGCGCGACAGTTTTATGATCAACTACGGTTCCGGTGGTATCGGTTCCGAGATCATCGCCAACCGTCTGGGCGTAGGTCCGCAGCATGACTGTCTGTCCTGTGCCTATGAAGAGTTCTTCTTGACCGCCTACGCCGTCGGCGATCCGGCCATGCAGGTGGACATCCCGGCCAACGCCGGTCTGGAGGCTTGCGACCCGGCGTTGAACAACTGTCTGGCGGTCGGCCCCAAGGCAACTGCGGCTTATTTTCCTGACGATCCATCCAACGTGCACCACAGCTACGTGGGTGACTTCGTCAAGTTCCGTAATCTGCACGCCGGACCCAAGGAGCAGCACGTCTTCCATTTGCACAACCACCAGTGGTTGTTCAATCCCAACGATGACAACTCCAACTATATCGACGCCCAGGGCATAGGCCCCGGTTCTGCCTACACCTACGAGATCAACTTCGGCGGCAGCGGTAATCGTAATAAGAGCGCCGGTGATGCCATCTTCCACTGTCACTTCTATCCGCACTTTGCCCAGGGCATGTGGGAGATGTGGCGTATCCATGACACCACCGAGACCGGTACTGTGTTGACTGCCAGTGGTGGCACTCCGGCGGCCCCCGACTTCCATGGCGTGCCTTTCGCCCTGCAAAACGGCATGCCAATGCCCGGTTCCCGCGCCCTGCCGGATGGTGAGATCCTGGCCGGTACACCTATCCCGGCTCTGATCCCGCTGCCCGGCAAGGCCATGGCGCCTATGCCCGGTGCCGTGCAGATCGTGACCAAGGACGCCAATGGCGACGGTATCCCCGAGTCCAGTCAGGCCCTGGTTGTTGATCGCACCGTCAACCCCGGTTTCCCTTTCTGGGTGGCTGGTATCGAAGATGCGGTAGGTCAGCGTCCGCCGACACCACCGCTGGATATGTTGACCGAGGCTGAGGCGACTACCCTGAAGAACTCCGGCGATCCGCTGTTTGATCGTATGGATCCGAAACATGCCGGTGGTTGGGACGGCGGTCTGCCGCGCCACTCACTGGATGGTTATGTCGCCGGCGGTACCGCCATCGCGTCGCAAAACCGTCTGGATATGAGCAAGAAGATCACCCGCGCCAAGCCGATTTATTATGACGAGAAGGGTACGGACGTCGAGCGTGTGGCCATGGCCTTCCATGCCCAGCGCAACCATGCCAGCTTTGCCATGAATATGGATGGCACCACGGTAGCGAGTAACTTCGTCACCAACGGTAATAAACCTTTGCCGAGTGCTCCGTACGCCGAGCCTTGTATCGACGATACCGGTGCCTTGTTCCTGACCGGGCAGCAGGGTTCATTCTTCGACGGCCACGGTGGTTTGGGTACCATCGGCACCCCGCGCTTTGGCGCTGACAACCCACGCGTTTACAAAGGTGCCAATATCCAGATCGACGCCGTGTTGAACAAGGTCGGCTACCAC
Organism: Proteobacteria bacterium UBA6915; assembly: GCA_002450975.1. Lineage (GTDB taxonomy): Bacteria > Pseudomonadota > Gammaproteobacteria > UBA6915 > UBA6915 > UBA6915. The sequence goes on from DKAX01000124.1 coordinate 33,011, forward strand.
TTCCCGCAACAGCGTATTATTACCCTGTGGGAAGACGTGGCCCCGACCATGGCCAATCAGCGTCCGCCCGAGCCTTTCGTCATTCGCCTCAACACCTTTGACTGTGCCAAGTACCTGCACACCAATCTGGTGCCCGAGGTCTACGAAATGGATGACTATCAGGTGCGCACGCCGACCGACATCATCGGTCAGCACATCCATCTGCCCAAGTGGGACTTGACCACCACCGACGGTTCCGGCAACGGCTGGAACTATGAAGATGGTACCTTGAGCCCCGGCATGGTGCAGGAACGCATCCACGCCATTAACAACTACAACGACACCGTTGCCACGCCGGTGCTGAGCGGTAAGGAAAACGCCGCCAATCATCTGGAGCCGCTGCCCCATCCGTTCTTCGGCGCCGGCCCCAACAACCATTGGTTGGGCGCGCGTACCACCATTCAGCGTTGGTTTGCTGACCCGGTGGTTAACGTGGCCGGTGAGGATCGCGGTCTGGGCATCATCTTTACCCATGACCACTACGGTCCTTCCACCCATCAGCAGATCGGTTTGTACGCCACGGTATTGGTCGAGCCGGCCAACTCCACCTGGGTACACAACGAAACCGGTACGCCCATGTATACCCGTGCCGACGGTGGTCCCACCAGCTGGCAGGCGGCTATCCTGAGCGATACCACAGGTGATGGCACAGCCGATCAGGGCTTCCGTGAATTCTATTTTGAATTCAGCGAGATGCAGCATGCCTATGAGAAGGGCATCTACGTCGGTGTTGGTCCTACCGGTGAGCCTATCGGTCAGATCACCCTGGACGCCAACGGTCAGCCCGTGGCCCCCGGTGGTCTGCAGCCACGCGGTCGTAACTTTATCGCCCTGGCGGCGGATCAGACCTTCCGTTTCTCTATCAATCCCTCCTTCCGCCAGAGCACGGTACCGGCCTTCCCGGATATCCTGCTATTCCCGGCGCTGTGTCCCGGTGGCGTACCGCGTCCCTGTCCTGAGGCTATCTCGGCCGATGACGTGGGATTGCAGGTGGCCAACTACCGTAACGAGCCGGTCGGTCTGCGTGTTTATGACCCGGCCAAACTCGGACCGGACGGCAAGCCTGGTTCACAGGCCAACGGCCTGGCCGGTGATCTGGCCTTCGCCCTGCAGACCCGTACCGACCGCGCCATTGCGCAGTTGAATACGGCCCTGGGTGATACCCCGTATCCGGCCATGACCGGCGGCGTGCAAAAGGGTGACCCCTTCACGCCGATGATCCGTGCCTATCCCAATGACCTGGTCAAGATCAAGATCCAGGCCGGTGGTGACGAGCACGAGCACAACGCCACTATCCACGGCGTGAAGTGGTTGCAAAGCGGTTCCGGTCACGGCGCGGCGCCCAACTCCGGTTGGCGTAACGCCCAGAACGACGGTATCTCCGAGCAGTTCACCTTCACAATGCCGGTAGGTAACGATGTCAAGGCGGCAGCCGTTGCCCAGACCGACTACCTCTATTCCATGGACGCCAGTCAGGACGGTTGGTGGAGTGGTATGTGGGGTATCATGCGCGCCTATAGTGACGCACAGGCCGACCTGAAAGTGCTGCCTAACAACGCCAATCCGAAACCCGGTCGTATCGTTAACCGTGCTGACTTCGATGGCGTCTGTCCGTTGACCGCACCGGTACGTGAGTACCACGTGGTGGCGGTATCGGCCAACGAGGTGTTGCAGAACGGCGTGGGCGTCAACATCGTGCCCAACGATCTGTCCGCTACCATGCACGTTGGTGGTCCTCTGAATCCGGCCGGCGGTACCCTGGTCTATAACCCGCGTGCTACTCAGATCGCCCCCTTGCAGGTGGTGGCTGATAACGGTGCGGTGTTGAACCTGGGTGGTCAGGCGGGTCCGCTGCATGATCCCACCGGACTGATGTTTGTCCGCGTGATGGATCTGGAACCGGTGAATCCGGCCGCCGCCGCGTGTGCCGACACCCCAAGCATGCCCGGTGTCACCAAACCGGCCTGCCAGGTACGTCTGAAGGCCACTGCGCCGGTCGAACCGCTGGTGTTGCGTGCCGATGCTGGTGACTGCGTCAAGGTCCAGTTGCACAACCGTTTGTACAACGTCGTGCCCGACCTGGCCGGTTACAACACCTTGCTGCAGGTTGTGAATCGTGACCGTCAGAACGTACAAGGACTGACCACCTTCAACAACAACCTGATCCGTCCTTCCGGCCACGTCGGTATCCATCCCCAGTTGGTGGAGTACGACATGACCCAGTCTGACGGTGTCAACGTAGGTCTGAACCCGGTTCAAACGGTGGCCCCGGTGATTGTCGACGCCAAGACTGGTGCGGTCACGCAGTCTCCGCCCAAGACCTATGTTTGGTATGCCGGTCATCACGAGGCGATACCTACCGGTCAAGGCACCCAGCTGAACCTGGTGGCGACACCGGTTGAGTTTGGCGGCGCCAATCTGACCCCGGCCGATAAGATCAAACAGGGCCAGAAGGGTATGGTCGGTGCCTTGTCGGTACAGCCGGTTGGCGCTACCTTCCCCGATATGCTGGCTGGTCTGGAGATGACCCGCGACCATCAGGTGGCTAACGTCAACGCCCAGCGCGCAACCCGCGCCCAGGCGACCGTGTCTACCGCTACGGGTAATTTCCGTGATATGACCGTGGTGTTGCAGAAGGGGCTGAACCATCGCTACGCCGATGGCAGCGCAGTACCCAATATCGCCTCCGAAGGTCTGGGCTTCCCCGAGGATGCACATGACTCCGCCCAGGCAGCCATCAACTACGGCAGTGAGCCGCTGTGGTTCCGCTTTGGTCTGCCGCCGGATGCACCGTTTGGTCTGGTCGGTCTGGGTGGTGTGACCAACGCCTATCAGGCCTATAGCAACCTGTGTTGTGCCAATGGCGGTACTGCGACCACGGCCGATGCCAATATCGGTGATCCGGTCACGCCGGTCATGACCGCTGCTCCGGGCCAGGGTGTGCGTATGCGTGTGCTTGAGCCTACGGGTGTAGGCCGCGGCACCACGTTTGCCCTGCACGGTCACCAATGGCAGCGTGATCCCTACCTGGCTGGTACGGTTCCGTCGCAGACCATCGGGCACAATCCGATTGGTATGACCCTGGGCCACCAGGAGAGTGTTACGCCTAATGCCCACTTTGACGTGGTGCCTGCCAACGGTGCCGGTGGTGCCGGTGCCATCGAAGGTGATTACCTGTTCCTGGATCAGGGTTCCTTCGGTAGTACCAACGGCCTGTGGGGTATCCTGAGAGTGGGGTTGTTGCAGTAAGTGAATGAATAATAACTATATTGCAGTAGGCAATTTCAAAGGGGGCAGGCCTGCGGGCCTGCACCCTTTTCTTGTTTTATTGGTAGTCGTAAATAGCAGTAGAGTGGGGTGGAAGTATGTATAGGCAAGTCGTGAAAAACAGCGCCCGCTGGACGGCGCTTTTTCTGTTTTTAACATCAATGAATTTCGCCGTTGCCCAGAGCCAGTCGGATACCGGCAAGGGTGACGACAAGTCCTGGCGCCTGGAGCGCGACGGTATTGTGGTCGAGTTCAATGCCAAACCCAATAGCCAGCAAAGCAAGATCCGCGAAGGCGAGTATGCCGATCTGAGCTTTCGCATCACCGATGCGCAGAGTGGGCAACCGGTGCGCGGTATCTATCCCGCAGCCTGGATGGATATCGGTCAGGCCTGGAACCGCCGCGGTGAAGACAAGCCCATGACCTGTAAGCAGCGCGTTGGTATGTATCTGCAAGGCAACGTCGGCATGCGTCCCATGGTCGATCTGAACAGTTACTTTGTGCTGGTGATGAATCAGGACAACACCATTTCCGTCATCGATCCCATTGTCGGTATCAGCGGCATAACCAAATTGTACGGTCTGATCAACCTCAAGCGCCCCGGTGCCGATTGGGCCAAGAGCAGTGACGAAAAGCTCATGTATGTCACCATGCCCACCATCGGTGAGCTGGCCGTGGTCAACCTGGAAAATTTTAAAGTGGTTGAAAACATACCCGCCGGTGAGGTGCCGACCCGCGTCAGCATCCAACCCGATGGCAAGTATCTTTGGGTGGCCAACAATCACCGCGATGCCAAAAAGAGCGGTGTGACCATCATCGATACCGACACCCGCAAGATCGTCGGCTTTGTCGCCACCGGTAATGGCCACCACGAGCTCACCTTCAGCGGCGACAGCCGTTTCGCCTATGTCAGCAATCGCCGCTCCGGCACGGTCAGCGTCGTCGATGTGCAGAAGCTGAAAAAGCTGCGTGACCTCAAGATCGGCGAGCAGCCCATCAGCCTGGCCTATTCCGCCATGAGCCAGTCGGTCTATGTGGCCGACGGTCAGAGCGGCAAGATCAGTGTAATCGATACCAAGAACAACAAAGTCGTAAAAACAGTTACCGCCAAACAGGGTCTGGGACCCATGCGTTTTTCCCAGGATGGACGTTGGGGCATGGCGGTCAATACCCTGGAGCATGTGGTCTATGCACTGGACGCCTCCAACAACACCATCGCCCATACGATCAAGGTGGAAGACAAGCCTTATCAGGTCGCCTTCAGCCGCGCCTTCGCCTATGTGCGCTCGCTCGATTCCGAGCGCGTCAGCATGATCGAGCTGGCCCATCTGGGTAAGGGTAAGATACCGGTCATTACCTTCCAGGCCGGTCCGGTGGCGCCGGGCAAGGTCAATGATGTCAGTATTGCCGACAATATCCAGGAGACCCCCGGCGAGGCGGCGGTGCTGGTGGTCAGCCCCGGCGACAACACGGTGTATTACTACATGGAGGGCATGAACGCCCCCATGGGTAACTTCCGTAACTACGGCCATCGCCCGCGTGCCGTGGCCGTGGCCGACCGTACCCTGAGCGAGACCCATCCCGGTACCTACACGGCAACAGTCAAGGTGCCGGCATCAGGTATCTATGACGTTGCCCTGTTGCTGGAGACACCGCGTATCGTCCATTGCTTTGAGATGGCCGCCGAGCCCAATCCCGAACTGGCACCTTTGGCCAGCCTGCCTGCCAGTGTGGAATACCAGGTGGCCGCCGATCGTCGTGTGCAAAGCTCAGACAAGATGCACTTGCGTTTCAAGTTGATCGATGCCGATGGCAAGACACCGTTGTCTGATCTGAAACAGGTGCGCGTGCGTTATTATCGTGCCCCCGGACAGGATAGACGCGAGGTGAGTGCGCGCGAGGTGGAGAAGGGTGTGTATGAAACTGAATTGAATCTGGCCAAGGGCGGCGCCTACTATGTTTACGTCAGCGCCGACGG
>DKAX01000205.1 GCA_002450975.1 Proteobacteria bacterium UBA6915
TGTTCCTTGAAGCGATCCAGGCGTGGCCAGGCATCAGTAGGCAGAAACTCGCCATCCACACGCAGATAGCCAAAGCCCTTGTTGTTGGCCCACTTGGCCAGGTCGGTGTAATAACCCTTGCGCGCCACCACCAGCGGTGCCAGCAGGCCGATGCGCTGATTGCGATAGTCGCGCACTATGCGTGCGACGATAGCGTCAAGGGTTTGTGCCTCGATGGGGATGTCACACTCGGGGCAGTATTGGGTACCCAGTTTGACGAACAGCAGGCGCAGGAAGTGGTAGATCTCGGTGAGCGTGGCTACGGTACTCTTGCGTCCACCCCGTGAGATGCGTTGTTCGATCGCCACTGTAGGCGGGATACCGAAGATGGCATCCACATCGGGGCGTGAAGTGGGTTGCACGAACTGGCGTGCATAGGCGTTGAGTGACTCCAGGTATCTACGTTGTCCTTCGTTAAACAAGATATCGAAGGCGATGGTGCTCTTGCCGGAACCGGAAACACCGGTAATAACGGTAAACTTGTTGCGTGGTATCTCCACATCCACACTTTTCAGATTATGTTCACGTGCGTTGTGGATGCGAATCAGCGAGGTGTCGGCGCGAGTCCCTGTGTCTTTAGAGATTTTCTGCGCTATACCGGACTGATGTTGTGAACGCAGTGCCTTGCCGGTATGACTCTCATTGCAAGTCATAATCTTTTGTACATTACCGCTATACAGCACCTCACCGCCGGCGTCACCACCCTCCGGTCCCAGGTCGATGACCCAGTCGGCGTTGGCAATGACGTCCAGGTTGTGTTCGATGACGATCAGCGAGTGACCTTGTTTGAGTAACTCGCCTAGGGCCTGCATCAACACGGCGATATCAGCGAAGTGCAGACCGGTGGTGGGCTCATCGAAGATGAACAGCGTATGTCCGCTAGTCTTGTTTTGTTTGGCCTTGGCAAGAAAACCGGCCAGTTTTAAACGCTGTGCCTCACCGCCGGACAGCGTCGGTACCGGTTGTCCCAACCGCAGGTAACCCAGACCTACCGCTTGTAGCGGTTGCAAGGCGTCCAGTACCGCGGGCATGCGCGCGAAGTAGTCCACCGCCTCGGTGACGGTTAATTCCAAAATATCCGACATGGAGAGGGCGCGGCGTTGACCGGGTGCCAGCAGCTTGACCTCCAGCACCTCGGCACGAAAGCGTTTGCCGTCGCAGTCGGGGCAACGAATATAGACGTCACTGAGGAATTGCATCTCCACATGTTCGAAACCGTTACCGCTACACGTTGGGCAGCGGCCGGTACCGCTGTTGAAGCTGAAGGTGCCGGCGGTATAACCGCGTGACTGAGACAAGGGCTCGGCCGCCATTGCCTTGCGTATACCATCCAGTGCGCCCACATAGCTGGCGGGATTGGAACGCGTGGTCTTGCCGATGGGGGATTGGTCAACCAGTACGACTTCATCGAGATGTTGTACACCGTCGATTTTTTGATAAAGCCCTGGCGCCTCCACCGGCTTGCCCTTGATCTTGCGCAACGCCTTATAGAGCACATCCTGGATTAGGGTGGACTTACCCGAACCGCTGACGCCGGTGACACACACCAGGCGTTGCAGGGGAAAGGCGACATCGATCGCCTTCAGATTGTTTTCCGCCGCACCATAGATCTTCAGCCACAGGTCGGGGGTGTCGGTGTTGAATTTCACTGCCTTGATCTGCTTGCGCCCGCTGAGATAGTCGGCGGTCAATGACTGTTTTTTCTGCAACAAGGTTTGCGGTGTGCCGAAAAACACCACCTCGCCGCCGTGCTCACCCGGTCCCGGTCCCATGTCAAGCACGCGGTCGGCGGCCAGCATGATCTGGCTATCGTGTTCCACAACTAACAGTGAATTGCCGGCATCGCGCAGGCGGCGTAACACCTGAATGATGCGCTGCATATCGCGTGCATGCAGACCGATGCTGGGCTCATCCAACACAAACAAGGTATTGACCAGCGAAGTACCGAGCGCTGTCGTCAGATTGATGCGTTGTACCTCACCGCCGCTCAAGGTGCGCGATTGGCGATCCAGGGTGAGATAACCCAGGCCAACCTCCACCAGATAGCGCAGGCGCGCGCGTATCTCGGCCAACAATAAATCGGTGGCCTCGTCCAACGGCGCTGGCAGGTGCAGGTGTAGGAAAAAGTGATGACAGCGCTCGATGGGCAACAGCATGACATCGTGCATCATCAGGCCGGGCAGTTGTGTGAAGGGTTCACGCGCCAGTTTGGCCGATTGCGGATAAAAGCGTTGGTTGCTGGGCAGTACGCTATCGGCATCCGCGCGCGTACCCGCGCGCCACCACAAGGCCTGCGGCTTGAGACGCGCACCGTGACAGGCGGGGCATTCGTCATAGCTGCGGTATTTGGAGAGCAACACACGGATGTGCATTTTGTAACTCATCCCCTCCAGCATGGAGAAAAAGCCATCCACGCCATACCACTGACGCTCTTCCCAGCGGCCTTCACCGTGCAGTACCCACTCTCGATCTTTTTTGCTCATCTTGCGCCACGGCACATCGACAGCGATGCCACGCTTTTTGGCGAAGCGCATCAAATCGCCCTGACATTCGCGCCCGCTCTCCGTCTGCCAGGGTTTGACCGCGCCTTGCGTTAACGACAGCGATTCATCGGGAATGACCAGGTTGTAATCGATGCCTACCGTACGACCAAAGCCGCGGCAGGTGTCACAGGCGCCGATGGGTGAGTTGAAAGAGAACAGATTATTGCTCGGTTCCTGATAGTGGATGTCGCAATCAGCACAGTGCAGGTCGGCGGAGAAGCGTAGTGGCACTTCGCTGTCCACGGCATAGATACTGACATGGCCTTGCCCGTGTTTGATGGCCGCCTCCAGCGCCTCGATCAGGCGGGCACGGTTGTCTTGGTTGATGCGCAATCGATCCTGCACCACCTCCAGGCGCTGTTTGTTCTGTTTGTGAATGCGCGTATAACCCTGTTGTGCGAGAAAGCCGCTGATCTCCTTGGCGCTGAAATTGGCCGGTATATTAATGCCGAATACGATTAATGTAGGTTTGTCCTGAAGCGGGTGATTCTTATTCAGGAGTTGTTCGGCAATACTCTGCGGTGTGTCACGTCGCACGGGTGTGCCGCAGCTATGGCAATAAAGCTGCGACGCGCGCGCAAACAGCAGTTTGATGTGGTCGTTCAACTCGGTCATGGTGCCCACGGTCGAACGCGATGTGCGTACCGGGTTGGTCTGGTCTATGGCGATAGCCGGCGGTATGCCGTCGATGCGATCGGCCGCCGGCTTGTCCAT
>DKAX01000238.1 GCA_002450975.1 Proteobacteria bacterium UBA6915
TTTCAATGTACCGCCACTTGGTACTTCCAAACGCACCGAGTGGCACCTGACCATACCAAAAGTTTGTGGCGAGCAGTGTCATGACGATTCGCTGGAAGAATACGCAATCTCCAAGCATGGCCAGGAAGTATTGCAAGAGCACAATCCAAAGGCAGCGGTGTGCACCGACTGCCATACCACCCATTCCATCGCCAGAATAAAAGACGAGACCTTTAAGCAGATAATCACGCAACAATGCGGGAACTGCCATGATGATAAATATGCTACCTACCGGGATACCTATCATGGCCAGATCAACACCCTAGGCTATACCTATACGGCGCGATGTCACGACTGTCATGGCTATCACGAGGCGCTGGGCGTTGATGATCCTAACTCAAAGATCCATCCCGATAACCGCCTGGAAACGTGCCAGGAATGCCATGACGGCAAGAAGGTGCCACTGGCAACCGAGAGTTTCTTGAGCTTTAGTCCGCATGCCAATACCCATGATTTCGAAAAATATCCACAGGTATGGATTGCCGCAAAATTCATGCATGGGCTGTTGCTGTTTGTGTTTGCATTCTTCTGGGCCCATTCACTGCTGTGGTGGTATCGCGAATATCGGCGTCGCCAACATGGCGAGCATAGACCTCTTATATGCACCGACGAACTGTTAGCGAACAAACAAGTACGGCGCTTTGGTCCCATGTGGCGTATTGCCCATCTTTGTTTCGCTATAAGCGTGATGCTGCTGGTCCTGACCGGGATGACTGTGTATTTTGCATATACTGATTGGGCACCGATAGTCGTCAAAGCACTTGGTGGCCCGGAAATAGCGGGACTGATCCATCGCATCAGTGCTGCCGTTATGCTCGGTATCTTTTTCATACACCTGATAGTCGTCAGCATCTCTATTGCTCGCAAGGGCAAAAACTTCGATTGGTTTGGGTCTGATTCGTTGGTACCCAACTGGAAGGACGTCGAGGATGTTTATGGTATGTTCAAGTGGTTTTTCAACATGGGCGAACGCCCGGTGTTCGACCGCTGGACTTACTGGGAGAAATTCGACTATTGGGCCGTGTTCTGGGGTATGGCGGTTATCGGCGGGAGCGGTATGATGTTGACCTTCCCGGAAGTGACTGCCTCGATTTTCCCGGGCTGGGTATTCAATGTCGTGATGCTGGTGCATGGTGAAGAAGCCTTCCTGGCCGCCGTGTTCCTGTTCACGGTACATTTCTTCAATAACCACTTCCGGCCAGACAAGTTCCCGCCGCCAGATGTCGTGATGTTTACCGGCGCTCAAACACTGGAAGAATTCCAACGCGAACACCGGGCTCAGTACGACCGGCTGGTTGAAACCGGGCAATTGGAGAAATACCTGGTGGACGCCCCCTCTAAGCCCATGTGCATGGGGTCGAAGGTGTTGGGCCTGGTATTGATAGCCTGCGGTTTGGGACTACTGATTATTGTTGGAATTGGCTTCTTTAGCCGTTAGGCTCCTGGCAGCACGGTTATCCCGCCGCGCTGATGCGCTCTAGGCTGGTGCGGGGTGGTTCGAAGCAAAAAAAACAGGGTGAGGGGAGTTAATCGCTCCCCTCACCCTGCTGCANNTCCTTTAGCTTGTCATATTTCTTTTTCATCTTCTTGACCATCGGACGATCACCGCTGCTATAGTCCTTGAACGCAAGTCGCATATAGGGTATCCACTGACCGGCCAGAATACCGGCATCAGAACTGGCAAGGCTGCCGCCCTCCTCATGACACTTCTCACATAAGTCATCGTGTACGGGTTTGCCCTTTGCCGCCAGGGCGGGATCGAATTTCTGCTTGGCACGCACAAACGGCTTACCGGCATAATGATCCCCCAGTTGACTGAACTGATCTTCACTCAGCTCAGCAGCTACCTTGCACATGGTGGTCTTCTGTCCCTTCTTGTCGCCAGTCACGTACTCCGCCTCGGGGCAGGGTCGTTCCTCTCCCTTGTACGCAATCATGGCATCGCTGAGAACAAGAGCGGAAATGCCACCGATGATCGGGACCTCTGGCGTGGTGCTGGCGCCATCCTTGCCGTGACAACTGTCACAGTCCTTAACTATGTTCGCCACATCAGCCGCTGATGCGCTGGTTGCNNAAAAGACTGAACAGGGCGGTGCCTGCAATTGATGCCAGTCGGGTAGTTCGTCGTTTTGTCATTTTCTCCTCCTCCGTTTGCTTTACAATTTTGGTTGGTATTACATGCATTGGGAATGAAAATTCTCAGATTCTTAGCTACTAAGTGGTAATAATACTGTGGCTTTGCTGAATACTAGCTGAATATCCTCCATACGCTACATTCTATAAGCGATTGTTTTTTCTTATAGCAGAATGGGCCTTCAAATTACAAGATAATGTTCACAAGACGGACACACGTCGAACTTCATTGAACTATGTTTTCTGTTTATTTTTACAACGGAAAGCACCAAGTTTCCGCTAAGATTACTCATATTTAAAAATACTCTACTTGTCTTATTACCAATTAGGATTAGCGCCATGGCATACGCAATTCGAATCTATGAAAACGGTGGTCCCGACGTCTTGCGCAGGGAGGAAATCGAGGTCGGTGAACCCGAACCCGGTCAGGTACGCCTGCGCCAGACTGCCTGTGGCCTGAATTTTATTGATGTGTATATGCGTACCGGGCTTTACCCGGTACCGGAATTACCCGCCACGCTCGGCATGGAAGCCGCAGGAGTTGTCGAGGTAGTTGGTGATAACGTGAAAGATCTGGCACCGGGCGATCGTGTCGCCTATGCCATGACACTTGGTAGTTACGCCGAAACCCGGCTGATCGAGGCGGACAAGCTAATCAAACTGCCTGATACCATTGCTGATCAGACCGCAGCCGCGATGATGCTCAAAGGACTGACCGCGCATTACCTGTTGTTCCGCACCTATCCGGTCAAGGCTGGTGATGCGATTCTGGTGTACGCTGCGGCCGGTGGCGTCGGCCTGCTGCTGTGCCAGTGGGCCAAACATCTGGGGGCTACGGTGCTTGGCTGTGTTGGGTCGAAGGAAAAAGCTGACCTGGCGATCGCGCATGGCTGCGATCATCCCATTTTCTACCGGGAAGAAAATATTGCCCAGCGTGTGCGGGAACTCACCAATGGTGAAGGTGTCGCCGCGGTGTATGACTCCGTTGGCCAGGCCACCTTT
>DKAX01000072.1 GCA_002450975.1 Proteobacteria bacterium UBA6915
GATGCCGCCCAGGCTGCGCTCCAGTTTCTCCATTTCACGACTCAACATCAGAGCCTCTTTCTTGCTCAAGCGGTCCATTGCACCGCTATCACGCATGGCCTCCAAATCCTTCAGACGCTTGATGGACTGACGCACAGTCTTGTAGTTGGTGAGCATGCCGCCCAACCAGCGGTGGTTGACGAAGGGCATACCGGCACGGGTTGCCTCATCCATAACGGCCTGCTGAGCGGCACGTTTGGTGCCAACGAACAGCACGGAGCCGCGACGGGCGCTAACCGCACCCAGGAAATTCAGGGCATCTTTGACCAGGGGAACGGTCTTTTCCAGATTGATGATATGGATCTTGTTACGATCGCCGAAGATGAAGGGACGCATCTTGGGGTCCCAAAAACGGGTCTGGTGACCGAAATGAACGCCGGCCTCCAACATTTCACGCATTGATACAGCTGACATAAAAACTCCTAAATTGTAAGGGTTAAGCCTCCATACGCCCCATTGACCAACCGAGAGATCCGTAGATCTTCGGCACCCGGATCAATGTGCCGGCGTATGTGTGTCGTTAAAAAAAACCAGCAACTTGTTGAAAAACCAACCAACCCCGCCATGTGTTGAGCGCGACCGCCAGACTGAGGCTTCCGCCTCACCGGTCATCCCCTTATGGCAAACACGGTGGTTTTTCAACAAGCTGCTAGTATACTATCGAGCTTCAGCCCGAATAAGGCCGCGATTTATACCATATCCGGGCAAAAACGACAAACGATTATAGGATACTTGCTCCCCAGGCCAGTCCGACCGGTGGCCTACAAGCAGTACAGGAAGAGCCGTCAGTGACCATTCACATCAAAACCCCGGACGAGATCGAGAAGATGCGCGTGGCCGGCCGCCTGGCCGCCGAAGTGCTGCGCATGATCGAGCCCCACATCAAACCCGGCGTCACCACCGACCAGTTGGATGCCTTGTGCCATGACTACATTGTCAACGAACAGCAGGCCATCCCGGCGCCGCTCAATTATCACGGCTACCCCAAATCCATTTGTACTTCCGTCAATCACCAGGTTTGCCACGGCATACCCGGCGACCGCGCCCTGAAATCCGGTGACATTATCAACGTGGACATCACGGTGATCAAAGACGGCTACCATGGCGATACCAGCCGTATGTTTTTTGTCGGCGACCCAACGATCATTGCCAAACGGGTGGTTCGCATCAGCTATGAGTGCATGATGCTGGGCATAGAAATGATACGCCCGGGTATCCGCCTGGGGGATATCGGCTATGCCATCCAGCGCCATGCCGAGGCCAATAATTGCAGTGTGGTACGGGAATATTGCGGCCATGGCATCGGTCGTGAGTTCCATGAAGAACCCCAGGTTTTGCACTACGGAACCCCGAACACGGGCGAAGTACTGGAGCCGGGCATGATCTTCACCGTCGAGCCCATGATCAATGTCGGCAAACGCCATGTAAAAGTCATGCCCGACAAATGGACGGTAGTCACCAAAGACCGCAGCCTCTCGGCCCAATGGGAGCACACGGTTCTGGTCACCGACACAGGCCATGACATCCTGACCCGTCTGCCCGACAGCCCCGACTGATATGGTCAGCAGCCCGCAGTCTACACACCTGATAGACAGCGCCGCTATTCAGCAGGCGCTGACCCAGACGCAAAATCCCCTGGAACCATTTCGCTCCGCCCTCAAGCAGGCCAATCAGACATTGAAGGACGCCTTCCTCTCAGGCACCTCGGCCACTGAATTGGTCTATCAGCGAGCCGGGCTGATTGACCAACTCCTATGCCTGGCCTGGCAACACTGCTTCAGGCAGCAAACCACCGACCGTATAGCCCTGATCGCTGTGGGCGGCTACGGGCGAGGCGAATTGCATCCCGGTTCGGATATTGATCTATTGATTCTGCTTAAAGGTGACCAACATCAATTATATAAGGAGTCGATCGAGCGTTTTTTGTACCTGCTTTGGGATATCGGCCTGGAAGTAGGTCACAGCGTGCGCTCCCTCAAGGAGTGTGTCCACGAAGCGGCACGGGATATCACTGTCGCAACCAATCTGATGGAGGCGCGCCAGCTGACCGGCCCGCAAAGCCTTTTCAATACCATGCGTGAACGCACAGGCCCCGATCGCATCTGGCCGAGCAAGGCCTTCTTCCAGGCCAAGCTGGAAGAACAGCAACAGCGCCACCGCAAATTCGACGACACTGCCTACAACCTGGAACCCAACATCAAAGAGGGCCCGGGAGGACTGCGTGACCTGCAAGTGATCGGCTGGGTAGCCAAGCGCCACTTCGGCGCCGACAGCCTCCATGAGCTGATCGAGCACAGCTTCCTCAACGAAAACGAATATCAGGAACTGATCACCTACCAGAATTTCCTCTGGCGCATCCGCATGGGTCTGCACCTGTTGACCGGGCGCCGTGAAGACCGCCTGCTTTTCGACCATCAGAGGACCTTGGCGCGCCAATTCGGCTATCAAGACACCGAGGGCAAACTGGCGGTGGAGCAGTTCATGAAGGATTACTACCGCACGATCATGGAACTGGGCCGGCTCAACGAAATGTTGTTGCAACTGTTTGAAGAGGCCATCCTCTACCGGCAACAGAGCAGCAAACCGGTCATCATCAACGGTCGCTTCCAGGCACACAAGGGCTTTGTCGAGGTGCGCGACACCAACTGCTTCAAACGCAGCCCGTATGCACTGCTTGAAATCTTTCTGGTACTGCAACAAAACCCCGAACTCAAAGGCGTGCGCGCCGAGACCATACGCCTGATCCGCAGCCACCGTTATCTGATCGATGATAAATTCCGCAATGACCTGGCCTGCCGCAGCCTGTTCATGGAGATCCTGCGCNNACGACCTGTTCCATGTCTACACGGTGGACGAACACATCGTGTTCGTGGTTCGTAACCTGCGCCGCCTGACCGTTCCCGAATTTCAACACGAATTCCCGTTGTGCAGCGCCATCATCCAACAGGTACCCAAACCGGAACTGCTCTATCTGGCCGCCCTGTTTCACGACATCGCCAAGGGCCGCGGCGGTGACCATTCCAACCTGGGTGCCAACGATGCACGCCTATTCTGCCGTCACCACGGCTTGAGCGAGTATGACACGGAGGTTGTCGCCTGGCTGGTGGATAAACACCTGATTATGTCCAGCACCTCGCAGCGAAAAGATCTTAGCGACCCGCAGGTAATCAATGATTTTGCTCATCAGGTCGGTCAAAAGACGCGCCTGGACTACCTCTACCTGCTGACTGTCGCCGACATTCGCGCCACCAGCCCGACAGTCTGGAATGCCTGGAAAGAGGCCTTGCTAAACGAGCTCTATCATGCCACCAAGGCTGCCCTGGCACGCGGCCTGGAAAATCCATTGTTGTTGCAGGAACAGATAGAACAGACCCGCGACGAGGTGATGCGTCTGTTGGCCGGTAACGATGAAGACCTGATGCCAATCGCAAACCACCTGGCACGCATGAACCAGGACTATATGTTGCGCTACTCCCCCCTGGAGATCGTGCGCCACCTGCAGGCGATCAGCAATCTGACCGCTGCACAACTGCCATTGATACAGTTACACAACACGCCGGAACGCGGCGGCACAGAGGTATTCGTCCATAGCCCGATCAACGATCAGTTGTTCGCCATTGTCACCTACACCCTGGATCAACTGGGCCTGACCATCGTCGATGCACGCATCATCTCCTCCAATGACGGACTCGCCTTCGATACCTACATGATTTTAGAGAGTGATGGCAGTCCGATCACGGCGGGCTTCCGGCAGCACGAAATCGAACAGCGCCTTTACCAGAACATTTCGCGTCTGGTACCGGTGACGACTAATGTACGTCAACACCTGCCGCGACAAATCAAACAGTTCCCCATTCCAACCCAAGTGGAGTTTGGCGAGGATCAGCGCACCGGCCGGACGGTCATGGAGGTGATCAGCACCGACCGGCCCGGACTGCTATCACGCATCGGCATGGCCCTGAATGAGTGCGGCGCGCGTTTGCACAATGCACGTGTCTCCACCTTCGGTGCGCGAGCGGAAGATATTTTCTACATCACCGACCGCCAAAACCGCGCACTACAGGATGATGCGCAAAGGCAGTGCCTGCGTGATCGTATCCGCGAATATTTGGCGCTGTAAAAAAATGCCGGCGGGTGCCGGCATCATTTTGTACATTTGCAGAAAATTATTTATAAAGAATATTTTTGCCCAAGCAAGGCCTTATACCCGGCAAGAAACTCTTCCAACTGACTCTCGTTTAACTTCAGATATGCCATCAACTGCTCCATAGGCGTCAGCTGCGGCTCACTAATGCGTTCCTTGGCTGGATTCATCTCCTTCTGGCTACCGAGACTGGCGTGCCACTCGATGTGATGGGCCAATTCGAGTATGGCGCGGTGTTTATCCTTAGCTTGCGCCACGCCTTCCAACGGAATCCCCTGATAAAAGTCGCACAAGGCCTGCACCGTGACATCGGGCAGGCGCAGAATCGCCGCCAGACGATCGAGCAATTTGATACTCTCCACACCCAGCAACAGTTGTTCCTGATCGCGCAAACCGAGACGTTCGGCTACGGCATCATGGAACAACTGCGTATAGTCTTTTTGAAAATTGGTACTCAAAACCAACTCGCCCATATCATGCATCAAGGCGGTCAATTCCATGTCATCACCCATGGAAAAAAAGAGTTTGCGCCCGATCAATCTAACCAGTGAGGCAATGCGGAAACTGTGACGCCACAGGATCTCCTTGATGGGATCGGGCGGCATACAAAAGGCTCGCATAGTGGCAACCGCTACAGCCAGGCGCACGTTTTTCAAACCGAGAATGCTGATGGCATTGCGCACATTGGTAACCTCGACCATGCGCCGATACAAAGGGGAGTTGGCATACTTGAGAATGGTCGCCGACAAGGTAGGATCAGATGAGATTGCATGTGCCAGCCCAACCACGTTTACATCGTCATTGGAGACGATATCCATTACCTTCAAACCGACCTCGGAAACCGCCGGGAGTTTTAGTTTGTCCAGGTTGAAATTGCCCATGGAATGCGCTGTCATGGATGCCCCACTAGTCGACTCGAATGCAAAAACCGCTATCTATATTCAACACGTTATGCATGTATATCGGCAGCACAGCGCTTCTATTTAATATTCAATCGTGCTGCTGGCGTGCCGACCAATAGCTGGCGAGGATGATAAAACCCCCACCTATCCACTCCTTGGGCAGAATCGCTTCATCGGTCAACAGTAGGGAAGATATCGCCCCCGCCACCAGTTCAAACAATAAGATAACGGCAGAACGATGCACCGGCATATGGGTCACCCCATATTGCACAGCTAATGTCATAGCGGTTATCCCCAGCAATCCCATGGTAATAGCGCCAACAACAGCGCCGTCACTGGTGGCCGGCACCCCGCCACCCTGCCACAGCACCCAGACCACGGCCACCAGCACCACCCCCAACCAGTTGATCCACACCTTGATCTCCATGCTCACTGTCTGCAGGTGACGCACCAGCACATTGGCCACAGCAAAGGCCATACCTGATGACAGGGCATACCAGTCAGCACGATCCTGGGGCCAGGGAAAACCCAGCTCCGGCACCCACAACATGGTCAGGGCACCGGCCATTGCAATGACCAGATTAACCACTCCCCAGCGCCCCACCCGCTCACGCAGAATCAACCAACCCAACAATGTGGCCCACAGGGGGGAGAGATAAAACAGCAAGATTACCCGCACCACATGCCCCTCCAACACCGCCAGGATAAAGGCGACGTTGCACCAACCGGAGGCCAGAGCCATCACTAACAACAGCCAGGGATGGTGCCGCACCGGAACCAGGCGCGCTCGAAACCACAGGGTACCAACCGCCAAGGCGCTGCCATACATCAACAGGCTGGCCCAGATGCCGGGTAGCCCCTGTTGGTCGAGCAGGCGCAGGGGATACCAGATGACTCCCCACATAGTGGCGGTGAATAGAAGACTGAATACGGGTAAAAGGGTCGGTGTGGGTTTGGTCGAGGTCATGGGTTTGATTTATAATGCCGGACTTTCGCAATCATAACGGATTTCGCCGGATGTCACCGGCACCGATGCACAGCAGGCCTGAATCATACCTATGAATCCCGAGCTAGACCGCCTACACCCTTATCCCTTTGAAAAACTTCATAAGTTGAAGGCACAAGTCGTGCCGCCGGCCGGTTTGCCCCACATTGCCCTGTCCATCGGTGAACCCAAACACGACATCCCCGATTTTGTACAACCCATACTGACTCAGCAGATGGCAGGCTTTTCCAATTATCCCGTCACTATCGGTATGGTCGAGTTACGCCAGACCATCAGTGACTGGCTGCGCACACGCTTTCAGCTCAATGCCGCCCCTGACCCGGCCAGCCAGGTAATCCCGGTCAATGGCACACGCGAGGCCTTGTTTGCCTTCGCCCAGGCGGTCATCGACCGCACGCGCAATCCGCTGGTGGTCATGCCCAACCCCTTTTACCAGATCTATGAAGGGGCCGCGATGCTGGCCGGCGCCGAACCCCATTACCTCGACTGCCTGGAGCAGAATCGCTTTTTACCCGACTTCGACAGCGTACCTGAGGCGGTTTGGCAGCGCTGCCAGTTGCTCTATATCTGCTCACCGGGCAACCCCACTGGCGCGGTCATCGGCATGGATACCTTGAAACGGCTGATCGCATTGGCAGACAAATACGACTTTGTCATCGCCTCCGACGAGTGTTACTCAGAAATCTATTTCGACGAACAACAACCTCCACCCGGCCTGTTGCAGGCCTGTGCCGAGCTTGGGCGAGACGACTACGCCCGCTGCGTGGTCTTCCACAGCCTGTCCAAACGCTCCAACCTGCCGGGGCTGCGCTCGGGCTTTGCAGCCGGTGACGGGCAAATCCTCAAACGCTTTTTGCACTACCGCACCTATCACGGCTGCGCCATGCCCCTGCCCCTGCAACAGGTGAGCATCGCCGCCTGGCAGGACGAAGACCATGTGCGTGACAACCGCCGCCTCTATCAGGAAAAATTCGCCCGTGTGCTGGAGATCCTCAAACCGGTATTGGATGTGGACTATCCCGACGCCGGATTTTATCTCTGGCCGCGCACCGAACAGAGTGACACCGACTTTGCTCGCGACCTGTTCGCCGCGCAGAATGTAACCGTCCTGCCGGGCAGCTTCCTGTCACGGGACAGTGTCGCTGGCAATCCGGGCGCGCAACGGGTGCGCATGGCCCTGGTCGCCTCAGTAGAAGAGTGCGTGGAAGCGGCCAAACGTATCCGTAACTTTATTCAGAACCAGTAACCAGAAAGTTTTATCAACGGGAGAAGCTTCACCATGAGTAATTTGCAAGACATCATCGAAACCGCCTTTGAAGACCGCGCCGCCATCACCCCACGCAACGTGGAGACCCACGTCAAGGAAGCCGTGGACGAGGCCATCGCCCTGCTCGACAGTGGCAAGATGCGCGTGGCGGAAAAACAAAACGGTGATTGGGTGGTCAACCAGTGGCTGAAAAAGGCCGTGTTGCTCTCCTTCCGCATCCAGGACAACCAGTTTATGAAGGGTGGCTTCACCAATTATTACGACAAGGTGCAGGCCAAGTACGCCGACTACAACTCCCGTGACTTCCAGGCCAGCGGTGTACGCGTGGTACCGCCGGCCACTGTCCGTCGCGGCGCCCATATCGCCTCCGGCGTGGTGTTGATGCCCTCCTACGTCAACATCGGCGCCTATGT
>DKAX01000002.1 GCA_002450975.1 Proteobacteria bacterium UBA6915
CGCAGCTGCGTTCACTGCGGATTTTGTACGGCGACTTGCCCGACCTATCAGTTACTTGGCGATGAGCTTGATGGCCCGCGTGGCCGCATCTACCTCATCAAACAAATGCTTGAAGGAGAAGCCGTTAGCCGTAAAACCCAGACGCACCTGGATCGCTGCCTNNAAGCATAAAACGCAAGATCCCGGTTCGCCGGCGCGTGAGCACCCCGGAAACCGCGAAGCATGCTCGACGCATGCTTGTGCTGGCAGGTTGCGCGCAAAGCGTCACCACGCCACAAACCAATGCCTCGGCAAGCCAGCTATTCAGTCAGCTTGGAATAAGCTTGATCACGGCCCCAACATCCGGATGTTGCGGCGCGGTCAGTCAGCACCTCGCGGCCGGGAGTGAGGCCAGGCGATTTATAAAACGGAATATTGACGCGTGGTGGCCTTATGTCGAGCAAGGCATCGAGGCGATTGTCACAACGGCCAGCGGTTGTGGCGTCATGGTGAAGGACTATGGCCACTTGTTGGGCGACGACCCTCAATACGCGACCAAAGCCAAACGCATTAGCGATCTCAGCAGGGATGTAAGCGAGGTATTGGCCGGCGAGGATCTGAGCAGCATCCGTGGCAACGGCAATTTACGTGTCGCTTTTCATAATCCATGCACATTGCAACATGGGCAGAAACTTACCAATTTGGTTGAAAATATACTCAGGGACGCCGGCTATAAACTGGTGGACGTGAAGGACAAACATCTATGCTGCGGTTCGGCTGGGACATACTCCATATTGCAGCCGGCGTTGTCTCAACAATTCCTGACAAACAAACTGAGCGCTTTGCAACAACATGAGCCGGACCTCATAGCCACCGCGAACGTCGGTTGCCAGCTACATCTCGCGACCCGCGCTAACGTCCCGGTAAAGCATTGGATTGAGCTGCTGCTTTAGCAAAGTGGCCATGCCATCATGGAGACATTCCGCGCAAAATTATTGATCAACCACTCTGAAGGTAAGCCGCGCATTAGCCAACCGCGCATACATATTCATATTGCGTCGATAAGGGCGCCACTCCAACAACAAGGTGGCCAGCGCCTCCCATAGGGACACCCAGGCGGCAACGGTCAGTCCTTCCGTAAACACCCGCGCAATCACCGATTTATTTTCGGCGAAATATTCACCGACCCAGACCGCCAAAAACAGTATGGCGATGCCCGCGCATAAAAGGACAAATGCGCGCCGCATCATACGTCGCAGTTTTTGCCGCTCTTTTTCAACCAGGTACATGAAGAACATATTCACGCTGCGCCTGACACGCGTCAGTCGCTCATCGTCCGGCATGGCATTCAGGGTAAAGCGGATATTCAATGGTTGACCACTAAGCTCCGCCGCGCATTCAATCAAGTAGTCGACCAGGTTTTGGTCAAGATCACGACGTATGTAGGGGGAGCTGCGATCAAAATTATTATAAAGATTTTCTATCGAATCCGTGGCCACATCAATCTGAACACAACCTTCAGATGTTCGCTCATACCGTTCAACTGACTCTTTTGTCATAAAGCTAAGCCACCTATCCTAATCACTTCAATATCCATGATACAAATCCAGGTGCCGGGAGTCACTTCGTGCCCTTTTCTTACCGCCAAGCCCTTAGGCAACGACGCATTCCGAGCGATGAAAATTATGCAATATCGCGTAACAAGGTAGCGTATCAGTCACTTCCAGGGCGGTCGTGGGGGCATCTAACGGGATCCCACTAGCTGCCTGGTGTTTTTGTCTTGACTTGGGTGGCGCGCCGCCGCCAACCCACGCCGTCCCACCGACAGTCGCGGCGGAGCGCTGCCCAGGAACGCCGGTAAAGCGTTAAACAAGCGTTATATTTACTATTAGTCCTGTAAAAAGTTCTACCAAGATCATATATTCAAATTATGGCCCTGTCACACGGAGTCTTATCATGCGCAAACGAATATTTTTCATCCTGATGTTTATACCCGGATTGGTCTCGTCGCCACTGCTGGCCCGGGATGTGGTCGGCTGGATAGAACGCGCCACGCTTTTTCCGAACGACATCACCTTGGCTGTCAAGGTGGATACCGGTGCCAAGACCTCGTCGCTGCACTGCGAGTGTATTACCCCGGTGGAACACAACGGTCAGAAATGGGTGTCATTCTCCGTGAAGGGCGAGGATGGCGACATCAGCCGCATCGTAAAACCCATCGTTCGCATGGCGACGGTGAAACGCCACTTTGGTCAGAAGCAGGAACGCTATGTCGTGCGCCTGGGCCTGTGCCTGGGTACCGTCTACCGGGAAGAGGAAGTGACGCTGGTAGACCGTAGCGGTCTCCAATACGCCATGCTGGTGGGGCGCAATTTCCTGAAAAAGGATTTTCTGGTTGACCCGGAGGGTACCTACTTGACGCCTCCCAACTGNNCCGGATGCCCAGGTCAAGACCTGGGATATCGAGGTGAGCATCTATTTCGAGGCGCCAGGTGGCCCGGTTCGGCTGGAACTGTATCTGCCACGTAGCGAGGCCGGCTTCGAGTTATTCGATGAGCGATTTGTCTCCGGAGACTATGGCCTGAGCATCCGTGAATTTGTCAGCAATCGCCGCGCCGTCTGGTCGAAGCGCGAGGCTCAGGGACGACAGCAGCTGCTCTATCGCGCCTCGGTTCGCCCTCTCAGCGACCGTCACCGGCGACCACGGAAACCGCCAGGCCGTCTCCCAGCCCATGGTCTGAGCAATGCTGAGTTGGCGGCGGCGCAACATGTGCTTCGGTCGGTGCGTGAGCGCTCGACGGATCTGGCGTCCCAAATAGCGGTCTTGCTGGCTGATCTTAACAAGCCGGAGACGGACGCCAACCTGTCCCTGTTACTGGCTAAGGATGACAGTCAACGCCACCGTGCCGTGCTGGCCAGTCGGCTGCTTACCCTGGAAGGGGTACCGGCGCAAGCGGTGAATGGCTTTGTCCTGCGGCGTTTGGCGCAGGAAGCCGAGCACGTGCACTGGCTGGAGATATTCGACAACGGCCAGTGGCTTAGCTACGACGTCGACAGCGGCGTTCGCACCCTGCCTGACAACTACCTGCCCTGGTGGCGACGAGACAACCCGCTGTTCAAACTGACCGGCGGTGAACGTGCCGCCGGCCGGGTCACCACCAGCCTGAATATCCAGTCCGCCCTGCAACGGGCCGGGGCCACCATCGACAATTCGGCGCTTCTGCACTTCTCGCTGTTCAGCCTGCCTATCGAGACACGTGCCGTATATCACGTCCTGTTACTGGTGCCGGTCGGGGTGTTCTTACTGGTGGTGTTGCGTAACGTGGTGGGCATCAAGACCTTTGGTACCTTTATGCCGGTGTTGATCGCCCTCGCCTTCCGCGAGACTGAGTTGCTACTCGGTATG
Source organism: Proteobacteria bacterium UBA6915 (assembly GCA_002450975.1). Taxonomy (GTDB): domain Bacteria; phylum Pseudomonadota; class Gammaproteobacteria; order UBA6915; family UBA6915; genus UBA6915. Next base: position 3,386 of record DKAX01000002.1, read on the forward strand.
GCCTTGTTTGTATTGCTGGTGGGATTGGGTCTGGTAGTCCGCTTTTATTTTGATCGCCTTAAGTTGCTGGTGGTACCGCGTCTGGCCGCGGTGCTGATCGTCGTGATCCTGCTGATGGGCCTGATCAGTATCGGCAGCCACGAGTTGGGGCTGCCTCAGGGCCTGTCCATTGCCCTGTTTCCCATGGTGATCATGACCATGACCATAGAACGCATGTCTATCGTCTGGGAGGAGAGCGGCGCCGGAGAGGCGTTACAGCAAGGAGCCGGCAGCTTGCTGGTGGCCGCGCTCGCCTATCTGGTGATCAACCTGGAAGGTCTCAGCCACTTTATCTTTATCTTCCCCGAGAGCCTGTTGTTGCTGCTTGCGGCCACCATCTGGCTCGGACGCTACTCCGGATATCGTCTCACTGAACTGCTGCGCTTTCGCGCGCTGGCGGATCGGCGCTGAGATGTTAGGCATGGCGCAACGCCTGCGCGCAGCCGGGGTGCTGGGTATGAACCGGCGTAATCTGGAGTATCTGATGGAGGTCAACCCGCGCGGCAATTACCCNNAGCGGTGGCAAAGGTATCGTCGTGATCAATGGCCGCAGCCAGTCCTGTTACCGCAAGCTGAGCGGTGAGCTGATAAGTGAGATCGATCTGCGCCACCATGTATCGAATATCCTCAACGGCATGTACAGCCTGGGCGGCAACAACGACAGCGCCTTTATCGAGTATCGTGTCAAACCGGATCCCTTGTTCGCCGATATCAGCTACCAGGGCGTACCGGACATTCGTATCGTGGTATACCTGGGCGTGCCGGTGATGGCGATGCTGCGCTTACCGACTCGTCGTTCCGACGGCAAGGCCAACCTGCACC
>DKAX01000140.1 GCA_002450975.1 Proteobacteria bacterium UBA6915
GAATATTTCCATTATGCTGTTGCTTCTCGGATTGTATGAATTCAATCAAGGGTCGACGCCCGTGCTGGCTCTTATTGGCACCGTGTTCGTTGTTGCCCGATTGCTCAATGCCTGGGGTGTCAGTCGTGTGGATGGTATGACTTTTGGTCGCTATTGGGGCACTGTGGTCAGCTGGCTGAGTATGGCGGTATTGGCGGTCATGAACGCCTGGTTGGCGTTGGCCTGATCGCCATGTCTGTTTAACTAAGACGATAAACTATACTTTAATACCCTGGAAGTACTTTGCCAGGTCAATGCGAATGGGCATGAAATAGACACTGCCGCCGTTGTCGCGGCAGTGTTTTAACACGTCGTTGGCAAAAGTGGTGTTCCATTCGTAGTCGGGTCGATAGTCGGCAGGAAAGACCACATTGTTCATGGTCTCCCAGTAGCGCTTGCTTTGTTCGGTAATAACCGGGCTGATGCCCCAGTAGACCTTGTTGCTATCGATCTGCTCGCTGTAAATCTCCAGGAAACGCAAGTCAAAAAACGGTTGCGAGAACAGGGCGTCGGCGCCGGCCTCCAGCTTGTCATTCATATAACGTACTTCGTCGCGTACGCCACTGCGGTAGGAATCAAAACCGCCATAGACACTGATCGAGGATCGATGTTTTTTTACAGCTTCGATCAAATCAACCACACGTGTATCGTAGATCTTGTGTGCCATATTGGGTGGCGGATCACCAGTCACCAGCAACACCTCCTGCAGGTCGAACTCGTCGATAATGTCGTTCAAGCGGGATGATTTGATATCGAAATCAATGGCGCGAAAGTGAGGAATAAAGCGATAGCGCTCGCGGTCGATGTATTTGCTTACCTGCCAGCTGCGAATCGGGTAGCGCAGCAGGTCGGGAACATTGATGATGTTGACGAAAGGCAGTTGTTGCTCGATAAAGGCCAGCTGATTCTGCACGGCCTCTTCGTCACGGGCCACCAATTCAAACGAGATATCCACATCGCACCTGTGATTAGACTGATTGAGGAGTCGATTATTTTAGCCCACGGCGTGCCCCCTGGCAAAGCCGCATAGAGGGGGTGGCGGGAATTTGCTTGTCCGGTGGGTGTATTGCTTTCATAATATTTTTTACACGGGGGGGAGGAGATGGGGATATGCAAGTTATTACAGGGTCTTCGCAGGGGGATTTATCTGATTTTCAGCGCCAGCTGGTGGCAACCTCCGCCTGGGTGAAGGAGCCGCACCGGATTGACAGGCACCAACATCGCCGGGCTCAGTTTCTGTATTGTGAAGTTGGCAGCCTACAGGTGAAAACGGGTAGCCGACAGTGGTTGGTCAACGCCAATACCGCTATCTATATTCCTGCGGGTGTTGGCCATGAGGTGGCCGCCCCGGCGGGTGGAATTGCCTATCGTTCTATCTATCTGGAAGGGGATTCCTGCGCTTTGTCGGCAGCAGGGGGAGCCTTTCAACTGACGCCGCTACTACGAGCTCTGGTCAATGAGGCAGCGCAATTTGCCGAGGACTTTACGCCGCAATCGCCGGAGGCTCGCCTGATGGCGGTCATCCAGGATCAATTGTCCATTCTGTCTCCGGCGCTGTTGCCGGTATTGGTGCCGAGTGATCGGCGCTTGAATTCCATCTGCCAGCAGCTAATCGAGAATCCCGCAGATGACCGCACTCTGGATCAGTGGTCACGACTGGTCGGCGCCAGTACACGCACCTTGTCGCGCCTGTTTGTCAGGCATACGGGTGTCAATTTTGTCGAGTGGCGCCAGCGCTTGCGTGTCAACTACGCCATTCGTCGCATGGCCGATGGTGAGTCGTTGTCCAGTCTGTCGCACGCATTGGGGTATGCCAGCACTAGTGCCCTGGCGATTGTTTTCAAACGTATTCTCGGTGTCACGCCCAGCCACTATTTCCGCAGATAGTTTTACTGACCCGGTTGACCGATTCTCGTGTCTATATGTCCGTTTCGCATGATTTCCGTGCTGCACAAGCTGTTAGGCTGAGCGGCAGTGTTACAGTTGGAGACAGTTATGGCGAGACGATTTCTAGTGCTATTCGGATTATGCAATCTACTCATTATGTATCCACTCTATGGGCAGGAGGAGCCACAGCCTGTCTATCAGTTCAAGACCTTGTCACTGGATTTCGCCAGCAAGGCGGCGTGGGCGGCGATCGACGAATGCCGCAAGCGCGGATTTTCTGTGGCGGCGGCAGTGGTTGACCGTGGTGGTAACGTGCAGGCCCTGCTGCGCGATCGCTTTGCCGGTCCGCATACTCCGGAAACAGCCAGGCGCAAGGCCTGGACCGCTAATAGCTTTAGACAGTCCACTGCGGATCTGGCTGGTTTTTTGGCAAGGGGGGAGATACCCAACCAGGTGCAACACAACCCTGGTGCCTTGTTGGTTGGCGGTGGGGTAATGATACAGGCGCAGGGCGAATTGTTGGGTGCCATCGGCGTTGCCGGTGCACCGCCAGGCAAATCCGAGGTGGATAGTATAGACGGCGCCTGCGCACTGGCAGGTGTGGCCTCGGTCAGGGAGGAGTTGGAGTTTGCGCAATAAGCGTGAAGGAGCTTGAGAGAGCGTGGGCGATAGGGTTGTGGTGTTCCGTTTCAATTTCTTTTTCCTTTGATAAGCTGTGGTTTGTGTATGCGTCGAGTATTGCTAGCGGATCAAGGGAAAACGATATAACTCAAGAGCTTGGGGTGTTAGCGCCTGTGGATTGCCCACGTTATGAAATTTAACCTATTGAGGAATTGAAAAATTTAATATTAATAATGCGTTAATAGACCTTTTGTTCCGTTTACAAGCGATAGAGGATGCACTTTAATCGTGCAATAAGGAAATCCTTTGCATAACCTCACAGGAATCTCAGTGCCGGGCTTGCCCCGGTTTATATCATGTTGGGTTACGGGTGATGCTGGTTGGTACCTGCGACCCTGTTGTAAGCGGAGGAAAAAATGAGTAATAAAGTAGAATATTGGCGGGCCAATATACGATTGGTTTCCGTTCTTTTGGCCATTTGGTTTGTGGTCTCCTACCTTTTCGGTATCTTCCTGGTTGAACCTTTAAATGCCATACGCCTGGGTGGTGTAGGGTTGGGCTTCTGGTTTGCCCAGCAGGGTTCCATCTACGTATTTCTGATCCTGATCTTCGTCTATGCCAAAAAGATGAATGAACTCGATCGTCAGTACGACGTACACGAAGATTAAAGGAGAGGACTATGGATCTGCAAACTATGACCTATCTGGTGGTTGGCGCCACCTTCGCTCTCTATATTGGTATCGCCTTCTGGGCACGCGCTTCCAGCACCGGTGAATTTTACGTTGCCGGCAAGGGCATCCATCCCGTCGCCAACGGCATGGCAACGGCGGCGGACTGGATGTCGGCGGCCTCATTTATCTCTATGGCGGGTTTGATCGCATTCAGTGGTTACGACGCATCTGTTTACCTGATGGGTTGGACCGGAGGTTACGTGTTATTGGCCTTGTTGTTGGCGCCCTACCTACGCAAGTTCGGTAAGTTTACCGTGCCCGAGTTTATTGGTGAGCGCTATTACTCGCGCACTGCGCGTATCGTCGCCGTCATCTGTCTGATCGTTGCATCAATCACCTACGTAATCGGTCAGATGAAGGGTGTGGGCGTTGCCTTCAGTCGTTTCCTTGAGGTCGACTTCACCACCGGTGTTATGGTGGGTATGGCAATCGTCTTCGTCTATGCGGTACTCGGGGGCATGAAGGGGATTACCTATACCCAGATTGCTCAATATGTGGTTTTGATCTTTGCCTATACCGTACCGGCAATCTTTATTTCATTGTCACTGACGGGGAATCCGTTGCCACAGTTGGGTTTGGGCAGCTCCATGGCCGATGGCAGTGGAACCTTTATGCTCGATAAGTTGGATAAGGTGCTGGTCGATCTGGGTTTTGCCGAGTACACGGTGCGAAAAGGCTCGTCGTTTAATCTGGCGTTGCTAACAATGTCGCTCATGATTGGTACCGCTGGCCTGCCGCACGTAATTATTCGTTTCTTTACGGTGCCCAAGGTCAAGGATGCCCGTTATTCCGCCGGCTGGGCCCTGGTGTTTATCGCTATCCTCTATACCACGGCACCGGCCGTAGGCTCCATGGCCCGTCTCAATCTGACCGAAACCATTCAAAAGGGTCCGGTTGGCGAGCCGACGGCGAATCTGGTTTATGACGAGCGCCCGGCCTGGTTCAAGAATTGGGAGAAGACCGGCTTGTTAGCCTTCGAGGATAAGAACGGTGATGGTCGTATTCAGTACTACAACGACGCCAACAAGGAGTTCGCCGCCAAGGCTGAGGGCTGGGGCTGGAAGGGCAACGAGATGACCAAGGTTGACCGCGACATCATGGTGCTGGCCAATCCTGAAATAGCCGGCTTGCCTAATTGGGTCATCGCCCTGGTCGCTGCCGGCGGTCTGGCCGCTGCCCTGTCTACTGCAGCAGGTCTGCTGCTGGCTATATCCTCAGCCATTTCCCATGACCTGATGAAGGGGGTGTTTACGCCGAATATCACCGAAAAGAATGAACTGATGGCCGGGCGTATTGCCATGGCCGGCGCCATTCTGGTCGCTGGTTATCTCGGTATGCATCCACCAGGCTTTGCCGCCCAGGTGGTGGCGTTGGCCTTCGGGCTGGCGGCCTCGTCGATTTTCCCGGCGTTGATGATGGGGATCTTCTACAAGAAGATGAATCGTCACGGCGCGGTAGCCGGTATGTTGGCCGGTCTGCTCGCCACGCTGGTCTACATCTTTGTCTATAAGGGCTGGTTTTTCATACCCGGCACCAATAATCTGCCCAATACGGCGGACAACTGGCTGCTGGGTATTCAGCCTGAGTCTTTCGGTGCGGTTGGTGCGGCGATCAATTTTGCCGTCGCCTTTGCCGTTTCCCGCGTGACGGCACCGCCTCCGGATCATATCCAGCATCTGGTGGAGGATATCCGCATTCCCAAAGGGGCAGGCGGTGCCTCAGCACACTAGGTCGTGATCCACTTCAAGCCCCGCCCAGAGCGGGGCTTGTCTTTCTAGCCTCTGGCGCAGCGAAGTGTTGGTGTTATGCTTGTTTGAGAATCGGCCAAAATTGAATGCGATGGAAATCGAGTTACTTGAAATCAGGGATTTTCTCGCGCGGCATAATCCCTTCAATGTGCTGTCCGCGCAACAACTGGACGGTCTGCCGCGTCTGTTGACTGTCCGTTATATACGGCGCGGCAGCCATTTCCCGCCCGTGGCGGTCACGGAAAAATTCCTCTACGTGGTGCGAAGTGGCGCCATCGAGCTGCGTGATGGTCAGGGTAATCTGCATCTGAAGCTGGCCGAGGGGGATTACTATAGCAATCTTTGTCAATTGGTCGATCTGCATCCGGAGGTGAGCGGCCTTGCCAGTGAGGATTGCCTGCTCTATGCCCTACCCTGTGAACAGCTGGCAGTCCTGCGCAGGGGGTCGGTAGAGTTCGATCAGCTTTTTTCACAATCCCTGCGCGAGCGCCTGCGCAGTGCCGTGTCATCCGTGCAGACGCTGGAACCGGGCGCGCTAAGCGTCTTGACGCTGCCTCTGGCAGATCTGGTCAAACGATCAGCGGTGACAGTAGCGCCGCATATGACTGTCCGCGAGGCGGCGGCGATTATGACGCGTGAGCGCGTTTCATCTGCGGTTGTCGCCGATAGTGATAAACCCATCGGCCTGATCACCGATAGTGATCTGCGTACCCAATGTGTGGCCGGCGAAGTATCTCTTGATGCCCCGGTTAGCCAGATCATGTCGCCGCAGCCGGTGACAATTTCAGACCGGTCTTCCGCCTTTGATGCCTTGCTCTTGATGAGTCGTCGCCACATAAACCATCTGCCGGTGATGTCCGACGGTCATTTGACCGGCGTTATTACCTCCCGGGATCTGGCGCGCAGGCAAAGTACCAGCGCCCTTTTTATGAGTTCGGATATACACAAGGCGCACACGCGCGAGGAGTTGCCTGCCATTTGCGCGCGCCTGCCCGAATTGCAATTACAGATGAGCAAGGCCGGCGTGCAGGCAGGCTATTTGCTGGACGCCTTGACGGCGGTCAACGATGCCTTGGGGGAAAAGCTGATCACTCTGGCCATCGCAGAACTGGGGCCACCACCGGTCGCCTTCGCCTGGGTGGTGGCCGGCTCGCAGGCGCGGCGTGAGCAGACCATCCACAGCGACCAGGACAACGCGATCATTCTCGCTGAGCCTGTGAGCGCAGAGCAGGAGGACTATTTTGCCCGCCTGGCCGCCTTTGTCAGCGATGGCCTGAACGCCTGTGGTTACGTATATTGTCCCGGTGAGGTTATGGCGACCAATCAGAAGTGGCGTCAGCCGTTGGCAACCTGGCAGAAATATTTTCATGAATGGATAGAGCATCCTGAGCCCAGGGCGTTGATGCTGGCCAGCATCTTTTTTGACATGCGCGTTCTTTACGGTGATAAAAATCTATTGGAGCGTTTACAGGCGGATATTTTGCGACGTACCCGTGACAACGGTATCTTTATCGCCTATATGGCCGCCAATGCCCTGAGCCATCGTCCTCCCCTGGGTTTTTTTCGCAACTTCGTCCTGGTCCATGATGGCAAACATGATGACACCCTGGATATCAAACACCGGGGTATTGTGCCGATCATCGACTTGGCCCGTGTCTACGCCCTTTCCAAGGGCCTGCCCCAGGTTAATACCGGGCAACGCCTGCAGGCGGCCGTGGAGAGTGGGGCGTTGAGTTGGGAGATGGGCGAGAACCTGATCGACGCCCTCGAATTCATTGCCACCCTGCGCGTACGTCACCAGGCAGCGCAGATTCTGCGTGGCCTGGCACCGGACAATTTTCTGGCACCTGACGACCTTTCCGAGCTGGAGCGGGATCATCTTAAAGATGCCTTCGCAGTGATCAAATTGCTGCAGGAAACCCTGGAGAATCGCTATCAACTGGGCAGGTTCCGATAAGCCATGGCCTGGTCGCTGTTTATAGCCGAATTGCGTCGCCGTGTGGCCCTGATGTCGGCCGCCCCCGGGGTTTTGCGGGACTATCTGGCCACCCCTTTTCCCGGATCGGGGAGCGCGGTCAGCGAGCTCGAATTTCTGTCTCTGGACCTGGAGACCACTGGCCTGGACCCGCGCCGTGATCGCATTGTTAGCCTGGGTGTTGTACCGGTGCGCGGCTTGGCTATTGATTTGAGTGGTGCCTGGCAGGCAGTGGTCCATAGCGAGGGTGAGCTACCCGAGCGTTCGGTCACCATCCATGGTATTACCCATGACCGCGTGGCAGGCGGAGAACCATTGCCGGCAGTGATGGATCGCTTGCTCAGTGAGCTGGCCGGTAAGGTGTTATTGGCCCACCACGCCCGAATCGAGCGGGGATTTCTCGATGTTGCATGTCGGCGTCTCTATGGCAGGCCCTTGGTTATGCCAGTCGTTGACACGCAGTATCTGGCGGCGCGTCGACTGCAGCGTGCCCATCAGCCGGTGGTAGAGGGGGGGCTGCGATTGTCTAACCTGCGTCGCCAGTACCATCTTCCCCGCTATCAGGCCCATAACGCCCTGAGCGATGCCCTGGCTTGCGCGGAGCTGTTCCTGGCACAGGTCGCGGAGATGGCACCGGACGGTGCGGTACGTCTCAAGTATTTGTTATAGCAGAAAATAAAAAGGCCCCGCCGGTTAGGCAGGGCCTTTTGGCAAACAGTAACGTGGTTGCGCTTATTGAGCGACGACGTTAGCCGCCTGCGGGCCTTTCGCGCCCTGCTCGATATCGAAGCTCACGGCCTGACCCTCTTTCAGGGTGCGAAAGCCATCGCCCTGGATCGCGCGGAAGTGTACGAATACATCGCCGCCGCCGTTGTCCTGGGCAATAAAGCCGTAGCCCTTGGATTCGTTAAACCACTTTACAGTACCTGTAGCCAT
>DKAX01000040.1 GCA_002450975.1 Proteobacteria bacterium UBA6915
AATCACGCGTAACGCCTCAGCACCAAAACCATTCTGTCAAGGTATTGTAGCAAGTCATGCGCTCTTGAACACAAGCCGCCTGCTTGAAAAGGGCAAGACCTTCACTATACTCAGCTCACTACACCCCTTGGGTTGAAACCGATGCCGCCTATGAAAAAGCGGTTCACGCAAACAAAGTCCCTGCAAAACACCTTAAGCCGTTATCAAGCCCAGGTCATCATTCCCCATTGTCGCCGCTGCCTGAAACCCTGTTGTAATTTAACCGAAGTTGTTCTGGATTTTGACTGGCGACGTCTGGTGCCTTTTTATCAAATAGACCTCGGCCAACACGCCTTCGATCGCAGCCTGCGTGATGGCAGCGGCCCTGCCCATATCCGCAAACAGGACGATCGTTACTACGCGCACGGCTCGCCATGCCCTGCCTATAACAGCAGCCAGCGACGTTGTAACTATTATCAATCGTCGGCAAAGCCCAGCAACTGTAGTGACTTCCCTATATATCTGGATGGTTTAAGCATTGTGGCGGACAAACGATGCGAAGCCGTCAACGAAACCGATCTGCTCGACACATTGACACGAATATTCACAGGCCGTCGATTCAACATGCATACTAACCGTCAGCTTCCCCAACTGGTCTATATCGACATGTAGGTGTAGTTCATACAACCGAATCTTCCGATGTAATGAAAACATCTATTGCTAAAGGTAAAGCTGATGTGGTTTATTATCCTGATGCTTTTCACCACAAACAGAGCTTACGCAAATGAATTTTGACATTGCCACCGCCCAATCCCTGAAGATCACCGATCCTGAAATGACGGAACTGCTGACACAGGTTTATGTCGAGGCCGGATTCACCACACCGGAAGAGGCCGTGACACTTTTCGAGCCCTCGGCTGTGCGCAGCCGGGGCATCGTGCTCGGCGCACGTGAAAAACAAAACTCACCACTGGCAGGCATGATTATTGTTGTGCCACCGGATTCACCGGCACGCCGCCTGGCCAAAAACAACGAGGCGGAAATACATCTCTTAGGCGTTAAGACTCAATACCGCCGGCACGGCCTGGGCCATCAACTGGTCGAGGCAGCCATCAAACAGGCAATGCAAAATGGATACACGAAACTGGTCCTGTGGACGCAGCTATCCATGCACGGCGCCCAGCGATTGTACGAGTCCGCGGGTTTTACACACGTCGGCGATATCGAAAGGAATAGCCGTCAATTCAAGGTCTATGAAATGGCGCTGTATAGAATCAAGCCATGACACTGCTGTTTTTCAAGACTGCAATTAGCGGCATTGCCGTCGCCATCACCCTGCTGGCATTTATTCCTTATATACGCGCCATCCTGCGCGGCAGTGTCCGGCCCCATGTCTTCTCCTGGGTCATCTGGGGCACCACCACCTTCCTGGTTTTTCTGGCGCAGCTACAGGCCGAAGGCGGCATCGGCGCCTGGCCCATCGGAATCTCGGGCATCATCACCATCTATATCGCCGCGTTGGCCTACCACTATAAAGCCGACATCACCATCAGCCGCAGCGACTGGCTGTTTTTCATGCTGGCCTTGTCATCGGTGCCGTTGTGGCTGGCCACGGCCGATCCCTTGTGGGCGGTGGTCATACTCACCACCATCGACCTGCTCGGCTTCGGACCGACCCTGCGCAAGGTCTATCACGCCCCCTACTCCGAATCACTGCTGTTCATCAACCTGTTCGCCCTGCGCAACCTGTTGGTGATCGCCGCGTTGGAAAGCTATTCCATCGCGACGTTGTTGTTTCCCGCGGTGATCGGCGGCGCCTGCCTGTGCGTCGGCGGAGTCATGATCATCCGACGCCGACAGGTCGCCGCAGCGTAGATTACTGCAGGAACCTCTGATTAATTCAATCAGGTGGATGATGGCAAGGCGCAAAGGTGCGAAAAAGCGGAGTTTACANNAGCCAGCGCCGCCTCAGTGAATTAATCAGTGGTTCCTTAGGCCGGATGACGACCGTAGTGCGTCAATCCCAGCGTACGCTCCAGCCCGAACATCAGGTTCATATTCTCCACGCCCACCAGCGCCCCGCCCTTGCCCAGACTGTCCAGCGCGCTGAACACTACAACCCGCTGGCGACGCTCATCCACATCCAGTCCGATGAAACAATAGTTACTACCCGCCACGGCACTCACCCAGGGATAGGGTTTGTACTGCCAGCTCACACCCACCTCTTTGTCACTCTCCAGGATACGGATGAAGGGGTGTTCACAATAAAAATCTTTGAAACGCTTTAATAGCTCTGCCCGTGACAACGGTTGCAACAAGCGCGCACTGCACACCGCCAGAATACCGCGCGTGATCGGCGCATAGACCGGCGTGAAGTGTACGCTCACCTCAGCGCCCGCCACATCGCCGCCCGCCACATCACCCAGGGCCTGCTCCATCTCATAACTGTGACGGTGATCGACCACGTTGTAGGCTACCAGATTATTGCCGATCTCGGCGTGATGCGCGGCGCGCGACAGAGCGGCACCTGCACCGGCGGTACCGGAAATTCCTGTTACGCTCAGTTGATCGGCCTGCACCAGCGCATCGGCCACTAACGGGGCAAAGGCCAGGATGGCCGCCGAGGCNNCGCGCCCATAGACGCGCTGCCAGTCATCGCGATCACGCAGACGAAAGACCGCACCCAGGTCAATCACCTTACAACCCATCTGCAACAGACGCGGCGCCATGCGCATGGACTCGTCCGTGGGCAAGGCCATGAACACCACATCACAAGGCGTAATGTCATCGGGATGGGTGAAGCGCAGATCACAGGGCAACAGATTGGGGTGGACATCAGCCACCTTCTCGTCGCGTCGGCTGGTGGCCCAGGCCAGTTGCACCTGCGGGTGTTGCAACAACACACGCAAGGCCTCGCCCCCCATATAACCGCTCGCCCCCAAAACTCCCGCTGTGATCATCTCGCTTCTCCTATTTCCCGATTAACTGTTTACCAATGCAGTAAAGGCCTCCTGCAAGCGTCGATACACCGGACCCGGACACTGCGCCAGCAGACGCCCCTCCACCTCACGCACCGGTATCAGCTCCACCGCCGTACCGGTAAGAAAACACTCGTCGGCCGCGTAGATATCATACGGCGTCAACGACACCTCGGCGCAGTCGATGCCCAGCTCACGCGCCAGTTGCACCACGGCATTGCGCGTGACACCGGCCAGTGCGCCGTCGCAGGGTGGTGGCGTCATCAAACGACCGTTCTTGACGATAAAGACGTTGTCCGAACTGCCCTCGGTGACCTTGCCCTGATGGTTCAGCAACAAGGCCTCGTCGGCACCGGCGTTAGTCGCCTCCATACGCGCGAGAATATGATTGAGATAATTCAGCGACTTGACGCGCGCATCCAGACCGTCGGACGGCAGGCGGCGCGTGGCGGCGAAGATCACGCGCACGCCCTGCGCCACCTTGTCCGCCGGCAACATGGTCAACTGATCGGCAATGATAAAGGTATTACCGCGCGCACAACTGCGCGGATCGATGCCCAGGCGACCTTCACCGCGTGTACTCACCAGGCGCAGATAACCGTCGGGCTGCCCATAGGCAGTAATCGTCGCCTGCACGGCATCACTCAACTGCGCCAGTGAATAAGGCATGGTTAAATTGATGGCACGCGCCGAATCCAGCAAACGTTGCAGATGCTCCTGCACACGAAAGCCGCGCCCCCGATAAAATCGTATCCCCTCGAACACGCCATCGCCGTACAACAGGCCATGGTCGAACACCGATACCTTAGCCTGATCGGCGGGCATGATCTCGCCGTTGAACCAACATACGCTCATATAACCTCCCTAATCGCCAACCACATCCCCAGTCCCTTCTCCCCTTGAAGGGGAGAAGGTTAGGATGAGGGGTAGAACAAATAAACACTTAATCAACCCACCACATTTCTCTTGCTAAAGCCTAGCAATCCGTGCCATACAGTACAGATACAGATCAAGATTAAATAAACCAGTACAGATGAAAAACAGCCGATCCAAGCCCGAAGAACGCTTTCTCTATCAACAAATTGCCAGCGACCTCAGCCGTGCCATCCGCGACGGTGTCTTCACCCGCCACGAGCGCCTGCCCAGCCTGCGCACGGTCAGTGAGCAATACCAGGTCAGCCTGGCCACCGCCATCCAGGCCTACCAGTACCTGGAGCAACAAGAGGTTATCGAGGCGCACGCCAAGTCGGGCTACTTCGTCAGCAACCGCCCACGCCACGAGATCAGCGCCCCCGCAATCACCCGCCCCAGCGCCCGCGCCACCAGCGTCAGCGTGGCGCAACTGGCCATGTCCCTGGTCAACGAGTCGCGCTCACAAGGCTTGGTGCGCCTGGGTGCCGCCGTCCCCGGTGAAGAGATGCTGCCCCTGGCCAGCCTGGCGCGCAGCGCCGCCGGGGGTGCACGCCGTCACTGGCGCGAACCGGGTCGCTATGAAGACTCCGCCGGCTACGCCCCCCTGCGCCAACAGATCAGCCGCCTGATGCGTGACGCCGGTGTGCGTTGCAAGGCCGACGACATCATCATCACCAACGGCGCACTCGAGGCCTTGCGCCTGGCCCTCAAGGCCGTCACCCGCGTCGGCGACAGCGTGGCCATCGAGTCCCCCACCTACTTCGGCATTCTGCAGGTGATCGAGTCTCTCGGCCTCAAGGTGCTGGAGCTACCCACCCACGCCGCCACCGGTATCGACCCCGATGCCCTGGCCACGGCCTTACAACGCAACAAGATCAAGGCCTGTGTACTCATGCCCTCCTTCAATAATCCCCTGGGCAGCACCATGCCCGAGGAGAACAAGGAGCGCGTGGTCAGCCTTCTCGCCGCCCACAACATCCCCCTCATCGAAGACGACGTCTACGGTGCCCTCAGCCACCAACGCCCGCGCCCGCGCGCCGCCAAGGCCTACGACAAACACCACAACGTCATCTACTGTTCCAGTTTTTCCAAGACCGTCGCCCCCGGCCTGCGTCTGGGCTGGATCATCCCCGCGCGTTTTTTCGACAGCGTGCGCTACAACAAATTTCTCGACAACATCAGCACCGCCATCCAACCGCAACTGACCATGCACGAATTCCTCGCCCGCGGCGGTTATCAACGCAACATCAATCGCGTCGCACCGATTTATCGCGCACGCCTGGAACGCATGAGCCAGTGGATCAAAGAGTACTTCCCCAGCGGCACACGCCTCGCCCAACCCCAAGGCGGCTTCATGCTCTGGGTGGAACTGCCCAAGACCATCAACACCCTCAACCTCTACCGCCAGGCCCTGGACAACGGCATCGCCGTCAGCCCCGGTGTGCTGTTCTCCGCCCAGGGGCAGTACACCCATCACCTGCGTTTGAGTTGTGGGGTGGTTGAGGGGGAGCGGTTGAAAGAGGCGATTAGGAAGTTGGGGGGGATGATGAAGTGACAGTGATTCGTATAAATGAATTATTTATCAGAATAGTTTTTCAACCGTGACATACTATTTGGACATCTCCCCTCCCCGATATGCCAATGCGTGTTAGGTTTCAATATGACGTAATGTACCGAGCTGTTTTGCCTCTGTTCTGGTTTGTCCATTAATAGACTAGTTGAACTAGTTGCTATCCGATTGATAAGACGTAATATTTTTTCACTAGACGGATGAAGTATCGTGCGCGGACGAATAACCTCTTGATTTATATGTGATGTTATGCGTCAATGTGACGTGTTTAAATACGTCACTTTGACGTCTAATTACATAGTTAGCGGTATAAAAGAAAGGTACGAGAGTTGAATTGGGAAAAAATACTTATTGAGATTGAAGATCTTCTGATTCCACATTATCAATTTGATATATGGGAAAGGGGACTATATGGCTATCTCCTGAACCAGACACGGCTGAGGGGGCTTGAATATTCAACAATTCCACTCTCAAGTATTTCACAAGCCCTCAATTGTTCAGACTTCCAATCTCGAAAAACAATAAGACAATTAGCTGAAAAAGGATGCATCGAGTTAGAGCAAACAAGGAAGGGGCAATCTGTAAAAGTGTTTCTCCCTAGTGAGCTAGGTATCCAACCACAAAAACAAGTAGAAGCACCTCTAAATTTAGAAGAAATTGATTTCTTTAAAAACCGTGATTATGTTGCAGAACTAGTAGCCCGAGAAAAAGAACAGTGTTTTTATTGCCTGTCTGAAATAAGCGCAGAAAACTGCGAGCTTGACCATGTGATTTCTCAGCTTAATGGAGGAAACAATAGCTATAAAAATATTGTCGCAGCTTGTCACAAATGCAACACCCGAAAACAAGCCTCTACTGCCGAGGATTTTTTGAGGTCCATCTACAGGAAGGGTATGTTAAGTGAATCAGAGTTTGAAGGTAGGTTGTCGGCAGTAGAGGCCCTTAAAAATGGCAATCTTAAGCCAGTGCTATAAAACCGCTAACAAGGCGCTCGTGTGGGACGGCTTGCTTCGCTGCGCCGCCCCACAGCTTAAACGTTATGCCGTAAATAATTAAA
>DKAX01000110.1 GCA_002450975.1 Proteobacteria bacterium UBA6915
GAGCAGCATGGTCGTATCGAATATGACCTTTATCGCTTGGCGCCTTTCCTGATCGAATGGTACTCGTCGTGAAACCGATACAATTAGGTCATAGATCAGAGTAACCACAAACAAGATAAAGGTGGAGCCAATAAAGGCACTGAGCGTCATATACAGGGTGGGAGATTCCGGGATAAAGCCATAGACAACATCAACGGCAAAAACAATTTCACCACCCATAATGACGAGAATCAGGAGCGCCCCAATTTTATGGAGGCTCGGCGAGAGCTGACGGAAGAATCGTTTATAAACGTAGTAATTGGTCAGCGCGAGTACGCTGATAAAAATGGTAATAAAGATAAGCTGTCGCTCTATACTCATAGTTTGCTTTTGCTATCCCTTCACCACGAGAAAAAAGTAAGACTCGTTTTAATTCTGACAGGGTATTTAGGGTCAGTGTAAAAATTATAACGCTTGCTTCTGGTCGTAAGCAGTCCTTGTGAGAACCTATCAGTGTTGACGTTTTTTACGCGCTTGAGATGACTTGCGGGCTTTGCCGGTTTGGTGGTCAGATTTCTCGGCCCGGCTGTGTTGGGTGCGAAATGACCGTTTGGTCTTGGGGGTGATCCGTTTACCTTCGTGTTGTTCCCCCGTACCTTTGGGTTGCCAGGCGGGGACCAGGTGGCGTTTACCGTTACCGATCAAATCAGCCCGACCCATACGCTTCAAGGCATCTCGTAACAATGGCCAGTTATTGGCGTCGTGGTAACGCAGGAAGGCTTTATGCAGGCGACGTTGTCGTGCTCCCTTGGGAACATAAACCTGTTCGCTGTGCTGAGTNNAGCATGTCTTCATCGGTCGTCCCCGGATGGGCGGCGATGAAGTAGGGAATCAGGTATTGTTCCTTGCCAGCCTGCTTGCTGAACTTGTCAAACATTGTTTTGAAACGATCGTAGGTACCGATGCCCGGTTTCATCATTTTGTTGAGCGGACCGTCTTCAGTGTGTTCCGGCGCAATCTTTAGATAACCCCCGACATGATGGGTCACCAGTTCCTTGACATAGGTCGGTGACTTGACCGCCAGGTCATAGCGAAGGCCGGAGGCGATGAGAATTTTCTTGATGCCGGGTAGTTCCCGTGCACGTCGATAAAGATGAATCAGCGGCGAGTGATCCGTGTTGAGGTTATGACAGATATCCGGATAGACGCAGGAGGGTTTACGACAAGCGGCTTCAATCTCGGGGCTCTTGCAAGCCAGGTGATACATGTTGGCGGTCGGGCCACCCAGATCGGAAATCACCCCGGTAAAGCCCGGTACGGTGTCGCGAATCGTTTCAATCTCGCGAATGACTGAATCTTCCGATCGGTTCTGGATGATGCGGCCTTCNNGGCGGGTTCAACCATAAATCCTTGTTGCCATGCCGTTGCACCAATGCGCGGGCATTACCGGGATTGGTTTCCAGGTGCAATACGCGCGACGCATGGGCATATAGCACCGGATCTTTACGGACCTGTTCGAAACTGGGCAGTCGGATGAAACTACGACCGCGATCGATCCTGGGGCGTTTTTGAAAACGCACGACCTTTTCGGTTGAGCTGGACTCGGGTGTTTCAGCTGTTTGTGGCGTCGGCGCCATGGCGTAGGGATCCGGATGATCGTCAATGGGGCCAGGTTCATCTACATGGGTGGAGTCCAGTTCGGTCCAGCCTTCAGGCAGGGCATCACGCATGAATGCAGTACCCCGAATATCGGTCATCTCGGTCACGGCTTCGCCGGCAGCCAGACGGTGGGCAATTTCAACAATCTGGCGTTCCGCATTGCCGTACACCAACATATCAGCCTTGCTGTCGAGCAGCACCGAGCGGCGNNCACATCCTTGAAGGCTTCCCGTACGCGTTGACTGTAAACAATCACCGCGCGATCCGGTCGCTTGCCACCTTCATCGTTGGGCGTATAGGCATCATTAGAGCGGATGCGGCGGTCGGCGGTGTAACGGTTGACCATGGAATCCATGTTACCCGCGCTGATACCAAAGAACAGGTTGGGTTTACCCAGCTTCATGAAATCGTNNAATAATGTCGCAGGAATCCCAGCCGAGCAGATCCATTTCAGCACGCGACATCGGTAACTGGGGCACTGGTGTGAGACGCTTGGCCCAGTACTGGCGGTAGGAAAAAATGTCAGGTGCGCTTTGCATAAGGCTTGGTTAACGGTGGAACAGGCGAGCCGGGAGAAACGATACTATAACATATTGGTCAGGAATCGCTGACTTTCAAGTTAGCCGCAGCGGACAGTTTGTCGTCTCGCGAGGTGATTGAATTAATAGCGGACAGCCGGGGTTTCGATTTTCAGGCCGTTACCGCGGGCATGGAGGTAGACTTCTAGATTAATCCACTCCTTGGCGCCGAAATCAAACGGTGTGGCCCGAAAGGAAACAAAACATTCTCTCAGCCGCCGCTGTAAACTGGTAATGCGACCCGTACCAAGCCGGTATTCGGGAAAGCCGTTGCTCTGGCCTTGTGACAAGACCTGGCCGCGCAATTTCTTGCCNNTTACGTCCACATTCACCGGTTCCCCCCTGGCCTTGAAACGGACGAAGGTTTCCAGTGCGACAACTTCGACACAGTCGTCGATAAAGGGCACATTATCCAGTTGATCTTCCCAGCACAGATTGATTTGTTTTTGCAGGGTAAAGGGTTCGCCAAACTCCTCGTTATAAATAGGATACTGGGCGATCTTTTTGGGATTCAGGTTTTCACCATTCTCGCCATGACAGGTGGCACAGGTTTTGTCATTGTCACCAGGGGTATTGAACAGTTTGCGACCTTTTTCCACTTCCACCATGCCGGGATTGGCAAATTCATCATCCTGCATTTCGCGAGTGCTTTCGTTCAGAAATTCGTAACCGGAGCGCGGTGCTTCAGCCTGTGCCGGTGATAACACACTACTGAGTGCAATAACTATCCAGAGGAGAGGGTGGTGAATATTACGCATGTTGACGCATTGCTTATTTCAAGGTTAAAAGGTAAGCCACCACATCCTCGATTTCCTGGGCGGTGAGAAAGGTTTTTCCTTCATACTCATATGATACCAGGGTGAAATGTTTGGGATGGCGGTAATAACCGGGCATGATGGTTTCCGGATTGATCTGTTTCTCATCGACCACCCGCAGTCGCAGTTCACCTTCTGTGAGACGCGATGCGACACCGATCAATGAGGGGCCAATATCCCCATGAAACTCTTCCTCTTCGATGGGCATGACATGACAAGTGAGACAACTCCCTTTGTGGCTATCGATAACGATTTGTCTGCCTCGCTGGGCATTCCCCTTTAACCCGCCCAGTGGTGTGTTAATGGCAAAATTTTCCATGCGCCATGTCAGGTAGGGTTCGTCAGCATAGGCGGCGGTCATGGTGCACACACCGATTGCCAACAGGGTATGACCGGCAAGTCGCCAGAGGATATGTTGCAGCGGGTATAAACGCATTTCCAGGGATGGCCGTGATGTCTGGTTCAGAAATAATGACTATCTAATCAATACATTATAATTAAATCCCAAGGAAACAGTTTGATATGGATCAGGTTGACGGTAGCAAGCGAATACCGTCAATTGCCAAAGTCAAACCGTGTTCGAAGTAACTGGCGGGTGGTGGCATTGACTGTGATTTGCGCCAGATCTTCCGGTCGGAACCAGCCAGTTGCAGTAGCATCATCACCGGCGCGGACTTCGCCGCCGAGGTAGTCGGCCTGCAGGTCGATGATGGCGTAATGCCATTGCACATTACCACTAGCGTCTGTTTCAATCAGGTCAAAGGCATAGATCGGCTCACCGGCCTTGATGCGAATGCCTGTCTCCTCGAGGATTTCCCGTTCGGCGGCCTGCTGTAGGGTTTCACCCAGACGTACNNNCTTGCGGTCGTCATAGATGGATGCTGAAAAGTGCGGATGCTTCGGAGGTATAGGTGCGCCGGGCGGTGCGGTAGTTACGGCGGATGATTAAAACCAGCAGGCCGGTAATGGCAAGCAATAGGCTGGAAAGCAGGGCGGCAGTTGAGGTACTGATGCTGATACAGGCAATGCCGCCGCCCACGTAGATTACTGGTAGTATTTCATAAACAGGTTTGGGGATGACCATGATCTCTCCTCCCTAAGAGTGATAACAGCTGGACACAGCAGCTTGCCCTGTCTTTGTTCCCTGATTACCCTGACTACTAACGGTGTAACATTGACCCTAGCAGACCTGCATCAGTCGTCAATGGCACAAGAGTATTAAACAGACAGGAAAATTCAGGCCAAAGCGATAGTTTTGGTACAACCGGCAAGGAATATGATGCTATCTCCACGTGATCAATTATTAACCCTGTTTGCCGCGGCGCTTGAAGCGGTAAACGGGACGCAGTGTGTGCGACGTTTTCTGCAGAGCCAGCCTTTTGCGGATAACCCCGTCGTGTTGTTGGCGATGGGAAAAGCGGCTGCCGCCATGGCCGCCGGTGCCTGTGAGGTGCTCGGCGCTCAGGTGAGTGACGGGCTGGTCGTGACCAAGGAAGGGCATGCCGATCAAGCCTTACCAGCTTGTTTGACTATATTCGAATCGGCCCACCCGGTACCGGATGAACGCAGCCTCGAGGCCGGGAAAATGGTGATTGACCTGGTTCGGCAACTCCCGCCCGATGCGCAGTTGCTGGTACTCACCTCCGGCGGTGCCTCAGCCCTGGTAGAGGCGTTGCCTGAAGGGGTGGGGCTGAAGGAATTGGCGGAGCTGAATCGCTGGCTGGTTGGCAGTGGCCTATCCATTATCGAGATGAACCGGATTCGCCAGTCGGTATCCTGTCTCAAGGGTGGCAAGCTGGCGGGGTTGCTCCAAGGCCAACCGGCGATGAATCTGTTGATCTCGGATGTGCCGGGTGACGATCCG
>DKAX01000153.1 GCA_002450975.1 Proteobacteria bacterium UBA6915
GCTTGTGCGTAAGCGATAAAAGTTTTGCTTTTTTTTAACGAAAGATCTGTCGCAATGCAGGTGTAAATTCACTTCCATCTACAAAGAAAGCATCACCCCCTTGCTCGAAATTCAAGCAGGTCAGATCGGAGGGCTCGACGCTACGGTTTTCGGCTTGCCGGAGAGAAAACAAACTGTCGTGGTCTACGCGGATTATTGTCCTGAGTAGTGGCACGACGATTCCGAAATGGCATGGGTAAATTCCTCCTATCGAAAAAGTGCGGTATGATTCCTCGAATGTCCCGGTCTATAGCGCCCTATATATTTGCAACCAGGGATATGGGAAACGGTTGAAGGTGTTTCAGGGTATGGCAACCTCGGATTTCAAGGGTAACAAAGGAGAAACGATGGGACTCAGCGAAAGAAAGCGTGCTATTAAGAACACCTTCGATACCGTGGCCGCCGGTTACGACGGCTCCTTCCTGCGGTTTTTTGCCTCCTCGGGAGATTATTTAGTCAGGCACATCGCGCCGCGTGGGGATGAATTGGCGGCCGATTTGGCCTGTGGTACTGGTGCCGTCAGTTTGCCGCTGGCGCGTGCCTTGCCTGCCGGGCAGGTAACATCGATCGATCTGTCTGAAGGAATGCTTGAGCGTTTGCGGGAAAAGGCTCAGTTGGCGGAAATAGGGAATATTTCGGTGTGTTGCGCCGATTGGGAGATGGCCACGGATGATCAGGAGAAATACGATATTGTGACCTGCGGATTCGGTATCTTTTTCCTTGAAAACATGGCCGCAGGTATGTCGGCAATCAGGCAGAAACTAAAACCCGGTGGCGTAGCAGGGATCACCAGTTTTCATGGTATGGCCTTCAGTCCGATGTCCGATCGCTTTTTGGAGCAGATCAGCGCCTACGGCATTGATCCTCCCAAACCCGGTTGGTTTCAAATCAACAATGAAAAAGCCCACAAGGAACTGTTCGATTCGGCCGGGTTTAGCGATGTGGTTACGGAAGTGGCGCCAATGGGCTTTTATCTTGAAGGCGTCAATGGCTGGTGGGATATTGTCTGGAATGCAGGCTATCGCGGCATTGTCAACCAGCTTTCTCCTGAACAACAGCTTGAATTCAAGGCACGTCACCTGGCTTCGCTGGAGGATTTGCTCGAGCCGGAAGGATTGCCCTTAAAAGTCGATGTTTTGTTCAGCAAGGGATTTAAGGTTGGTCAATGATACTGTACTTGCATGGCTTCGCCAGTGGCGCTGCATCGACCAAGGCCTTGTGGTTGCAAAAGCATCTGTCGGGTGTTGATTTTATCGTTCCTGATTATCCCAGTCATCGGCCTCGAGAGGCGGTACAGCTGTTGTCGGCACTGGTCGAGGAGCATCTAGGTTCGGAAAGAAATCCAATACGGCTGGTCATGGGCAGTTCCATGGGGGGATACTATGCCCAGTATTTGGCCAATCGATATAGCTTGGCGCTGGTTATGATCAATCCGGCACTGAATCCTATCGATATCCTGTCACCCCATGTCGGTTTGCACCAGAACTACGTCACGGGTGATCCGGTGGAATTGACCGCGCAACATATTGCGGAGCTGGTGGATTACGAGGTTGATAAACCGGCATTGGATATAGTTACGTTGTTGTTGGTTGACACCGGTGATGAAGTCATTGATGCCGCCTTTGCTATGGAAAAGTATCACGGCATTGGACAAAGTGTTTGCTATCCCGGTGGGGATCACTATTTCCGCCATCTGGATCAGGCCTTGCCCTTGATCGAACAGGCATACCGAGACTCGATAAAAGTATTTAAGAAATAATTGCATCTATCTAAATAAGAAGGAATTCGTATGCAGATATTAAACCTTGCCGCATTACTGATAACCCTGGCGGCATTGTTCAGTTTTGTTAACGCCCGCTATCTCAGATTGCCTACGACCATAGGTCTGATGGTGATCAGCATGCTGGGATCACTGTTATTGATAGGTCTGGACAGTATGGGGTTGTCGACGCTTGCCCCCGCCAAACAGGCGGTCGCCATGATCGATTTCAATACAACGTTGATGCACGGCATGTTGAGTTTTCTACTGTTTGCCGGCGCCCTGCATGTCAAGCTTGACGACCTGATGGAACAAAAATGGGTAATTTCAGCCTTGGCTTCTCTGGGGGTAGTCATATCTACCTTTATAATTGGTACTCTCACCTGGTATAGCCTGGGATTATTTGGCCTAGCCATTCCCTATATCTACGCCTTGTTGTTCGGCGCCCTGATTTCACCCACTGATCCAATCGCTGTCATGGGCATACTCAAGACTGCAAATGCCCCTAAGAGTCTGGCAACCAAGATTGCCGGCGAATCACTCTTCAACGATGGTGTTGGCGTTGTGGTGTTTTTAGTCCTGTTGGGTATTGCTACGGGGGGCCAAGAAACCACGTTCGGCAGTGTGGTCGTGTTGTTTGTGGAAGAGGCGGTTGGCGGTGCTGTATATGGTTTGTTGATAGGCTACCTGGCATTTTCTCTGTTACGCCAAGTTGATAATTACCAGGTAGAAGTATTGATCACCCTGGCGTTGGTTATGGGGGGATATGCCCTGGCCAATGCCATCCACGTCTCTGGTCCCATAGCCATGGTGATGGCAGGGCTGATGATTGGCAACCGAGGTAGACGCTTGGCCATGTCGGATAAAACGCGTGAGCATCTGGATACTTTTTGGGAGTTGATTGACGAGATACTGAATGCGTTGTTGTTCGTTTTGATCGGCATAGAGATTTTGGTACTGAGTTTTGCCTGGAGCCATTTCTACGCGGCATTGTTAATCATTCCGATAACGTTGCTGGCACGTTTCCTCAGCGTCGGCGGTTTGATCATCGTCATGCGTCGTTACCGGGCTTTTACTCCCAATGTGGTCAAAATCATGACCTGGGGAGGTCTGCGTGGGGGTATATCCGTGGCTTTGGCCCTGTCACTTCCCGCCGGTAGCGAGCGGGACACGATTTTGGTGATAACGTATTGTGTCGTGGTGTTTTCCATTCTGGTACAAGGGTTAACTATAGAGAAGTTGGTTGCCCGCCGATAAATTGTGTGGTTTAACCGGTATTACATTGTGGTAGTCTGTGGCCGGTATTTGAAGTTTGGTGTCTAGAAGGAATGCCGCATGACTGAAGAAGAGAGAGGCGAACTGGCTAAATTCATGATTCGCCTGCTCAGCGAATGGGGCTTGGGTGACGAAGAGAAGATCGCAATCCTGGCACTTCCTGAAAGCACTAAACCTCGCCATCTGACTCAGTACCGCAACGGTACGCCATTGCCGGACTCCCCGGAGGTTAACGAGCGTGTCGAACACCTATTGGGTATCGCCGATGCATTGCGTACCTCCAACCCTTGCAACGCCAGTGCCGGAGCCTTGTGGATGCGCCAACCTCATCATCGGTTTGACAATCGCACGCCCAATACAACCATGATAGAGGATGGTCTGGCCGGGGTTGTCGCCGTACGCATGCATGTGGACTGTGCCTACGACTGGCATATTGATGCGCAAAAAATGGCCAAATTAAAGGCGAACAAAAGTTGATCTACGCAGGCCCCAGTCTCCGCTGATTATCCGTTTCCCGCCGTGTGGAATTTTCAGAAGGTACATCCACGCCTTGCCCCAGGGAGTTGGGATAAGTAATCGATCGTATACAAGTGGAAATTCTTCCAATAGATCCAACTGAACCAGCAGCTTTTTGTTGATTTGATAGACCTCTCCGATGATGGATGTCATGCCATGGGACGTTGCCCCCGGATAACGACCAAAATCCCAAAGGGTGAAACGAGGTAATGTCATATGTTCCCCGAGTTTACGCGCGCCAACGAGGTAGTGGTGATTTTCCTCGCCGGAGCGAAGCGTGCCATAAACGAAGATGCGCTGAGTCAATTAAGTTCCAGAAAGCGTAATGTTGTGCATATAGTGTACAGCTATTATTAAGCAGGGAAAATTTTATGGTTTTCTGTTGCACAAGCAACAGCAGGTTTCATTGCTATCCTATTGAACAGTATTAAAAAAGGATTTATATGACCTTCGGCGCCAATCAGTGGTGGTTTGTGTCCTTTTAAAGACATTACAAAGAAGCAGGCATGTGTAGTGATTAGTAATAGGGGCAAATTTGAGGACCACATCGCAATTAAAAGACATTTGTCCTGACAAAAAAAGTTAATTTGTTAACCTAACGGATTATAAAAATAGTGAACAAGGGGAAGCACGATGAACGGCAATCAGGTCGATGAAAACTACCAGGTATCGGAGAAAAAGCTGGTTGGCAAGCGTTGCGTGGCCTGTTTTGAAGTGGTCCATGTACAGGCCAGACGTTGTCCCCATTGCCAGGCCAACCAACTAGATGAACGCATTCAAGTGCTGGGGCAAATTACCAAAGGCATTGGTGCGGTATTGCTGATACTGACGTTACTTTCAGTTTCCCTCTATTTCAGTTCACTCGCGCAAACCCAGACGGACCGCGCCGATATAGTCAATGATCTACTGAGTGCTGCTGAACTGCAGGTGCAAAATGGAGAATTTGGGGCGGCATGGGATAGCGTGGCAGAGGCCATCAATCTGCAACCTGACTCCAGGCCGGTTAGGGAAAAGCAGGCGTTAATCGCCATGCGTTGGTTGCGTGAGGAAGGTGGTGATTACCGTGATCTGGAACAACTGTCGGCAGAGATTTCTCCAGCCTTGTATCGTAGCGCAGCAAGTAAGGAGTCCGAAGCAGCTGCCAGCGCATTGGCACACTTGGCATGGATTAGGGTACTGCGCTCCCAGCGTGGGGGGCAAAGCGACGACATCGATGAGTTGTTTCAGCTCAGTTTGGAAAAAGATCCCTCAAATGTGTATGCGCATGCCATGTGGGCATTTTGGATATCCAGCCCACGTAACCAACAGGCATACGCCGAAGGCGCAACCATTAAGGCGCAAACCCACTTTCAAAAGGCCCTAAATGGTGATGAAGATTTGAAACCATACGTACGTGGGCTACAGTTTTCCTTGCTGTTGGAAGCGGAACGTTTTGAAAATCAGGTCCAGGCCCTCTTGGTTGCCGATGATATGCGTCTACACAGCGAAAACCTCAATGAATCTATGCAGTTGCGTCTGCTGGATCTATTCCGACCGCTGGTGCGTGTGGATGGCGTAAGCCGGGCCTCAGGAAAGACTTTGTTGTCACAAATGGCGCCGCAAAAATTGCTGGAAAACTTCAAATGGCTTAGCCAACCTTTTGATTTAAAAGAACAAGACTCACAAAAGTTCGAACGCGATACACGTGCCCTGATACAGGCTAGATTGACCGAAGAGTCTGGCGACCTGAATAGTGCACTGAACTTATACAAAGAGCTGCAAGACAGTGTGACCGTGCGTATGTACCAGCGCGTCCTGCTTGAACCAATCGAACAGGGGATTGCGCGGGTGAATGCCATGCTGCAAAAAGGACCGACCAACGTGGGCAGCCTATAAACGAATTTGAGTTAAATTTTCCTACCACCAGAGCCGGGACGTTCCTGCTGTTTTACCGGCTCATCTAATTCCCCGTCAACTTCATTTTCGACAAACACCGTTCCCCCATCGGAAAGGGGAGCGGGTTTTGCTATGCTCGACTTTGACGTCACAACAATCATAAGATCAATCCGGGGAGTATTATGGTGATTTTTAGGCATCACCCGCACGGCCTATCCACATTGTTTTTTACCGAAATGTGGGAGCGCTTCAGTTACTACGGTATGCGGGCATTGCTGGTGCTCTATCTCGTAAACGCTCAGCAGTTTCCACGCGAACAAGCCTTGCATGTTTATGCTGTATATACGGCACTGGTATACATCACACCAATCGTCGGAGGTTATTTGGCGGACCGCTGGCTTGGGGGGCGCGCCAGTGTGATGATCGGAGCGGTGCTGATGGCCATGGGCCATTTTGCCATGGCAATCCCGGCCATGCTTTATCCGGCATTAGGCCTTTTGATTGCCGGTAATGGTTTCTTCAAGCCTAATATTTCAACGTTGGTCGGTAAACTCTATGAAGAGAACGATAACCGCCGTGATAGCGGTTTTACACTTTTCTACATGGGGATCAATTTAGGGGCATTTTTCTCCCCGCTGGTATGCGGAACTCTGGGGGAAAAGTTAGGCTGGCACTATGGATTTGCTGCTGCCGGGGTGGGGATGCTCATTGGTTCGGCTGTCTTTACGTTTGCTCGAGGTCGCCCGCAAGGAAACGGGGATAAAACAAGGCCAGAGTGGGGATTGGTCGCACGTGTTATTGTTATAACTGCATTGCTGGTTTTTCTTGTCACTTATCTGGGACCACCTTTTTATCATGTGATTGGGTCATCGTCACCGTTATTATTAGCGATTGTTGCGATTACTTTATTCCTGGGGGCAATGTACAAAAGGCATGGAGGGGAGAGGCGACAAGCCTTTTCCACAATCGAAAAACATCGAATATTTGCCCTCGCAATACTGGCCTTGTTTGTCATTTTTTTCTGGATGGGATTTGAACAAGCCGGAGGGACCATGAACCTGTTTGCCTTTAATCAGACTGATCGGACTATGGTTGGCTGGGAAATGCCTGCCAGTTATTTTCAATCACTGAATCCCTTGTTGATACTACTGCTTGCGCCACTCTTTTCTTTGATGTGGCCGCGCCTGGAGCAGGGTGGATTAAAATTGTCCGCGGTACAAAAACAGGCCATTGGCATGATAATACTCGGACTGGGTTTTGTGGTATTGGCCATGGCGAATGAAATAGCTGGAGAAAATGGCAAGGTCAGTCCCATGTGGCTGGCATCTGTCTACTTGTTACATACTGTTGGTGAGCTGTGTTTGTCGCCCATTGGTCTTTCACTGGTAACAAAACTGGCACCTATGCGTCTGGTATCTGTAATCATGGGTGCCTGGTTCGCCGCTATGGCTGTGGCCAATTACCTGGCGGGTAGTTTGGAAACCTTGTTAAGTCATAGCTCTATCCCTTTATATTGGTTTTTGGTGGGTAGTTCACTGGGGGCTGGCTTGCTTCTTTTGTTGGTCGCTCCGTTGTTACATAAATTGATGCATGGTGTGAGATAGTCCAAATGAATAGATTATTGCTGATTTGTCTGCTGTGCCTGGTTCTGCCATCGTCGTTGTGGGCCGACAATGCCTTGCGTGACCATCCCTCTCCTTATCTGGCACTGCATGGTCAGGATTCCATCGAGTGGCAACCCTGGAGTGCGCACTTGCTGGAGCAAGCACAACAATCCAATAAGATTCTTTTTGTCTCTATTGGCTATTTTTCCTGTCACTGGTGCCATGTCATGCATAGGGAGAGTTTTCAGGACCCTACTGTGGCATCGCTGCTCAACAAGCACTTTATAGCGGTGAAGGTCGATCGAGAGCTAAATCCGGAATTGGATGCGCAATTGATCGAATTCGTCTCCCGCTATCGTGGCCATGCTGGCTGGCCATTGAATGTGTTTGTTACGCCGGAGGGTTTCCCTTTTATCGGCGGCGTCTATTTTCCGAGGGATCAATTTATCAGCTTGTTGACACGTATTGCGGATCAATGGCGAACAGACAAAGCGAAAATTTCGAATCTGGCCAAGGAGTCCGCGGCACAGTGGAGCGGTGCCACTGAATTGGTAGTCGAGCCGTTGGATTTGAGAGCCATGCACAGGCTTTTTGTCGAGAGCGTTGTGCAACAGGCGGATGAGGTCGGTGGTGGATTTGGCCAACAGAGTAAATTTCCCATGGTGGCGCAACTTTCCACCCTATTGACTCTGATTGAATCCAACGAGGCTGATGTCACGCAGAGAGATTTTCTGATTCTTACACTTGACCGCATGCATGAAAGCAATTTGCGCGACCATTTAGGCGGCGGTTTTTTTCGCTACACGGTAGATCCCACATGGAATACTCCCCATTTTGAAAAAATGTTGTATGACAATGTACAGTTGGCTGAACTCTATTTGCGTGCAGGTAACGTGTTACATAAAACAGAATACCTGGAAGTTGCCGCTGATACCTTGAATTTTCTAATCCGTGAGATGCGCGATAAGAGTGGCGGTTTTTTTGCCAGCCTGTCTGCCTTGGACGGCGAAGGGAAGGAAGGCGGTTTCTATTTATGGAAGGTGGAGGAACTGCGGGCTATTTTGCAAACGGAGGAATTGAACCAAATTCGTGGTCTATGGCGACTTGACAGTCCATCTTCGTTTGAGTTCGGATATCTGCCCACGCGATTGCAGCGTCCACAATCACCGGGATTGGCGGCGATATACTCAAAATTGGCGGCCAGGCGTCACGACCGGTCGCTACCGATAGACAAGAAACTTATCGCAGGATGGAACGGCCTGACCTTGCGGGCGTATGCGCTGGCGTCGACGACAACACTGCCGCAAGCCGCCAACTATCGTCGTGTGGCCGAGGAGTTGTCACGGTTTTTGCGCAGCAAATTTATAGATAAGAATGGTGAATTAGCAAAGAGTATTGTAGAAGGCAAGCACTATGGTCAGGGCACGCTGGAGGACTATGCCTATGTGGTGGCAGGTATGTCAACCTGGGGCCGGGTAGCCTCCGATCGGTCATCGGTGCAATTAAGCCATCAACTGGTAGCTCGGGCTTGGTCACGTTTCCTCGTCAAGGATGGTTTTAGTGGTAATCGTGATCGTCTGCCCGTACCGGGGAATGACAGCGATGCCTGGAAAGACGCTGAGGTACCGGCTGCTGCCGTGGTCTTGTTGCAATCGGTCTTGACGGACAAGCAACTCAAAGACAAGTATCTCACGCAAATTAGTAATTTACTTAAAAAGGTCTCCGGTCGATACCAGGAGTACCCCTTCGCACATGCCAGTTTGGTCAATCTGCACCACCATCAGGAACTCATGTAATGCTTGTACAATGTTTCCTGAACTGGCGGTTGATGCGGCGTTATCGCAAGCCAAAACGTTTTGACCGAAATCTGGTGGTGATCGGCGCCGGATCGGCGGGACTGGTTTCCGCTTACATTGCCGCAGCCGTCAAGGCAAGGGTTACCTTGATTGAAAAACATCGCATGGGTGGGGATTGTCTCAACACCGGTTGTGTCCCATCGAAGGCGCTGATTAGCAGCGCGCGTTTTTTGGCGCAACAGCGGCGTGCTCAAGAATACGGTTTCAGATCGGCGAGTGCGGAATTTGATTTTGCTGATGTTATGCAACGGGTGCAGAGCGTCATTGAACGCATTGAACCGCACGATTCCGTGGAACGCTACACCCGTTTGGGGGTAGAGTGCCTGCAGGGTGAGGCGCGCGTGCTGTCTCCCTATCAAGTCCAGGTGGGCGATCAGATATTGACTACACGTAATATCATCATTGCCACCGGTGCCAGTCCATTGGTTCCTGATCTGCCCGGTTTGGCACAGGTAAAATATTTCACCTCGGATACGATCTGGCAGCTGCGCGAACTTCCCCGTCGACTACTGGTGTTGGGTGGCGGCCCTATCGGTTGTGAGCTGGCACAGTGTTTTGCGCGTTTTGGCAGTCGGGTATCTCTGGTGGATGGTGGCGAGCGCATCCTCGCGCGAGAAGATAGCGATATTAGCGATATGATCATGTCACGTCTTGTCGAAGAGGGCATTGACCTGCATATGCAACACCGTGCCCTGCGGCTAGATATTGTTAATGGAGAGCAGCACCTGGTATGCAGAAACAGCAGTGGGGAAGTTGCTATAGCGTTTGACACCTTGTTAATTGCCGTCGGTCGTAAGGCCAATGTGCACGGTTTCGGTCTGGAGGATTTACCTACACCGGTGGCCGTCGACAAAACGGTTCGCGTCAATGCCTTTATGCAGACCAATTATCCCAATATCTACGCCTGTGGCGATGTGGCCGGGCCATTCCAGTTCACCCATACTGCCTCCCACCAAGCCTGGTATGCTACGGTGAACGCCCTGTTTCGCGGTCTTAAACGCTTTAAGGTCGACTATTCGGTCATTCCCTGGGCAACGTTTACTGATCCTGAGGTCGCCCGTGTTGGCTTGAACGAGCAGGAGGCGCGTGAGCAAGGCATTGCCTATGAACTGACCACCTATGGCATCGATGACCTGGATCGAGCGATCGCCGATGGTGAGGCCTATGGTCTGATCAAGGTACTGACCAAACCCGGCAAGGATAAAATTCTCGGTGTGACCATAATTGGACATCACGGCGCCGAGCTGCTGAGTGAGTTTGTCCTGGCCATGCGCCATGGCATCGGTTTAAATAAGATTCTAGCTACGATCCATATCTATCCCACCTGGAGTGAGGCGAATAAATATGTCGCCGGGAATTGGCGCAAGGCCCACACCCCTGAAGCTGCGATGAAACTGCTGAAGGTTTTTCACCGCTGGCGCCGGCGATGAAGCGACTGGCTAATTGGCTTGCTATACTCGGATAAACAAATGTGAAATCAGCTGTATGTCCGAGTCATCATCACTGGTGAATGAGTGTCTGTTGGAGGAGTTAAATCTCCACGGTCAGAATGTAGCCGATTATTTTCCCATCCATAAAGGTATCTACGAGGTAACTCCCGGCTTTCGTCAATGGGGTCAGGATCTTGGAAATGGTCCAGCGGACGGGCAGCTTTTTCAGTTTGACAGCCACCAATCCCAATATCGCCGGCAAAAACTATGTGCGCGTCAGGAGGCACTGGAAAAATACTATTGCCTGGATAGATTATCGGATCAGGCTCGTTATGAAGTCACCGCCTTTGTTATAAACCGGTTATTACATGAACATCCGGAACGTTTTCACCTGTTGCAGGCTGGAAAGACCGAGGCGCGCCTGGCCTGTAGTGATAGTGGAGAGACACTGGTTTTTGACAAAGATCTTTATCTGTCCTCCGTTGAAACTGCTACGTCAAAATCCGATTCGCAACCCGCATACCACGATGCCATCGATGCTCTGGCTTGTCAGGTTCAGGAAGATCTGGCGATCACGGAGTTAACCCCGGCAGGTGACAATCTGAGCGCCATTCATCTTTGTTTTCCCAACCATTGGGCAGCCTCCGCCAAGGTGGGCAGGCCTTTTCTGGATATTCATGAACCCGTGCCGGGGATGGGACGTATTAATCAACAGTCATCACAGATTTTTAATGCCATTATCAATAAGGGGCCATATGTCCGTTTCGCCTGGGGTATTAGTACCGACAGCCGATTGAATCATCACCCTGTAGCCCCGCTGGGGATTGCCGATACAGTCTGGCGAGGCAGGAGTTTTGACAGGGACCACCCCAAGGTCTTTTTACGTGTAGAGAGACAGTCTGTTTGGGGATTTTCCGCTAGCCAGGCCATTTTATTTACGATTCGTACCTATTTTTACGATCTTGCACAAATCAAACAGGATACAAAACGACGTAACCTGTTGATTTCTGCTATAGATTCCATGTCCGAACCGGCTTTGGCCTACAAAGGATTGGGATATAAAAAAGAGTTAATAGCGTGGTTATTGAACTGAAATCCTAACGATGCGTGAAACAGCCTACTTAACCGGCAATGAGCAGATTCTGGACAAGCTTCAGAAATTGCCCTTTTTGCAATCTCTGGATAAACGTTATCTGGTGGAAATGCTCAAGATGAGCAAAATCCGCATCTATGGTGCCGGCGAAGTCATCACCCCAGAAGGATCATACGACTGTTGGATTTATATCATGATCGATGGTGAAGTAGTGATCAAAAAGAAGGGCAGCGAAGTCGCACGCTTGCGGCGTGTAGGGGATACCTTTGGCGAGATGGGCATTATCGATGGCGAAGCGCGTTCAGCATCGGTCGAGGCCCTTATTGATACCAGTTGTCTGGCAGTGGATGCCTCATTTCTCGACCGCTTGAGCCCTACCGAGAGCCCTCTGTTCTATTCCGTCTTTTACCGTCTGCTTTCCGAGATATTGGCCCATCGTTTACGCAATACCAGCGAAGAACTCGCCAAGGTCAAAAACGAGCTATCCACACTGAAGCAACAAAATGCCTGACGTGGCGTTTTGCTGATTAAATCGTTATCATTTTTCCATGAGCATACGTTCCGTTATAGTCGGCACCAGCTTTGGTTTGGTGTCCGGGGTTATTACAACACTGGGGTTGATTGTTGGCTTGCATGCCGGTACTGAATCTCTTGGGGCTGTAGTTGGCGGAATTGTCACTATTGCCCTGGCAGACGGCCTGTCAGATGCGCTTGGCCTGCATGTCTCGCAGGAATCCTCGGCAATTTACAGTGACCGCGAGGTTTGGATAGTCACCCTAGTAACTTTTGTTATAAAGTTTTTTACCGCGCTCTCATTTTTAATCCCCATTTTGCTCCTGCCTTGGGAGCAGGCCATCCTCACCAGCATCGCCTGGGGCTTGTTGATTATTGTATTGGTCAGCTACCAACTGGCACGCAGGCAGGGTAAATCTCCATTCAAGGTCAGCATGGAACATGTGCTGACTACCGGGGCAGTGATTTTTGCCAGTAATGCTGTCGGGGAGTGGGTGCATGGTTTCAACTTAGGTTAGAACAAATAGAAAAGGCGGTGGGGAAACTCACCGCCTTTTTTTATTATGTTTATTTTACCAGACGTTTGATCAACACAGTGCAGATATTGCTCATCACCTTGAAACCGATATGCGGATAGCGATTCAACAACTCCATCAACTGTGAATGGTTGAACTGCATTAAAAGTGAAGGACGGCGTACGATGGCACTGGCGGTACGACGGATGTGGGCAATAGCGCCCATTTCACCGAAGATTTCACCCGGTTGAACTGCATGTATTTCACCATCTTTCTCTGTTTTAAGACGGATGTCGCCAGTTAATAAGATATACATGCCAAACGATCCATCGCCTTCCTTAAACAGAACCTCACCAGCCTGGAGATCACGCAGGCTGCTGATGGTGAGGATATTGTCGTAGTCGGCGTCATCCAGACCGTAAAACAGATATTGTTTTTTCAAGCTGCTTAGGGCATGTGCATGCGGGTCGGTTTTTTCTGCTGCTAGGCTCATTTCAATCCATCCACTAAAAGTAAGTTTTCTGTAACTTCAATATCGGATGTTTCATCGATAGGAACATCTTTTTTGTGAGATCATTGCGGACTTGCGCAATTCGAATGTGTCCTAGGTCCGAGATAAGGAGTGGCCGAATTCCGATTCAGTGGAAGTCCCTTGATTTGGTGGTGATATTACCCAAGAGGTGTGTGAGATCCTGCAGGCGACCGGCGATCAAATGATGCACGCCGCCCTCGCGTTCCAGAACCCCCGTGACCAGTAAAAGACGCGCAGTCAAGACCACGCGCCGGGCGCGTTCCGCCAGGTCGCGCCAGATCACCACATTGATGTGACCGGTTTCATCCTCCAGGGTCATAAAGATCACACCACTGCTGGTGCCGGGTCGTTGCCGGTTAATGACCAGCCCCGCGGCCCGAGTAAAACGGCCATGGGACAGAGCGGGCAGATTTGCGGCCAAGGTCAGGCGGTATTTTTGCAACGAAGGACGCAGCAATGCCAGGGGATGGCGGCCAAGTGTCAGGCCAAGAGCGCTGTAGTCAGCCACCAGTTCTTCTCCTTCACTGGGTGGCGGTAGCAGGGGCAGGGACTCCTGCTGGTGTATCTGGCGAAAAAGGGGTAACGGTTTTTCCTGGCCCAACGCCAGCCAGCGCGCCTGATGGCGGTGACCGGCCAGCCCCTTCAAGGCATCGGCGGCGGCCAGTACCTCCAGATCGCCCCGTTGCAAGCCGGCGCGTCGGGCCAGGTCATCAACATGCTGAAAAGGGGCCTTTTGCCTGGCCTCCAGCAATCGTAAGGCGGCTGCTTCGGAAAGGCCTTTGATGCGTTGTAGCCCCAGGCGCAGGGCAGGTTGCGGTGCATTGTCCGGTTCCAGGGTAGAAGGCCAATCGCTGAAACGGACGTCTACTGGCAGAACCTCTACGCCATGGCGGCGGGCATCCTGGATCAGCTGGGCCGGGCCATAAAAGCCCATGGGCAGGCTGTTAAGCAGGGCACAGGTAAAGGCCGCTGGCTCATGACACTTAAGCCAGGCGGAGGCATAGGCCAGCAGGGCAAAACTGGCGGAGTGGGATTCAGGGAAACCGTACTCACCGAAACCCAGAATCTGCTGGAATACCTGTTGAGCGAATTCAAGAGAATAACCACGCTCTTGCATGCCCTGGATCAGGCGCTGCTCGAAGGGCTCCAAACCGCCCTTGCGTTTCCAGGCGGCCATAGAGCGACGCAGCTGATCGGCTTCACCTGGCGTGAAACCGGCGGCGACTATGGCCAACTGCATGACCTGCTCCTGAAAGATAGGCACCCCCAGGGTGCGCTCCAGC
>DKAX01000101.1:0-917 GCA_002450975.1 Proteobacteria bacterium UBA6915
TGTCCAATGAGCGCCGCCAGGGGGAAATTTCATCATCCACCTCACCACGCAGCGTTTCGACATAACCGTTCAACACGGTCAATGGCGTACGCAATTCGTGGGAGACATTGGCGACGAAGTCGCGCCGGGTCTGTTCCAACAGATGTACACGGGTGATATCACGCGCTGACAATAGACGCTGGGTATCGCCATAGGGCACTATGTTGATAAAGAGGATCATCTCTTCATCAATGGGTGACGGCATCTCCAGCCCATCTTCATAGTCTCCCGTCAGCAGATAGGCGGCAAAGCGCGGATTACGGATCAGATTATCGATACGCTGGCCGGTGTCCTTGCCCGGTTGCATGCCCATCAAACGCGTGGCAGCTTTATTGAACCACTCGATCTCATTGTTCTCACGCAATACCAGCATGGCATCAGTCATGGCCGAGGTACTCTCCTGAAATCGACTGATGATTGCGGCCAGGCGGCGCTTGCGCGCGCGATTACGTTGTTGCATCAAATAGATACGATGAAACACCTCGCCCCAAATACCGGCGCCATCAGGCGGTTCATAGGAGGTGGCCGGGGAGCGCAACCAATGTTCCAGTCGGGAGAGGTTCTTCAGGTGCCAGGCCAGGTAAGCCAGGGTGGCAAACAACATAAACAGAAAGGGATAACCAAACACCAACCCGACCAGACCGGAGGCCGTAAGCAGACCGATCAAGGTCCAGATGACTTGGGGCCAGGGGTTATACACAGAGACTCCGGAGTTGGTTATACCTTAAGGGAAAAGCGGTAGCCGGAACCGCGTACAGTCTGTACCAGGTTGTCGTGCCCACTGGGGGCCAGGGCCTTGCGCAAGCGGCGAATATGCACATCGACGGTGCGCTCCTCTACATAGACGTTTTCGCCCCAGACGTGGTCCAGCAGCTGGG
>DKAX01000101.1:991-19635 GCA_002450975.1 Proteobacteria bacterium UBA6915
ACGACGCAGAAATTCCACACCACTGATACCCGGCAACATCCAGTCGAGCAACAACAACTCGGGCATCTGCGTTTCTATTTGTTGCATGGCCTGGCGGGTGTCGGCCGCCTCGCTCACCTGAAAGCCCTGCCGCTCGAGGGCAAATACCACCATCTCCCGGATCGGCGCCTCGTCATCGATGATCAATATGCGATTACTCACAACGGTCTATTCCTCAATGTCATATCGCGGTAACAGTAACCCAGGGTTGTTACAGTTACGTGACATCACCACTCAGGTGTTGATACGCAACAACATTGATTCGATGCGATGCTCCTGCAGACGCTGACGCATCTTGTTCAATTCCGCCAAGTCCTGGTAGGGCCCGACCCGAACCCGGTGCCAGGTGTCNNCCGGCGTTGAAGTTGACGATGATTTCTTGCCCGACTTGTCCAGAATGTCCAGATCGGGGATGACCACCTCCAACTCCGGCAGGATGGAGTAGAAATCGAAACGGGGCTTGCCGGGCTCGTCGGAGGCCTTGTCGGCGGCCTTATTGTCGGTGCCATCCCCTTTTTTGGCGGAGGCCTTGTCTACCGTCTGCTCCACGCGTTTGTGTAACTCAGCATTGATGGCGGCAATATCCTTATCCGGTGCCCGGTCACGCAGATAGACCAGAAAGGCGACGAACAGGCCGACCATCAATCCCACCAGCAACCAGACCCAGCCGGGGGCCGATTTGCGCGCCGGCGCCCTGGCGGAACTGACGTTTTTATAGTCTTTGGCCATCGGCCTACATGCTCTCCGGTGCAGATACACCCAGCAGGCGCAAGCCATTGGCCAGGGCCTGACGCGCAGCCTGGATCAGGGCCAGACGGGCATTGCGCAAGGCCTCGTCGCCGACCAGGAACTGGTGGGCGTTGTAATAGGTATGGAAGTCGTTGGCCAGATCACGCAGGTAGTGCACCAGCACATGGGGCTCGTAGCCCAGGGCCGCCGCCTCAATAGTCTCACCGAAACGGGAGAGATTGACCAATAAGGCCTGCTCGTGGGACTCGGTCAGCAGGCTCAAACTGGCCAATCCCATCGACTGGTCGTAGCGCATGCCCTTCTCCGTCAGCTGACGCAGCACGCTGCAGACACGGGCGTGGGCATACTGAATGTAATACATGGGATTGTCATTACTCTGGGACTTGGCCAGGTCCAGATCGAAATCCAGATGCTGTTCGCTCTTGCGCATGACATAGAAGAAGCGCGCCGCATCGGAACCGACTTCGTCGCGCAGCTCGCGCAGGGTGACAAATTCGCCGGAACGGGTCGACATCTGCACCTTCTCACCGCCGCGATAGAGTATGGCGAACTGCACCAATAAGACGGTCAGGCGTTGGGGGTCGCGCCCCATAGCCTCGATGGATGCCTTGACGCGCGGGATATAGCCGTGGTGATCGGCACCCCAGATATTGACGATCTGATCGAAACCGCGCTCGTATTTATTCAGGTGATAGGCGATATCCGAGGCGAAATAGGTCTTGAGGCCGTTGTCGCGCACCACGACACGATCCTTCTCGTCGCCGTAGTCGGTTGAACGGAACCACCAGGCACCCTCTTTTTCATACAGCTTGCCCGACTGCTTCAATACGGCAATGGCCTTGTCCACCTCACCATCATCGGTCAGGGAGCGCTCGGAGAACCAGCGGTCATAGGTAACACCAAAGGCCTCCAGGTCCAGGCGGATATCCTCCAGGATGCTGTCCAGGCCAGCGTCGAAAACGGTGCGGTAATCCACCGCTGACAACAACTGCTTAGCGCGTTCGATCAGGGCATCGATATGCTCCTCTTTGTCACCGCTGCCGTCGGGTGCCGCGTCCGGGGGAACATCCTTCATTACCTCGGCGGCAGAATGACGAAAATCGTCGCCGTGATTGCGATGCAAGGTGGCGGCGATATCGAACACGTAGTCGCCTTTATAACCGTTGGAAGGAAACTTGAACTTCTCACCGCATAACTCCAGATACCGCAGCCAGACGCTGGTGGCCAGAATATCCATCTGCCGGCCGGCATCGTTGACGTAATACTCGCGATGGACCTGAAAGCCGCAGGCCTGCAACAAGTCGGACACAACCGCGCCATAGGCGGCACCGCGACCATGCCCCACGTGCAGCGGACCGGTTGGATTGGCCGAGACATACTCAACCTGCACCCGCTTGCCGCCACCCACCAGACTATGACCGAACCTTTCACCCTCGCGCACAGCCTGTTCCACCACACTGTGGAAGGCGCGCGGCCCCATGAAAAAATTGATAAATCCCGGACCGGCAATCTCCACCTTGGACACCAGTTCGCTGGCGGGCAGGTTTTTGACAATGGCCTCGGCCAGGTCGCGCGGCTTGCGGCGCGCCGCCTTGGCCAGGGCCATGGCGATATTGCAGGCGAAGTCACCGTGACTGGTATCGCGGGTACGTTCCAAATGAATCTGTCCGGCTGACTGCTCGGGCAGCTCACCGGCATTGATCAAAGACTGGATAGCCTGGCTGAGTAACTGGGTGATATGTGCTTTCATGGATTAACCGGGTTGCCTGACATAAGCCGCGTATTATCCCTGCTTGTCCCTCAGACAACAATGGCCAGTTGGAACGGGTTATAACCGGTGACTAAAAAACCTCCACCGGATCGACGTCGATGGACCAGCGCACACGCCGTGCCGACTTCAATCCCTCCAGCGCTATTATCCATGGAGCCAGTAACTTATGAAGGCTTGGGCGATCATCGGCCTGCAACAAAAGCTGGGCGCGGTAACGGCCGGCGCGCTTCTCCATGGAAGCCGTTACCGGCCCCATCACCATGACTCGGCCGCCATTGAAACGGGAACTCAACTCCGCGGCCTCCTTTAGAAAGGTCATGGGCTGATCCCTGTCGGTAGCCTCGGCGCGTATCAGGGCCAGGTAACTGTAGGGTGGCAGCTGTGCCGCCTGACGCTCCAGCAAGGCCTGTCTGGCAAAGGCACCATAGCCTTGGGTGATCAATAACTGTAGCAACGGATGGTCAGGATGGTGGGTCTGCACCAAGACCCGACCTGGTCTGTCCCCGCGCCCGGCACGCCCCGCCACCTGCACCACCAGCTGGGCCATACGTTCGGCAGCGCGAAAATCGCTGCTGTAGAAACCATGGTCTACGTTCAATAATGCGACCAGGGTGACATCGGGAAAGTGGTGACCCTTGGCCAACATCTGGGTACCAATCAGGATCCGGGTCTGGCCACTGTGAACCTGATCGAGACGCTGCTGCAGGGCTTGCTTGCGGCGTGTGGTATCACGATCGATGCGGTCGGACGCAACGTGGGGAAACCGATTCTGCACTGCCTGCTCCACCCGCTCAGTACCGTGACCGATAGGCCGAAACTCCTCCCCCTGACACTGTGGACAGTGGCGAATCAGAGGAATATCCGTATCGCAATGGTGGCAACGCAGACGTTGACGCTTTTCGTGTAGTACCAAATGGGCGTCACAACGGGGGCATTGCGCCACCCAGCCGCAGCCATGGCACAACCAGGTCGGTGCAAAGCCACGCCGGTTGAGGAACAGTAAAACCTGCCCATCCTGCTGCAAATGGCCATCGATCGTCTTGATTAGAGGCCGCGACAGGCTCTCATCCATAGGCTGATTGCGCACATCCAATACCTGGATATACGGCCGCTGCGCCCCGCCCGCCCGTTCCGGCAGGTGCAAAACCTGATAGCGCCCCTGCTGAACGTTATACAAACTCTCCAGAGAGGGAGTGGCCGAGCCCATCAGCACGGGGATAGACAACAATTGTGCCCGACGTACCGCCACGTCTCGTGCCGAATAACGAAATCCCTCCTGTTGTTTGAATGAAGGGTCGTGCTCCTCGTCCAGAATGATAAAACCCGGTCGCAACAAGGGCGTAAACACCGCCGAGCGGGTACCAATCACCACGCCCACCTCTCCACGCCCGGCCTGTAACCAATGGTTCAAGCGCTCCTGGTCATTCAGACCAGAGTGCAATACCGCCACCGGAACCGACAGGCGATCGCGAAACCGCTGTACCAACTGGGGAGTCAGGCCTATCTCCGGTACCAAAACCAGAACCTGCTCGCCACGTGCCAGCACCCGCTCCACCAGGCTGAGATAGACCTCTGTCTTCCCACTGCCGGTGACGCCCTCTAGTAAAAAGGTCTGAAAGTGACCCCAGCTATCGGCCACAGCCCCTACGGCCGCTTGTTGATGGGGATTCAGGTCCAGTCCACCCGGTGAAGAGGGTTCGGCACAAACCGTTGTCTGATCCTGATGTTGTACCTCCACCCAGCCACGGGCCATCAGACGCGCCATAGGCTCACGCCATTGGCCAAGATGTTCGTCGAGCTGCTCGCGGCTCAAGGCATCATACTTCCGCAACAACTGCATCAAGTCACGTTGGCGCGGCGCCCTGACCAGTTCCGACTCGTCAGCATCCATCCCCGTCAGTGTCAGACGCCAGGTGGAAATCTGCGGCAACTCCGCCGCTCGCCCCTGACGCAGTAAAACTGGCAGTGCGGCAGCAAATACCTCTCCCGGTGGATGGTGGTAGTAACGTGCGCTCCAGGTCAGTAACTCCATAAGCTCGGGTGTCAGTACGGGGGCGCTATCCAGGCAGGCCGAAACCGAACGCAGCTTGCCTGGCGCTACCTCCGTGTGATCGCTCAGTGCAACAACCACCCCCACGACATCACCCCGGCCAAAGGGTAGGCGCACACGCATTCCGGGCACCAGGGCTGGGAAATTGGGTGGTACGCGATAGTCGAACAGGCGACGTAATGGCGAAGGGACGGCGACGCGAACAAAGAGAGCTTTTTCAACCATGGACGCCACTTTAGCAGATTCAACGCTAAACATGGGGGAGGAACAATGTGAGCCATATGGGAGGCTTTATTCACAATATCTGTGGATAACTCTGTGAACGAAATGGGGGAATTAAGCCACAGACCCCGCCACCCTTAGACTGCTGTTAGATTGTTTAAATTTCCACCACACCTAAACATTCTTTTATAAACAATGTGTTACGATTTTTTTCAATGACTTGCGATAGTTCCGACAAAAAGACGGCACTTCCGCGCCACACTGTCTATCGGGCTGTGCATAAACTTCAAAACCAAACCTTGGAAACGCTTGACAAGGCAACAGCCTCCATGTTACCGCCTGCCCTTCCTAGCTAAATTAATCTGTGGAGCTACTCGAAAAACGTCCTGTACCGGGACAAAAAATGGATTAGTTGGCAAAATTGGCATAAATCAACGAAAAGTCGCTATTTTTCCAATTTTAATTGGTCTCCAAAACACGCCGACAGACATTAACAACCACAACGCCTATATTTTTAACTTATATTTCAATTCATTACTGAATATTTCTTTAAAGTGGCAGCATTAAACGCCATAAAAAATATATCTAAATACAGCGAGAACAAAACAATTTAATGGTCTGAATCGGGCCTGAAAATAAATTTAATATTAGAATTTTGTATCCATTTCTACGTTGTTCCGTTATCGCTACAAATTTTCCCTATATAGCAACCCCTGCTGGGCGTCCGCCGTTAACTCCTTGTTATTTCAAAAAGATGACGCTTATGCACAGAATCTGTGGATAACTCTGTGAACACTTCGTGGGCAACGACGGTGAGCCGGCACTGTTATTACCGGTCTGTTAAAATGAACAAAATTTGAACAAACCATTATCACCAGAAATAACAGATAGTTACGTTATTTTTATAGTGTTTGCGTAGCTACATAGCGAATCAGTCAGACATTTGGCGATTGCTATTTCCCTAAAACCCAACTGTGTACAAATTTGCTGTGTTCCAGCCGATTTTATGACACCACCTCGTTATCGCCAGCATACTCAAAGCAAACGCCACCTGTTAGGCAACAAAATCCCGCCTGAAAAAAAACATGTTTTCCCCTATAATCGCCCTTCACCAAAATCCTGGTTTCACTGTGGCCCCATGAACCCACAAAAACGTAGCGAGATATTTTCCCGCCTGCGCGCGGACAATCCCAAACCAACAACG
Organism: Proteobacteria bacterium UBA6915; assembly: GCA_002450975.1. Taxonomy (GTDB): domain Bacteria; phylum Pseudomonadota; class Gammaproteobacteria; order UBA6915; family UBA6915; genus UBA6915. The sequence continues at coordinate 7,028 of DKAX01000101.1, forward strand.
GAGCTCAACTACCAAACTCCCTTCGAGCTGTTGATCGCTGTCATTCTGTCCGCCCAATCCACCGATGTTGGCGTCAACAAGGCAACCGGCCCCTTGTTCCAAAAGGCCAACACACCGGCGGCCATCCTGGCACTGGGGCTGACCGGACTGAAAAAATACATCAAGACCATTGGTCTCTTTAACAACAAGGCGAAAAACATTATCGAGACCTGTCGTATTCTGGTGGAACACCATGGTGGCGAAGTACCTGACGACCGGGAAGCGCTCGAGGCTCTGCCCGGCGTGGGTCGTAAAACCGCCAATGTGGTTTTGAACACGGCCTTCGGCCACCCCACCATTGCGGTAGACACCCATATTTTTCGTGTCTCCAACCGCACCGGCCTGGCCAAGGGCAAGACGCCACTGGAGGTGGAAAAACAATTGCTGCGCCGGGTACCGACGGAGTTCAAGCAGGATGCCCACCATTGGTTAATCCTGCATGGACGCTACACGTGCATTGCGCGCAAACCCCGTTGCGGCTCCTGCCGTATCGAGGATTTGTGCGCTTTTAAAGACAAAACGAAGGAGTGACCCCATGCTGTTCGGTCAATCACGCGAGGAACTCAGACGCTTTTATCACGACGCCTGGCAAAAACGGCAGGCCAAACAAGTCATGCAACCCCTGGAGCACCAGGTTGCTGACGTCATCGCCTTACACCCGGAATACCAGGCACTGTTTAGTGGTGACCCGGATAAGTTAGACAAAGACTATATTCCTGATGGCGGCGAAACCAATCCCTTCTTGCACATGGGCATGCATCTCGCCATACGTGAACAGGTCAATACCGATCGCCCTAGTGGGATCCGGAATCTTTTTCAACAAGTTCAACGCATTACCGGATCGGAGCATGACGCCGAGCATCGCATGATGGATTGCCTGGGCGAAATGCTGTGGCAGGCGCAACGTAATGGCACACAACCAGACGAGCAACTCTATCTGGCCTGTCTGCGCAAACTGATTTAAGCTGAGTCGGCGCTAACAGCAGATGTGATCAACGTTCACCATCTCATTCCCTTGGCCCACAGCAGGTACTTCAGCCAATGCCCTTGATTAGTTTTCAGATTGTCCCGCGTGTAAAATACAAAACGCTCTTTTTCCCGCTGTTCTTTTCACTGCTTGCAGGCGCCTGCGGTGAAGGCATGGAAGCAGAACAGGACGATGTACAACCCCTGACGGAACCTCTGTTCACGTTGCAGACGAACGGCAAAAACACTCTTTACGAGTACGGCGGGACACTCAAGGTCGATATCACCAGCAACTATCGACCAAACAAACCTGTGCATATTACGGTACAGAGTTCCAATACTAAAAAGATGAGTGTGTCACCCTACGAATTGATTTTCGACAAGGAGAATTGGTCACAGGCACAAACAGTCACCATACACCCTGTAGACAACGACCTTACCGACGGTCCGGTCGAAGCACAACTTATTGTGGACCCGGCCAGCAGCGAAGATAAGCGCTTTCACGAATACGATCCGGAAGATCTGTCGTTGACCGTCTGGGACGACGATACAGCCGGTATCCAATTGTCGACTAGTCAGGTTGTTTTGGATGGAACTCCGGCCGAATTGCTCGTGAGTCTGCCACACCAGCCGTTGTCGCCGGTATCGCTTGGCCTGACACCATTCGCCAACAGCAATTACCAGATCGATCATAGTCGCCTGAATATTGCCAGCACCGACTGGTTTCAACCCCGTCTGGTTACACTCACCAATCTAGGCACTCAACAATATTGTTATAAAAGAGAGTGGTTGCTGATCGAAGCGGATAACAGTAATACCGCCTATGGCTATCAGAACAACCGAGGATTTACCGCCACCTATGTGCCGGTCATCCTCGATAATATACAAAACGGTACTATTGGCACCCGCGCCGCACCACTGCCCTATAGCGCCAATCAACTGGCCAATGGCCGCCTGCTCGGCGCCCGCTGTACCTATATACAAATCAACGATCTGACACCCAACGCCCGCTACCGATTGTCGCTATCGAGTGCTGGCTCCATCAAGGTATTCCAGGATCAATTCCTCAATATTGCCTGTAGCAACAACACCTCCGGACAATGTGATTTCCGCACGGCCGACGATAAACTCTGGCTGCTAGCCGATATCGGAGACCAACAAGATATTCAGATCAAATTGGAAACCCTCGGGACCGAGCCAGCCTTCGAGGCAGAAGGTCTGGGTTCAGCGATTCAACTCGCACTCAACAAGACTGTGGTGGGACAGGTCAATGTTGGCCAAAGTCATTATCGCGTCACACTGCCTGCCAAACACGCTATCGGCGTGAAATTGAATCAGGCTAAGGACCACACCATTCTTGCAGCCTACCGGGATGATGAATTTCAGATCCCTATCTGTCAGGACCGTGGGGCGGCATTGGCGACAAAAGACCGATTCTGTCGTTTTGACAATGTTGAGGAACTGGAAGTACACATTGCAGTACAAGGGCACGCTGCGCGGCAATGGCTAGGCAGTGACTATCAATTAACCGTAAACAGTGGACCTGGACCGCAGGGTAGTCATAAACAACCCTATGCGCTAACGGCATCCAATAACCAAATCGACCACAAGGCCAGCGTCGGCGTCACGAGCAGCGTTTATACCTTTCAAAACCTTAACCCCGGCACAACCTATCAGTTACTAGTCAACGCAGAGAACTTCAGTCCAAATGATCAAGTCGATATATATCTGGTTGAATTGTTGGATGAGCAACAGGAAAGTCCCCTATGCCAAAGGGAGCTGTTGCCCAATGACCAGACTCAGGAATGCACATTTGTCGTCGGAGACAGAAAACTGCATTTGCACGTACTTGGCGATAAGACTGAACTGGGAGCCAACTTCCGACTACGGGTCATACCGGCGGCCTTGTAGGACGGAAAAAACTCAGGGGCCGTCAGGCCCCTGTTTTTATCCCTTTGCGCCGATCAATTCGATCTGATAGCCATCGGGATCGGCAACAAAGGCGATGATGGTCGTACCGGCATTCATGGGACCGGCCTCGCGCAGGATTTTACCGCCGCGCCGCTTGATCTCATCTGCCGCCCGGTAGACATCATCCACCTCCAGGGCGATATGGCCAAAGGCCGTGCCCATCTCGTATTTCTCCACACCGTAGTTATAGGTCAGCTCGATCACGGTGTTTTCCGACTCGTCGCCGTAACCCAAAAAGGCCAGGGTGAACTCGCCATCGGGGTAATCCTTCTGGCGCAGCAGTTTCATGCCGAGCACCTCGGTATAAAAGCGTATCGAGCGATCCAGGTCACCGACACGAATCATGGTGTGCAGAATACGCATGCCGTTCCTCCTGATTAACGATGACGGCGCTTGGCTGCAATACGCATGCGCAAGGCGTTAAGCTTGATAAAACCGGCAGCGTCGGCCTGATTGTAGGCACCGGCATCATCCTCAAAGGTAGCAATATTGGCATCGAACAGGCTGTCGCTGTCGGACTTGCGGCCGACCACACTGACATTGCCCTTATAGAGCTTGATGCGCACCTCACCATTGACCGTCTCCTGCGAGGCATCGATCATGGTCTGCATCATGCGCCGCTCCGGCGACCACCAATAGCCGTTGTAGATCAGGCTGGCGTAACGGGGCATCAACTCATCTTTCAAATGAGCCACTTCGCGGTCCAGGGTGATGGATTCGATGGCGCGATGGGCCTTGAGCATGACGGTGCCTGCAGGCGTCTCGTAAGCTCCACGCGACTTCATGCCCACATAGCGGTTCTCAACGATATCGGCGCGACCGATGCCGTTCTCGCCTGCGACCTTATTCAGGAAACGCATCACCTCGGCGGGCGACATGGGTTTGCCATTGATGGCAATGATATCCCCGGCGCGGTAGGTGAACTCCAGGTAGGTGGGCTTGTCAGGAGCCTTCTCGGGAGAGACGCTCCAGCGCCACATGTCCTCTTCCGGCTCCGCCCAGGGGTCTTCCAGCACACCGCCTTCGTAGGAGATATGCAACAGATTGGCGTCCATGGAATAGGGTGATTTCTTGCCCTGTTTTTTGAAGTCCACCGGGATATTGTGCTGCTCGGCGTAGGCCATCAGCTTTTCACGGGAGGTCAGATCCCATTCGCGCCACGGGGCGATGACGCGCACATCGGGCATCAAGGCATAGGCACCCAGTTCAAAACGCACCTGATCGTTACCCTTGCCGGTAGCGCCGTGAGAGATGGCATCGGCGCCGGTCTCGCGGGCGATCTCAACAAGGCGCTTGGCGATCAGGGGGCGGGCAATAGAGGTCCCAAGCAAGTATTCACCTTCATACAAGGTATTGGCGCGAAACATGGGGAATACGAAATCGCGGGCGAACTCTTCGGTCAGATCGTCAATATAAATCTGCTTCACACCCATGGCCTTTGCCTTGGCGCGCGCCGGCTCCACCTCTTCGCCCTGACCAATATCGGCGGTAAAAGTCACCACCTCACAGCCATAAATATCTTGTAACCACTTGAGAATAATGGAAGTATCCAAACCGCCCGAATAAGCGAGCACTACTTTCTTGACCTCTGACATTGCTATATCCCGTGTGATAGTAAGGTTTAATCCGCGCCACTCACGCGCAGGCGGCATATTAGCAGACTCAGGCAGGCGGCACTACGGATGACGCCCTGGTCGGCAGGAAACCTTAAATTGCCCGAAGGGGGGAGGACAGATGGCCAAACATCCGTCAGAATACACAGCTATACAGGCTTTATTTCCGTCGTAAATACAATGACTAATTTACCCTCTGTCGCCCGCCAGGATTTACAGATTTTCTCACGTCGATTCCGACGTCTGATATTCCTATGCTGGACCATCCCGGCAATTTTCGGTCTGTCGTTTCTGATTTATATCAATATGTTCACCCTGGAACAGATGGCCGTCATACTCAGCCACCCGCTGGAACCCCTGTTTGTGGTGTTTTCCCTACTGGGTTCACTGGCCTATTATTGCCATCTGGTCAAACCGATAAAAAATTATCTGCGTCAGGCCAACGAGGAGAATGCACGCCAGGCGGTGCATACCCTGCGACGATTTCCGCTCCATTTTTGGACCGGTTTTCTGATCTACCTGCTGATAGCCCCAAGCACCGTAATGCTCAGTGCCCACTGGTACGCCGGTGTGGAGTCAACCCCTACTGATTGGTTTCGTATCCATTTGGTCGCCTTGATTGTCTCTATTCTGGTGGGACTGCCCATTTTTTTCCGCATCTTCGACCTGTTTGGCCATGCCGTAGGTGACATCAAACTGACCAAGCCTATCCTGTCCATCAATAGCAAGATTTTCCTGATCGGCGCATTGATGCCCTTACTTATAGATACCATGTTGGTTCAATACTACTGGTCACGCACCGGATATTTTACCGCCGAAGCCTTCGGTGTCTGGCTGTTCCTGGAATTACTGGCCATCGCCGGCAGCCTGCTTTTCATCCGCAGTACCGGTCAGTCCATAGCGCCACTACAAACGTATGTTCTGTCACGAAACGAACGACAAGACGGCACGACAAAAAGTCTGACGGGTCATTCAACCGATGAATTGGGCCTGTTAACCAACCGCTACCACGATCTGTTACAACAGATCGATCTGGATACTCAGATACTCGAACTGCGCAATCGCATACTTCGCAGCAGCGGTCCCAATATCCCGCTGGGTGAAATACTGGACAACATTGTCAAACTGGCCGAACAGGCCTTGCTCAGTGACACAGTGTTTATCATGCTGCACGAACCCGAACACTATCGTCTCAATGGAATCTGTATGACCGGCGCCCCCTNNGGCCATTTTCAGATTCCCTTGGACCAAACTTCGTTGGCCGTCTGGGTATTTAAATCAGGTCAATTGATAGCCATTGAGGACAGTCGCACTGACCCCCGCGTCAATCCCGCCATATTGGAAAAATTTCAACCGCGCGCCACACTGGCAGCGCCTCTGATCAGCGCCAACAAGGTTATTGGTGTATTGCTCGCCTGCAACCACAATGACCGCCGATATACCGACCGGGAAAAGGCGATCATGCAGGGACTTTCCCATGAAGTAGCCACGGCCTTACATCATCACCTCATGCAAAACCGCTGGCAAGAATCACAACAGAGACTCAATCGAGCCAACGAACTTGCGCGCGTGACGCTGGAATCTATCGGCGATGGCGTCATCATCACTGATACGGACAACACTATACAATTCATTAACCCGATTGCAGAAAACATGACCGGTTGGCCGGCACAAACGGCCATTGGCAAAAAACTGAGCGACGTTTTCTCATTGATAGGCACACAAACAATCGACTCCCTGCCCTATCGACAGAGGTCAATGCATGACCCCTCCCCCATGTTAGACAATTTAACACTGCGAAATCATAAAAATGGTGACCTCTATTCAGTAGAGCTGAGGATTTCTGCCATTATCGATTCCGATAACGCCAACCAGGGTTCAGTCCTGGTATTTCACGACGTAACCACATTACGCGAACTGGCCAAAAACCTCTCCCATCAGGCACGTCACGATGCGTTGACAGGCTTGTACAACCGCTATGAATTCGACATGCAATTAAAATATGTCCTTCAGTCGGCACACCAAAAACAGCAGAGGCACTGCGTATGCTTCATGGACCTCGATCAATTCAAGATCGTCAATGACAGTTGCGGACACCTTGCCGGCGATCAGTTGCTCACTCAGGTGGCGCAGCACCTCAAGGCGAACCTGCGCAATACGGATATCCTGGCGCGCCTCGGAGGCGATGAATTCGGCCTGATCCTTGTCGATTGCAACCAGGACACCGCTCTTAGCATTGCCAATAAGCTGGTGCAATCGATGAAAGAGTTCCGCTTCACCTGGAACGATCGCATATTTACCGTCGGAATAAGCATCGGGTTGTTACCCATCGATGCCAGCAGTGGCGAATTAAAAGACGTCATTGCCATGGCCGACGCAGCCTGTTACCAGGCGAAAAATACCGGACGCAACCGGGTTCATGTTGCACGCTCGGATGATCTGGCGGTCATTCAACGCCAGGGAGATGCTTTTTGGCTGCATTATTTACGCGATGCGCTGGAGCAGGACGGCTTTGTCCTTTACCAGCAGATGATTAAACAAAATCGCCTTGAATCATCAGGGGAAGAAACCTTACACAGCGAAATACTCTTGCGTATGCGCGACGAACAGGGGGCGATTGTAAAACCGGACCATTTTCTGCCTACTGCGGAACGATACCACTTGATGCCACAGGTGGATCGATGGGTAGTCAACAAAGCCCTTAACAAGCTACAGGAAACATTGGCGACAACCAAGAACCTTGTCCGTTTCTCCATCAATCTTTCAGGACAGTCGCTGGCAGACCCGGTCTTCGCACAATATGTCAGTGAACAGATCGACAGCCACGCATTCCCCAAAGGTTCCGTCTGTTTCGAGATCACCGAAACGGCCGCCATCAGCAATCTGGACCAGGCCGTTAGGTTCATGCATTTATTAAAAGAAAAGGGCTGCCTGTTCGCACTGGATGATTTTGGTAGCGGACTGAGCTCATTCAACTACCTTAAAAATCTGCCTGTCGATTTTTTAAAAATTGATGGTAGCTTTATAAACGACATAGTCAGCAATCCGGTCGATCGTGCCATGGTTGCCTCGATTCATGAAATCGGCAGCATAATGGGCGTACGCACTATCGCCGAATATGTCAGCAGTGGTGAAATACAGGAAACATTGCTGGAAATCGGTATAGACTATATCCAGGGCAATCATATCCAGGTCGCCAGTCCATTTCCCTAGGGCCTGTTCACACTAATTCTACAACCGCGACGGCGGCCATTTTTACACAGGGCTAGGCGCGGCGAACGCGGTGTACCTGGCGTACATAAGTGAGACGCAACAACGCCCTATGTAAAAATGGTCCCGTCCCTTCGGGTTGTGTCCCAAAATTGGCTGCACATCGTTTCTCGTCGCTCATTTGGAACAACCAAACTTCTCTCCTCGTGCCTCGTTCAGCCACTTTTGGGGCACAACGCGGCTGTAGAATTAGTGTGAACAGGCCCTAGATTATTTCCTCCCGCTACTCTATTTTTGACCTGTTACCCGCAATAAATTCAGAAATTATAATTTTGCAATTTTTCACTCTTTATCCGTCTGATTTTGGCTGATTAGTTTTTAGTTGAACAGCAAATTGCCGCCATAGCGTAGAGCAGTAAAAGCAGACGGCTAGAGACACTCGAAAAACGTGGGTTTTTAGTCACCGAAAAACAACAAGAGATTGGTAGGCTGTGAGAAAAACCTGGGATTCTATAAGTGTTCAAACACTCAAGCCATTGACGTTTCTCGAATTCAAGAAACGAGTCTGGCTTTTTACCCTGTTGGCAGTCACCCTTCCACCGTCTATTGGTTCGATAATCGTTGTCTTCATCGGTGTTTACCCGTTCCCGGAGGTTTTTCAGGTTTTCAAATACTATTCAGGGATCTATTTCTTCTTGGTAATTATTTTTACTACTGTCCTAACGTCAAAATCCCTGACAAAACTGCAAAATACCTCACCTGAGGAATTACGGGTAAATTTGCCCGGTTATATTCGACATATACCCATATTATTTTTCCTCGGCGAATTCTTTAATTTCGCTGGGGGCGTCATTTCCGCCAACTTATCCTTTAGTCACTTTCTAGGCATGGAGACTGACACACAGTTTTACCTCTTCAGTTTATTCAGCATTATTCCGGTTGCGATTATCGTAGTATTACCTTTGTTCTATATGCTCATGGACACCTTCGGAAGGTATTTTGGTCCAATGGGCATCAATACCAAAATAGCAACATTGTCCACGAAAATTATTTTGCTGGGTACGCTAACCCCTGTTATGGTTGACACGCTTTTGCTTTCTTACTATTACCAGCGCACCGGCTATTTAACACTGGAAACCGTTGTCCTATGGAGCTCACTGGTTTTTATAGCATCAGTCAGCACCTATATCGCCATTAAAAGCATTCGTCAAAGCATGTCTCCCTTTGCTCAAACCCTATTAGCCTATGACCATCCAGAACAAGACAGCACTACTTCAATGGTCGCACTGTCCCTGGACGAACCCGGATTACTCGTTCAAAACTGGAAAACACTGTTAAATAATTTAGCATCCGCACGCGACGCTGCACACATATTTGAGCTCGTTGCCCAGAATACAAACCAGGCGATTTATATTGCCGAACTTAACACCGATATTATTTACCTGAACCCAGCCCTGCTGTCGCTACTTAAGCGAGCAGAGAAAAACCGACATCCAAAACAACTGGCTGAACTGTACCCATCACCTCAAAGACAGATTTTACAGGATAAAATTCTGCCAATGGTTCATCGCACGGGATATTGGGTCGGAGAAATCAACCAGAAAATTATTGACTATGAGATACCCACTATCCAAAATATATTTCTTTTGCGCAATACACACGGCATTCCTTTCGCCATTGCCGGAATCATTACCGACATGCGCGAACAAAAAATGATTGAACATGACCTGCAACAATACAAAATTCACCTTGAGGAAATCGTAGATCTACGCACACAACAACTCGAGCAAGAAAAACAAAAAGCATTGATGGCCAGCCAGGCGAAAAGTGAATTTCTTTCTCGTATGAGCCATGAATTACGCACCCCCATGAACGCCATTCTTGGCTTTACTCAGTTAATTCAGATAGAACAGGAAGATCTAAAGAACCCTGAACATAAAACTTACATCAGCGAAATAATCAATGCCGGCAATCATCTGCTCACCCTAATCAACGACATTCTGGACATTTCACGAATCGAAGCCGGAAAAATGAAATACAATTTGGAACCTGTCGAAATCATAGACTTAACCAAAGAATGCCTGAACATGCTTGAACATGTAGCCGCAAGAAAGCGCATTACACTTATGCTTGACACGACACTCAAAGAATCGTGGATTTTTTCCGACAAAACCCGCATCAAACAAATAATGATAAACCTAATAACCAACGCCATCAAATACAACCGCACAAACGGAACAGCAACAATCGAGATCATACCCGGTGATGACGATAAACCAACACGAATTTCCGTGACAGACACTGGCCGAGGAATTAGCCGAGAAAACATTGAAAAACTATTTCAGCCCTTCGAGAGGCTTGGCGTCGACGCGGAGGCTATCGAGGGAAGCGGTATAGGCTTGACACTTAGCAAGCGATTTGCCGAGCAGATGCACGGCACCCTTGGGGTCAAGAGCGTTGTCAATCAAGGCTCAACCTTTTGGATTGAAATGCCTCACTACAACAACCAAAACAACAAACAGACGATATAGCCCGTACTATCTGTTCTTAACGCTTTAACCAACTCTTCAAGCAAGGCTTCACGCAATAAAATGCGATGAAAACCCAACAAACCGTTATCCAATTGGCTTTCACCAACCAACTCTTTGGCACACACGATAACTCGTGTTCAAACTATACCAGCCAGACAAAAGACTTGTTGGTATCGGTCAATGACGCCAATTAAAAGAAATTAAGGACAAGTCGGCAACGTATGTCGACAGACAACGTCACCCGTCAACTGATTTAATTCTATAGCACTACTTCTAATATTGTCGTCCTCAGGGCGCAGGCTTACAGCGCACTGAAGCGCTTGTGACGACTCCTGCCTGCATCCCATATATGCCAGGGCATAGGCCAAGTTATTCCACGCATCAGCATTTTCCTTATTGACCGCAATAGCTCTTGAAAACGCAGTATACGCCTTCATATAGCTACCCGCGTCAAACTCGGCATTACCCACGGCCATTTGTATTAAATAGTTTTCCGGCCAACGATCAGCACCGCTCCGCAGTGCGATTAGCGCCTCCCCCTTAAAACCCAGCTCCCCAAGGGCGTTGGAAGAAAACAAGTAAGCATCCGGCACTGCTGTTGCTGGTATCTTGCCTGGTTTCACAATGACATACCCCCAATGACCCGAACGCTGCCAGGTGCGTTCGAACAAGCGCATGGTTTCCAACAAACGTTTTTGTGTGCCAGACCGTAGAACGAATTGTGCATTATCCAAATCGTATCCGACCACCAGCGCATAGTGCCACTGTGGTCTCCATGAGAAGGCCAGATTCTGTAAAACCAGAACAGCATTACCTGCGCGCACCTCCGCCATAATTGCGTTCAGCTCCGGGGCGAGCGGATAGGCCAGCATGCCAAAACCACGGGCTGCCGCCACCATTTCCAATTGCAGGCTACCTCGGCGCGCGGGTAAATACACCCGCTCAGCCAGTACATCAGGTGTTACATCGATCCCTTGCCCCCGCAACATCGCAGCTAATGATGCCGGCCCGCAAAAGTATTGGGTTTGCGGAAAAAATGGATATTCGTATAATTCAAATTGACGCGGATGAAAATCCAGGCCAGCAGAAAGCAAGCGGTCAGCTTGTGGCGTAGCGGCGCATGCACTCAATAGTATCGCGAAAACAAAGATGACGCCCGACCTTCGTCGGGCGTCATTGAGAAGGGATTTCACGCCCTGCTATTTGAATATCGGTTTAACGAAGGGAAAAATATCCGTAGCACCCAACATATCGGTAATCACAAACAAGATGAAGACGACCAGGATGATTTCCAGAGGACCGGAACCTGCCGGCAATTGGTCAATGCGCGCATTCAACTGTGCCACCTCGGCGTTGGTCAACTGGGCAACCCGCAAATCCGCAGCGACAACATTGATCCCCATTGCGGATAACTGATCGCGCAACTCAACGCGTGCCAACAAATTTTGAATATTGTCCTTTTCCAATCCAGCCTGAGCCTGCTGAACCAATTGGCTAGTGGTTACCATGGAGGCCTGCACAGGCAGACTGATCATGCCAAAAAAGGCCCATAAAGTAACCCAAGATACTGCTTTCTTTCCAAATTTAATCATTTGCATAGCTATACCTCGAATGTAGACGACATAAAAACATGTGTTGATAAAAAATAGCAACTTTGCCGATCTATGTCTGTGAAACTTACACTGTTACCACCGGCAACCCGTAGCCCGAAACAAATCTGGACCCACTCAACACAAAAATCCCGCCGAAGCGGGATTTTTGAGTAACATCAAGCGACCTTGGTCTTCTTTTTGGCACTGCGCCGCAGACGCGACAGCAGACGTCTGGCCAGTTCACCAAATAGCTCGGTCTGCGTCGGGTGCGGGTGGATGGCCTGGGCAACCTGCTCCAGGGTCATTTCACCGGCAACCATCATCACACCTTCACCGATCAAGGTGTCGGCGTGGTCGGCCAGGTAGTGCACACCGACGATACGGTGTGTGTTCTTGTCCGCCACGATCTTGATCATGCCGTGGGTCTCGTTGGTGATCATCGCCTTGGCGTCGATGCTCATGGGGGCCTTAACCTCCACCGCGTCGATGCCTTTAGCCTTGGCCTGATCCAACGACAATCCAACGAAGGCCGCTTCGGGACGGGTGAAGATAACGCCGGAGTCTTTCGACTCGTCGTACTTCATGTCCTCGCCGCAAATGGTGTGCGCGGCGACGCGGCCCTGTTGACCGGCAGTGTGGGCCAGCATGTAGCCACCAATTACATCACCCACCGCGAAAATGTGCGG
>DKAX01000101.1:19650-20737 GCA_002450975.1 Proteobacteria bacterium UBA6915
TCGTTGTTCAACACCTCGGTCAGCGCCTTGGCGATCTCGGGTTCAACCTCGGCAAGGATACGGTCCTTGCCTTCCAATAAGGTGACCTGGGTGCCGAAGTCCTGGAAGATCTGCGCCATTTCCAGACCGATGGCACCGCCACCGATGACACCCAGCTTGGCCGGTACATCGGTCAGAGTCCATACGGTATCGGAGGTCAACACGCCGCCCGACTCCACGCCCTCGTGCGCGCCGGGGATCGGCGGCACGAACGGCGGAGCACCGGTGGCAATGACTGCGCAACCGAAGGTCACCTGCTTGCCCTTGGAGCCATTGCCCATGGGCGCACGTGCATGCGGATTGTCGCTGTTACCGGATTGATCGATGAACACACGGTGATCGGTTTCGAAGACGGCGAAGCCCTGGATGACATCGATCTTCACACCCTTATCGGTGTTGAGGGCCATCCTGCCGCGCTCTTCCAGCACCCACTTGCGGGTCTTTTCCATCTTGGCCCAATTCAGTTTGGGCTTGGTGGTGTTTTCCACACCCAGGTGGTCGTCGTGGGCACGGTCACGCATGCGATCGGCCGCGGCACGCCACGCCTTGGAAGGGATACATCCACGCCACAGACACTCGCCACCGGGGAACGGGGCGTCGTTGACCATGGCAACCTTTAAACCGTGCTCGGCCAGGTCACGTGCGCAATCCTCGCCGCCGGGGCCGCCACCGATGATCACGACATCGTAATCCCAGTTGCCCTCGGGGATGGCGGGACCGATCGGACCCATCCAGCTTTCCGGATTCTCCATCGCCTCTTTCAAGGTGTTGAGGTACATCGCTACCTCGGCACCGTTGACCACGCGATGGTCGGCAGTAATGGTGCACGGCATGCCGTTCTCACCGGCGGCGGAGATCGCCAGGATCGCCGCAGTGCCGGGNNGGTGGGGTTGGCGTACTCTTCCGGCGACAGGCGACGCTTGCGCGCGCGCTCCACCAGGCCGCCCCAATCCTTGGCCAGTGTTTCCAGGTCACGCGATTCACAGTGACGCAGCACCGGTACCACCAGACCACCGCCATCGGCGGCCACGGCCATACCGATGTCGAC
>DKAX01000152.1:0-7607 GCA_002450975.1 Proteobacteria bacterium UBA6915
GCTTCTTGCCGTAGATGTACTCGGCGTTCTCCGAGCGGTCCCCCTCGGCGGCGGCGGCGGAGAGCGCCTTGGTGACATCGGCGCGGCGTGTCCACAACCCCTTCAGCTCCTGCTCCAGCACCACATAGCCATCGGCGGTGATATAGGGCGATTTTTTCGGTTGCGGGGGGCGCCAGCGTCCCATTAGCTACTCCTCGGCATGACGTGTTTGACGTGTGCTGAACGCAGTCGTGTTGGGGGCGATTTTACCGCGGGTGGAAAAATCCGGCCGCCCCTTTAAGGGCGAGCGCTCAAAGTCCTGTGTCAGTCTCTCAGCGAGCACCTGTTTATCGATATTGAGCGCAACATCCGCCGCAGTGAAAATAAGTCTGAAGAGTCTGACCAACTGGATGCTATCGGTCTGCCCGGTCTCATCGTAGAGCCAGTCGCTAAGCTGCATGAAATTATCAAAAGGCTCATCGCCAAGCAGCAGCGGCAATGTGGCTTTAAAGCGCCCGGAGTTGGCGACCAGGTCCCAGTAGCGGGCGAAGCGGTTGAGGCGGCGCATCTCGGCAAAGTCGATATCTCGGGTGGCAAGGATATCGTAGGGGGGCAGCGGATTGAAACGCAAGCCGTACTTATTGGTGTGGCGGATGATCGGTGAGCCGCGCAGCCGCTTCAATATGCCCACCTGGATCTCGTGCGGACGCATGGCAAAAAGTCGGTCAAAGCCGCTGGCAAAGCTGGCCAGATCCTCACCGGGCAGGCCGATGATCAGATCCGCATGAATATGGGCATGGCTCTGCTCGCGCAGCCAGCGCAGGTTGTGCGCGCTCTTGTCGTTGTCCTGCTTGCGGCTGATCCGCTGCTGCACCTCGGGGTTGAGGCTCTGGATGCCGATCTCGAACTGCAGGGTGCCGGGGGGGAACTTCTGTATCGTCTCTTTGAGCCGCTCCGGCAGATGGTCCGGGATCAGTTCGAAGTGGAGGAAGAGCCGATCGTCCAGCCGGGCCAGAAAGAATTCGAGAATGCGCAGGCTGTTGTCGACCTTGAGGTTGAAGGTGCGATCGACGAACTTGAAGTGGCGCAGGCCGCGTTGGTAGAGCCCCTCCATGGATTTGAGGAAGGCATCCAGCTCGAACGGGGTGGCGGTCTTGTCCAGTGCCGAGAGGCAGAACTCGCACTTGAAGGGGCAGCCGCGCGAGGCCTCCACATAGATGAGGCGGTGAGCGATGTCCTCATCGTTGTAACCGTCATAGGGCAGGGTAAGCTGGGCCAGGCGCGGCATAGGCGCGGATAGAAATCGTTCTGTTGGCGTAGTGCCTGCGAGAATATCGCGGCACAATCGGGCGAAGGCCAGGTCGGCATAGCCGCCGATGACATAGTCGGCCTGTTGCAGCCAGGGTTGTGCCTGCCATTCAAAACTCACCTCCGGGCCGCCTAGTATTACGATGACCTCGGGCGCCACCTGTTTCACGATCTCCACCAGTTGGCGTGACTGCTCTACATTCCAGATGTAAACCCCCAGGCCGATGATGCGCGGCCGCTCGGCCAGCAGTTTTTCGGCCACATCGATGGGACGTTGGTCGATGGTGAATTCACGGATGTGAGTTTTGTTCTGCAGCTCACCCAAGTTGGCGAGCAGATAACGCAGCCCCAGGGAACTGTGGATGTAACGGGCGTTGAGGGTGGTGAGCAGGATATCGGCCATGGGACAGGCTCAGGCCTTGGCCGACAGGCGTTTGTGCAGGATCTTGTTCAGGGCGCGTGCGGCGGCGAAAAAACCGAATGTTGCCGTGACGAAGGTGGCCGAGCCGTAACCGAAACGGCAATCCAGTGAGACGCCATGGATACCGGGTTTTTCATGGCTGACGGTGCCGTCCGCCTTGGGATAGAGCTGTTGCTGGCTGGAGAAGACACATTCCACGCCGAAGTTGCGCTTGGTGTTTTTACTGAAGCCATACTCCTGACGCAGGCGTGAACGCACCTTGGCCGCCAGGGGATCGTTATGGGTCTTGCTCAGGTCGGCAATCTTAATATGGCCGGGATCTGTCAGGCCACCGGCGCCGCCGGTGGTGATGACCGGGATCTTGTTGCGTTTGCAGTAGTAGATCAGTGCCGCCTTGAATTTGATACTGTCGATGGCGTCGATGACATAGTCATATCCGCGTAGCGGTGACAGGTAGTCATCCATGGTTGTCTCGGTGAGGAAATCATCGATGATGGTGCACTGGCATTCGGGATTGATCTGGGCGACCCGTTCGGCCATGACCTGATTCTTTTTTCGGCCCGCATTGTCGGTCAAGGCGTGCAGTTGGCGGTTGGTGTTGCTCAGAGCCACTTCGTCATAATCGATCAGAGTCAGTCGTCCCACGCCGGTACGCGCCAGGGATTCCACCGCCCAGGAACCGACGCCACCCAGGCCGATGACACAGATATGCAGGGATTGCAGCACCGGCAGGGCCGCCTGGCCGTAGAGCCGGCCGATACTGTCGAAACGTTGCTGGTAATCGGGGGATTGGGACGTCATAAAACCTTTGTCATCAAATCATCAGTACCATACGCGCATTGGCAGTGGTATAGGCCGCTACTGTTGCCGGCTCCTGGCCGCGTATCTGTGCCAGGGCGTTCAGACAGTCGGGCAGGTACTCCGGACTGTTACGCTGACCGCGAAAACGGGCCACGGTCATATCGGGTGCATCGGTCTCCAGTACCAGGGATTCTTGTGGCAACTGGGCTGCCAGTTTACGCAGTTTCTGCGAGCGTTCATAGGTGAGCATGCCGCCAAAGCCCAGCTTAAAGCCCATATCCACGTAACGTTGCGCCTGTTCCAGGCTACCGTTGAAGGCGTGGGCGATGCCGCCCTGTACCGGGATGCGCTTCAATGTGGCGAGTACGGCGTCGTGGGCCTTGCGCACGTGTAAGAGCACCGGCAGGCCGGCGTCGCGGGCAATGAGTAATTGTTTTTCGAACAGGGTTTGCTGCTGTGCGCGATCCAGATCGGTGACGAAGTAGTCCAGGCCGATCTCGCCGATGGCGACCAGGGAGTGTTGGCTGACCAGGCTCTCCAGGGTGTGCAGATCCTGTTCCCGATGAGTTTCTATATATATAGGATGCAGGCCCAGGGCGGGGTACAGGCCTGGTTGTCGGCACAGCGCTAACAAGCCAGGCCAACCGGCAGCGTCCACACCGGGGATGATGATGTGATTGACGCCTAATTGCCGGCAATTAGTAATGATCATGTCACGATCAGCATCAAAATCACTGACATCGAGATGACAATGGGTGTCTACCAGTTCCATAACCGGCCATTATAGCCAAAAGGCCGGGTCTTGGCCTTTTGGCTAGGGTAGGTTGGCGTAGTAGGCGGCGACAGCGGCTATCTCGTTTTGCCACAACACCTCGGACATGGCCTGCATAAGAACATTGATACGCTTGCCTTGCTGGTATTCAGTCAAGGCCTTGGCCAGGTACTCCTGACTCTGTCCGGCCAGACGGGGGTGACGCGGATCGGAGCTATGGCCGGTTTCGCCATGACAACGGTTACAGCGGTCGACAATCTGCTGCGGGCTTTCGGGTTGTCGTACCTTGACCGGCTCCGCTTTTTGAGCGGCAAAGTAGCTGGCCAGATTGAGAATGGTCTGTTTATCCAGCTCTTTGGCGGCGTTCTGCATATCCTTGTGATTGCGCTCGCCTTTGGCGTAAGCCTGGATGGCCGCAATCAGATAATCGGCATTTTGTCCTGCCAGGCTGGGAGTCAATGCCTGCTCACTCACGCCCTTGGCACCGTGGCAGCCAAAGCAACTGTCCGCGGCTTTTTCCCCTTGTGCCGCGTTACCCCGCCCTTGTACGGAATCCGGACTGGGCGCCTGGCTGGCGTAATAAAGTGCAAGCTTTTCCACATCCAAGGCATTGAGATGGGAGACCAGCGGCTGCATGGTGGCGTGGGGACGCCCACCTTTTTGGTAGGCACTAATTGCGGCTACCAGATATTGGGGTGACAGTCCCGTCAGGCGCGGGATCTCACCGGTCAGGCTGTTGCCACGGGCACCGTGGCAGCCATTGCAGGCACCGGCGATTTTTTCGCCCTGGGCCACTGGCGCGAAATCGGCGCTGACAGAGACTGTAGTGCTGGGCCGAGTTTGTTCAGGTTTACGTGTGGCGTAATAGGTGGCCAGATTGGTAATGACCTCTGGGGTGAGTTTGTCGACGATGCTGTTCATCATCGGGTCTTTGCGCTCACGACTGACGTAGGCATTCAAGGCCTTATTCAGATAATTGGCGCTTTGCCCGGCCAGACTGGGGATATCGGGATGATAGCTATTGCCCTCCTTGCCGTGACAGCCAACACAGAGCTGATCTGCCAGTTTTTCACCCTTGCCGGCATTGCCGTTGCCGGTAAAGGTGGTTGCGCTCGGCTTTTGTTCGGCAAAATAGGCGGCCAGGTTGTCCATATCCTGGCGAGTCAGAGTCTGTTTAAAGTGACGCATGATGGCGGCGCCAATGCGGTCGCCGTCCAGGTAGTAATTCAACGCCTTGATGAAGTAGCTGGGTTGCAGCAGGGCCAGGTTGGGGATCTCCGGCTGGCTGCTGTTGCCATCATAACCGTGGCAGGAGCCACAGACTTTGGCCTTATCCTGTCCTGCCTGGCTATTGCCCTTGGCTGCCGGTTTGGTCTTCGCTTGTTTGCCGGCGCCCGGCCAGTCGGTGTGCAAATTCGCGTAGTAGGCGGCTACGTCACCCATATCTTCCAGGCTTAAGGCGGTTACAGCCTCGCGCATGGAGGGATCATTGCGGTCGGCATTGATATAGCTGCGTAGGGTGTCCCGTATATAGTCCGGTTGTTGGCCGGCCAAAAAGGGTGTGCCTGGCGTGCCGTGTACACCGTCTTCACCGTGGCACAGGGCGCAGGAGGTAGCGGCGATTTGTTGACCTTTTGCTGCGTCACCCACCTTGGCTGCCGCCGCAAGGCGCGCCTCACGTTGTTTTTCCTGCTCGTTACTACAGCCGGAGAAATTGAAGAGAATTGCTATGAGTAACCACGGCAGGTATTTCATGTCAGGCCCTTTCACGCTCGCAGGATATTCGGAGTGCTACGAGTATACAAATATTCCGCCTATTCTGACAGCTGCCGTTCGGGATAAAAAATTTATCTATAGCTAATCGTTTTTAATTACATGCTGTTCAGTTTGAAACAATTTTCGGTTACGGGCGTTTAATCTGGGTGAAAAGCGGAGTTTTCATGGCAAAGTGCGGGGCAGAGCACAATAGGAGTGGAATCCGATGTTGGAGTCGATGGTAGAATGAAATTTCTGTGAAAATTCAAAGATGATAGGGGGTAGATGATGAAATTTAAAACGGTGGGATTTTTATTGATATGTCAGTTGTTGGTGTTGCCGGTATTTGCCGATGACGATCATAAATTGGCGATAGACAAGGTTAGGGGCGATTTATCGGTATTAGTGCTTGGTTCCGGTGGACCGATGGCGACAGCCAGTGGTCGCGCCAGTGCCGGCTATCTGATCTTTGTTGACGGTCAGCCACGCATTCTGATGGATGCCGGAGGCGGTACCTACCAGCGGTTGGCCGAAAGCGGTGTCAATGTCAAAGATCTGGACCTGGTCTTGTTAAGCCATCTGCATATCGACCACACCGGCGATCTCTCCTCCATCATCAAAACCGTCTATTTCCACAGCCGTGGCGCCAATCTGGCCAATGGCACCTTCCCACCCGGTCGTACCGCGCCCATCCATGTCTGGGGTCCCGGTGCCAATGGCGTGAAATTTCCGCCGGTATTGCAGGCCGATCCTACTGTGGCCCAATATCCTGCCACCTCGGAGTACCTGCATGCTCATTATGATTTGAATATGGGTGTTGAACGTTATCTGAATGTCTTTGCACGCGCTATCAGCGGCGGTATTTTTAAATACGAGCCACATGACGTACCAGCCGGTTGGACCAGTGACACTACCAGCACGCTCTACGATCAGGATGGTTTGGTGATTAAGGCTATCGGCGTCAATCACGGTCCGGTGCCGGCCAATGCTTTCCGCATTGAATACAAGGGTAAAAGTATCGTCTATTCGGGAGATACCAGTTCTCAGGGCACATTGCCCAACGGCACTGCTTTGGCCAACGGTGGCAATATGGTGACGATATCACGTGATGCCGATCTGTTGATCTATGATACGGCCATCATGGATGACCAGCCCAGTGGTCCCAATGATGCGGTATTTTTCAGCCTGCATACCACACCGTCACGTATCGGCGAGGTGGCGGCTGCGGCCAATGTAGGCACCGTATTGTTGTCGCATATTACCCCAATCACCGAGCCGAACCTGCGCCAGGTAAAAAGCCTGATCCGGGCCAAGGGGTATGAAGGACGCATCAAGGAAGCCGAGGATCTGGATGTGATCAATCTGCGCTAGTAAATTTTNNATGTACATCAACGGATCGGCTTTTTGCCGATCCGTTTTTTTTGCAGATTTCTAGGTAATTTACCCCTTGTTTCGTATCTCTCGTTGGTGTATCTGTATTACAGGATCTCTATATTGGTAATGGAGCTGTAAAGGAGATAGGGATGGCCTACGATGAAGGCTTGGCACAGCGATTGCGGGAGATGTTGCAGGGAGTTGAGGGCGTCAGTGAAAAAAGGATGTTTGGAGGTTTGGCCTTTTTAATCAGGGGCCATATGTGCGTGGGGGTGGTCAAGGATGAGCTGATGGTGCGTGTCGGACACGAGGTGCAGCCACAGGCACTGGCCAGGGAACACGTGCGCAAAATGGATTTTACCGGCAAACCCTTCAAAGGTTTTGTATTCGTTTCCCCTGAAGGTTTCGTTTCGGATGAGCAGTTGAGTAGCTGGGTTGGTTTGGCATTGGATTTTGTAGCCCTGTTACCTGACAAGATGTCTGCCGGCTAAGGCAGACTCAAGACAGGGAGTGGTTAGCTTGTTTGCTATTTACGCTGTTTTTTGATTTGCTGAACTGTATCCAGAACAGGGTTCCACCATCCGGCAGTGATTGGTAGCCGATTTTTCCCTTGTGCGCGTCCATGATGCCTTTGCAGATACTTAAACCAAGTCCGGTACCGGTTTGTGATCGTTTATCAGATGCGTCTGCCTGACTGAATTTGCTGAAAATGTGTTCCTTGAATTGCTCTGGAATTCCACTGCCGTAGTCTCGGACATTGATTCGGATCCAATTCGCATCTGTTTCCATCCAAATTTTCACACTCCCTTGGCTCGGTGAGAATTTTATCGCATTGGAGATCAGGTTATCGATGACTTGTCGCATGCGGTGGGGATCGGCGTAGGCATTGATAGTCGTCGCTGGTGGATTGATATGCTCCAGCGTAACTTGATATTTATTGGACAACCCCTGTGCATGGGCGATCGCCTGATCAATAAATTCTCCAACATTGAAATCGCTTTGGGCGAGCATAAATTGACCGGACGAGAGTTTTTGGAAATCGAGCAGGTCATTGATCAGATTACCCAGGCGCTCGCTGTTGGTCATCGCCATACGTAGCAGGCTGGCGATCTGATTTTGATCCTCCTTAAGGGCGCCGCTTACCACCAGACTGAGGGCGCCATGAATGGAGGACAGTGGCGTGCGCAATTCGTGGCT
>DKAX01000152.1:7638-7984 GCA_002450975.1 Proteobacteria bacterium UBA6915
ACAATACCAATCAAACTCATTTCCAGGAGCGAGGCCAGGACTGGTTTACGAACCGCCTGATTGGAGATACTGACTCGCAGACTGACCATAAAGGGAAAGAGCAGGCTGTGTTCCGGGGGGGTGGCCTCGCCGGTCAGGTGTTTGCCCTGGATGTCTCCTTGTTTGCTGCGCCACTGGTTGCCGATGGTCAGCTGGTAGGCGTATTCATTATCGGATATGGCCTGGTGCAATAGCGCGTCGGCATTGACTAGTATGGCGACACCACCCTGAGGGGTGTCGAAATAGCGAATCGGTACGGCTATTGCGAAGGAGCCCAACGTTTCATTGAAGGTGATCTGATGCCTGC
>DKAX01000197.1 GCA_002450975.1 Proteobacteria bacterium UBA6915
CATCGAATTCAACGGCTTTCCTCCGCTCAAGCAATTTCTAATTGAATAGGTGTAAGACTCGAATGCAAGGTGTGGTGCCACGACCGGATTGGCGAACCGGTCAGGTACTACCTATTTCTACCCTGTCTGGTCGACTTTTTATGTGTTTCTGAACAGAACAATAATGCTCAGAATTATGGGTAGCCCTGGGCTGGTCCTGAATAAGTCGTTTATTATTTGCCGACAATAATTAATATTTCTGCTTTGCTGGTATTACCCCACGCACTCCTCCTTTTGGATCNNGTCTGTCCGGCCGCTTCGCCGACATTTATCCCAATATTATAGCCGTCAGGCTTTCTTTCTCTATCCAGGAGCAGCTTGGCGTCTTCAAGCAGTTCAAACATGGCGATTCTTTCTTCAGCTGTTAGTTCGAAATAACTACTGACATGGCGATGAGGAATGATAAGCATATGGCCATCACTTACCGGGTATTTGTCATAGCGTACGTGTGCCACTTCATTTGCTATAACATCTTCAGATCGGCTGCAAAACGGACAATTTTCTGTAATCACAAATTCACCAATCTCAGTCAATGAGAGAGTAGTCAAATATAACTGACCACTGCTTTGATATTAGTCTGTATGAGTGTAGAAGCTACGAAACCATGGATGTTGATCGATTAGCTAGTCTAAAGCCAGCAGCGCAGCCTGTCCGGCGGCCAGGCGGGCGATGGGTACCCGGGGTGGTGAACAGGACACATAGGTCAAGTTAGCATCATGACAGAAGCGAATTGACGCTGGGTGGCCGCCTTGTTCGCCACAGATACCTACTTGCAGGTCCGCTCTCGTCTGGCGACCCCAATCCACCGCCAGATGCATTAACTCCCCTACGCCCTTAACATCGAGTACTTCAAAGGGATTATCCTGTAAGATCCGATTTTGATTATAAAACGGTAAAAACTTGTTCTCAGCATCTTCACGGGAAAATGAAAACGTGGACTGGGTCAGATCATTGGTGCCAAAGGAAAAGAATTCCGCCACTTCCGCCAACTTGCTCGCCCGCATACAGGCACGCACCACTTCGATCATGGTGCCAAACTTATAATCGACGGTAACACCATGTTCCTGTTCCACCGCCCGTTGGATCTCCAGCACGTTATCCTTGACCCGTAACAGTTCCTGCGCGGTACACACCTGGGGCACCATGATTTCAGGGTGGATGGCCATGCCTTCTTCGGCACATTCTGCCGCCGCTTCCAGGACCGCCCGAATCTGCATGGCATAAATCTCCGGATAGGTGATCCCCAAGCGTACTCCACGGTGTCCCAGCATAGGATTGACTTCAAATAACTCCCGGACTTTGAGTAACATTAATTCTTTCTTGGCGATGGCCTCATCAATCAGTTCGATACCGTTATCATCGAATGGTGCCGGCGGTGTGACGGTTTTGGCAGTTCCACCCGGTAACAATTGCAAGGCTCCCATCAGATCGCCCACTCCGTTGACCGTATCGCGTAAATGTTTCAAGCGCTCCAGTTCTATTTCGAGTTGCCGCTCGCTGGGCAGGAATTCATGAATAGGGGGATCCAGTAACCGAATGGTCACCGGGCGTGGGGCCATCACCTGAAACAAGGCCTTGAAGTCTGCGCGTTGAATCGGCAACAAGCGCTCAAGCACTTCCTTACGTTCATCCGGAGTGGCGGCCAGAATCATGTCGACCACAATCGGCAAGCGCTCCTGGGCGTTAAACATGCGTTCCGTACGACACAAGCCAATCCCCATAGCCCCGTACTCGACGGCGCGAGCCGCGGCTTCGGGCGTATCCGCATTGGCCATCACCTTAAGGCGAGCAACCTCATCGGCCCATTGCAACAGGGTTTTTAGTTCTTGCGAAAATTCGGGTGGTACGGTTGGAATTTCACCGATATAGACGTTGCCATTGCCGCCATCAATAGTGATGGTATCACCTTCATGCAGCAACATCGTGCCAACCCGGGCCTGGCGTTTGCTGGTATCCACTTCAATACCTTCGGCTCCTGCCACACAGGGTTTACCCATTCCACGCGCCACTACCGCGGCATGGGAGGTCTTGCCACCACGGCTGGTGAGGATCCCCTGGGAAGCGAAAAAGCCATGGATATCTTCGGGCTTGGTTTCTTCCCGTACCAGGATTACCTTATCACCCGTGCGTCCCACCAGTTCCGCGCGATCCGCGTCAAACATAACTTTGCCCGAGGCCGCCCCGGGTGACGCCGGCAGCCCTTGCGCCACCGGTTGTGCTGCTTGCTTCGGATCGAGACTGGGATGTAACAATTGCTCCAGCACTTCCGGATCAACCCGTAACAGTGCTTGTTCTCGTGTAATCAGTCCTTCACTCACCATTTCCACCGAGGTGCGCACCAGCGCCTGGGCATTCATCTTGCCATTGCGGGTTTGCAGGCAATAGAGTATGCCTTTCTCAATGGTGTACTCGTAATCTTGTACCTCCTTGTAGTGCACTTCGAGTTTGTTGCGCAACTCCACGAGTTGTTGGTAGAGCGCCGGCATTTCCTCAGCCATTTGCTGTACCGGTTTGGGAGTGCGGATTCCTGCTACTACATCTTCCCCTTGTGCATTCACCAAATACTCGCCATACATTGTGTTTTCGCCGGTGCCGGGGTTCCGGGTAAAACCAACCCCCGTGGCACTATCATCCCCCATATTACCAAATACCATGGTCACCACGTTCACCGCCGTGCCGTTGGCCATATCCGGCGTGATATTAAACTCACGACGATAATCGATGGCCCGTTTCCCCATCCAGGAACGAAA
>DKAX01000078.1 GCA_002450975.1 Proteobacteria bacterium UBA6915
CGCCCCGAGACCATGCTGGGCGATACAGCGGTAGCAGTACACCCAGACGACGAGCGTTACAAACACCTCATCGGCCAACAGGTAACCCTGCCCTTCAGTGGTCGCCTGATTCCTATCATCGCCGACGACTATGTGGACCCGGAATTCGGTACCGGTTGCGTCAAGATCACCCCGGCCCATGACTTCAACGACTATGGGGTCTGGACCCGTCACCGCGACGAGAGCGCCATTGCCGCCCTGCCCCACGGCGGCCTAGTAAATATTTTCACCATCGACGCCGCCATCCTGGGTCAGGACCACGCCGATGCCGAGCTAATCCCGGCCGGTTTCCACGGCCTGGATCGCTACCAGGCGCGCAAGAAGGTCGTCGCCGACCTGGAGACCCAGGGCCTGCTGGCGGAGATCAAGGATCACAAACTGATGGTGCCGCGCGGTGACCGTTCCGGCGCTGTCATCGAACCCTTTCTCACCGACCAGTGGTATGTGAAAGTCGCCCCCCTGGCGGAACCGGCCGTACGCGCGGTGGAAGACGGCACCATCCGCTTTATCCCGGACAACTGGAAAAACACCTATTACGANNTGGATACCTGGTTCTCCTCCGCCCTGTGGCCCTTCTCCACATTAGGCTGGCCGCGACAGACACCGGAACTGAAGACCTTCTACCCGACCTCGGTGCTGGTCACCGGCTTCGACATCATCTTCTTTTGGGTGGCGCGCATGGTCATGATGGGCATGAAGTTCATGGATGGTCAGGTCCCCTTCCGCGATATCTATATCCACGGCCTGGTGCGTGACGCCCACGGCCAGAAGATGTCCAAGTCCAAGGGCAACGTGCTCGACCCCATTGACCTGATCGACGGCATCGATCTGGAATCACTGGTGAAGAAACGCACCAGCGGTATGATGCAACCGCAGATGGCGCAGAAGATCGAGAAGGCCACGCGCAAGGAGTTCCCCGACGGCATCCCCGCCTTCGGTACCGACGCCCTGCGCTTCACCTTCGCCTCGCTGGCCTCCACCGGACGCGATATCAATTTCGATTTAAATCGCGTCGAGGGTTATCGCAACTTCTGCAACAAGTTGTGGAATGCCGCACGCTATGTGTTGATGAACTGCGAAGGCCACGACAACGGCGCCCAGGGCGGGCAGATGGATTTGAGTCTGGCCGACGTCTGGATCTTCACCCGACTGCAACAAACCACCATCGCCGTCACCGAGGCCATCGGCCAATACCGCTTCGACCTGGCGGCCCAGGCCATCTATGAATTCAGCTGGCACGAGTACTGCGACTGGTATCTGGAATTCACCAAACCCATGCTCAACGACCCCGAGGCCACCGAGGCCGGCCTGCGTGCCACGCGCGCCACCATGGTGTCGGTACTGGAGTGGCTGCTGCGCCTGGCCCACCCCATCATGCCCTATATCACCGAAGAGATCTGGCAGAAAGTTGCCCCGCTGGCCGGTATCAATGGTATGACCATCATGTCGCAACCGTATCCCAAGGCCAAATCCGAGGAGATATTCCATCAGGCCTTGCAGGAGATGGAGTGGGTGAAGAGCTTCATCAACGGTGTGCGCCAGATCCGCAGTCAGATGAATATCGCCCCGGGCAAACCGCTCAAGGTGTTGTTGCAAAACTACACCGAGCGTGATCAGGAACGCGTGGAGAATCACGGTGGATATTTAGGCGCACTGGCCCGTCTGGAGGATATTCACTTCGTTGCCGCCGGTGAAACCGCACCGGAATCGGCCACTGCCCTAATTGGTGAATTGAAGATACTCATCCCCATGGCCGGCCTGATCNNCCCCGGCTGAGATCTCAGCCGGGGGTTTTTCATTCAAGATTAAAAAGTAATCGCAAAATCCAGATTATGACTACTGCCAGCCGCTGACAGATCTAGCGCAGCGGCCGTAGTACAACCATCAACACCACAAGCCTGCACTGCGCCAAAACTTGCTTTGGGCAAACTTAAGGTGTAACTGCCGTCACCGGTGCTACGGGAAGTCATGAAGACATCACCCGATACACAGTCCGTATCACATACCTGAATTGAATAGTTACCGGTTGCCACACCATTCACAGTCACAGTTCCGGAAACGACGACGCCAGCAGGTAAGCTGACTGCCAAATTGTTATCAGTACCGGCAGTTACGGCGGTATAACCTGAAGTGATAGNNCACCGAGCCGATAGCCTGGCTGTCATTGATCTTAAGTTGTAATTTATAGGCGGAACCGGAGACACCATAGACAGTAAAACTTCCGTCACTAGCGCTTAGTTCCTGACTGATCAGGTTGTGGCCGGTTTCATTGCGCAACAACACAGCCGCCTGCACTACAGGGGAACTGTTGTAGGTTAAAGTCCCATTGATAGCGACACGATTGGCACTGAAGCTGGTACCCTTACCGTCGGTTGTGGTAACACTGGCAAAGTTCACCTGCTTCGTCTGCCCCCGCGAACGCACACGGTAGTCTTCAGTGGGATTGACCCACATGCGGTATTTGCCCAGACGATTGGTACGTACTACTTCCGCGGTACCACCACTCAGGAGATCGAAGCGAACACGGATTCCGGTTACTGGACTACCACTCGGGCCGTCCAGCACCTGACCGGTGATCACCTTGCCGGGCTGCATTACGAAATCGATATTAGTGACATCGGCACTGGCAACGGTCACTGGCTTGGACAAATAACGATTATGGGTACCACCGGCACTGCCTGTATAGATCTGTGTGGCATAGGGCAGGCGCGTGCTATTGCGTGCCACCACCATATAACTACCCGATAACACGTTGATGCGATAACTGCCATCGGCCTTGCTGGCTACCGCAAAGGTGGGACGCCAGTCGTTATAGTTGCGCAACAAAACGGCCACACCCTCCAGCGCAGCCCCTTCACTCAGGCTGCCACCGGTACCGGCAGTCACCTTACCACTGACACGCTGACCGGCTGCCAGTTGAAAGTCACGGGTGGCACTGGCGCTCTCTACGGTAATACTGATCTTCTCAGCGCCGAACTGGCTGTAGGCGCCACCGCCATTGGTCCACCACTCACTGGCGGCGGTAGATGTGTCGGTGTCGTTCAAGGCACCCAGAATATAATCACCCTTGTGTACTGCGCCATAAACGGTGTCGCCGGCCACCGGTACATTCAAGCAGTATTTACCATCGCTGCCGGTGCGGGCGCGGGCGCGGGTCACCCAGTCTCCGTAATCGCGGGCAATGATGCGTACACCGGCCAGTGCAGTCCCGGTAGAGTCTGTCACTGTGCCGCAGATCTCGCCGCTGCTGACCACGCTATTGAGTACATGGGATGAGGTTTCGTTGGCCTGAGCGGCATCCTTGACGGCACTGATCAGACCGGCGACGTCCAGGGTCTCGGGATTATCCACCGCCTGTGCAGCCTCATTGACCGCATCGACGATCTCCAGGATTTCGTTCACGCTCAGCTTACCCAGATTATCGGTCGCCTCTTTGATCAGGCTGCTGGCGGCGGAGGTCACTGGATCGACATTGACCAGCGAGTCACTGCTCATGCGCGCCTCGACGCTTTGTGTGGCGTCACCGGCACGGATGACATATTGGGGACCGGCCACCAGCTCCTTGGGGGTCTCCAGTACAAAACCGCCGCTGGCGTCGGTCTTGGCGCTGGCGATGACATCACCCACCTGATTGCCGTCGGCATCGACCTCGATCAACTCCACCACCACATCGGAGCCAACGGGCAGAACCCCGGTGAGATCGGCGCGCACCTGTTTACCCAATAGGCCGGCAACCATTTGCGACCAGAAACCGCTCTGCTGCAAGGCCACAGCTCCACCGGGGGCGGATACGGTACCGCTCAGTTTGTTGGTCTCCTTGAT
Source organism: Proteobacteria bacterium UBA6915 (assembly GCA_002450975.1). GTDB lineage: Bacteria > Pseudomonadota > Gammaproteobacteria > UBA6915 > UBA6915 > UBA6915. The sequence goes on from DKAX01000078.1 coordinate 3,862, forward strand.
GGGATCGTCACCTGTTGGATCGCAGGCACTAATCAGAAAGGGAATTACAAGCGTCGACAATACAGCTATTTTTTTTGTTGACATAGAACCGTCCTCTATCTATTTATTATTCCGAAGGGCGATCTTGCCGCATTATTAGACTGGTTACAATAACCGCGAATTACGTCTGGCTTGATCGAGATCGACCCGGGATAGCAACCAACCTCCCGCCAGAAACAACACCACGATGGAGAGCAGTGCCAGGCGCGGGCTGTCGCTGATCAGACCCACTACCCCCATCATCACCGGGCCCAGCACCACGGCGAACTTACCCAGCATGTTGTAAAAGCCGAAGAACTCCGCGCTCTTGTCCACGGGGATGATGCGTGCATAACAACTGCGGCTAAGGGACTGGATGCCCCCCTGCACCAGACCGATGGTCATGGCCAGACCATAAAACTCAATCACGCTGTCCATAGTGGTCGCCCACAAGGTGACACCGATATAGACAACGATGGCAATATAGATACCGGTGCGGGCGCCATAGCGCTCACCCAGGCGGCCAAAGATGATGGCGGCTGGAAAGCCGACGAACTGGGTAACCAACAAGGCGACAATCAGGCTGTTGGCGTCAAAGCCCAGGGACATACCGTAGTCCACCGCCATGCGCACGATCGTGTCGACACCATCGATGTAAAACCAATAGGCCAGTAAAAACAGAAACACCTGACGCAGGCGGCGGATCTCACGGAAGGTGTCGCGTAGCTGGATGAATCCTCGTGACCAGACACGTCCTTGCCCGCCGTGGCGCGGCTGCTCCTTGACGAAAAGGATCACCGGCAACGAGAACAATGCCCACCAAACGGCAACAGTAACGAAGGAGACACGTACCGCCTCAGCGGCGTCGGCCAGACCGAACCACTGCGGCTTGAGGGTCATGGTGACATTGACGGCAAACAACAGACCGCCGCCCAGATAGCCCAGGGCATACCCCAGCGCAGACACGCGGTCCCAACGGGATTCGGGCGCCACCTCCACCAACAGGGAATCGGAAAAACTGATACTGGCGGAGAAACCGATGGTGGCGAGCACATACAGAACCAACGCCATCAACCACTGCCCCTGCTCCACCCAATAGAGCCCGCCGGTCATTACTATACCCAGACAGGCGAAGGTCAACAGAAATCGCTTCTTGGCACCACCCTGATCAGCCACTGCACCCAGCAGCGGCGCCAGGATCACAACGATCAACCCGGCGAGGGAGTTGGCACTGCCCAACTGAAAGGTGGATACAGTCACCGCATTACCCGCCGACCAGTATTGTTTGAAAAACAGCGGGAAAAAGCCGGCCATGACAGTGGTGGCGAAGGCGGAATTGGCCCAGTCATAAAAGGCCCAGGACCAGACGGCGCGTTGTTGATGTTTTGGCATCGCGGCAGTCTACTCTGAATCGCGACGCTTTAGAATTCCATTTGAAAACGGGTCAGCACGGCATTCTCGATATTGGCGCGACCGGCAAACTCGGTGCCCGGTAAGCCGACGGCATAACTGCGTACCCAGTTGGCGCTCACCCGCACCATGGGATCGAGATACCAATTGAGGCCCAAGGTATGACTCTCACCGCGATGGGCGTTGCTCTGCTTGTCGGCGCCACGCCAACCGGTGTAAAAGTAATCGTCCTGAAAAAAGGCATAGTCGACATTGTATTCCGAATAGCGCAATGTCAGGGCCAATGCCCCCCAACGATTATCACCTTCGCCAAGCTGGCTGAAAATCATTTGCCGCTCATTGAGTCCAAAGCGCAAGGAGCGCAGCTCCTCGGTAAAGAACCAACTGAGTGAAACCTGATAGCCGCGTACGGTAGCAGGGGCATTGACGATGTATTCAATACGCTGGGTCTCGTAACGCAGCATCAGTGCCCCGGACACCAGGGTCAGATCAGCACCCTCGCGCACGCGGGTGTAGGCGGTATTGAGGGTCATGTAACTGCTAAAAACCGGTTTTTCCGAAAAACTCTCCGTCTCAACGCGCACCACAGGTTCATCGCCCGCCAACAGGCGGCCATGGGCATAGGAAACCCCCAGCCAGGCACGCACGCTTCTGTGCTCATGGGCTTCGGACAAGCGTAAAACAGCTCGACCAATAGCGTCATGCACTTGAACACCCGATTCTCGATGGGCCTCAGTACCGGTCAGCAGACCCAACTGATACTGAAATCCCGCCTGTGCACTGCCCCCCCACATCAGCAAGCCTTGGTCACGTGACTGGGAGGAGGCCATATTGATCGCCGCCTGTTCCATAAATTCTCGAAAGCGCGCCGGGGTCAGTGCCTCGTTGCCAAAGGGGTGGCGGAAACGCCCCAGGCGAAACACCAGCCAGGGATCGGTCTGCAAGTCGATATAGGCATCCTGCAATAATTCCTGCTCGGCGAAATCGATACCCAGCTTGAAAAAATAGGCCTCGGTGTGGCGACCGATGACATTCAGGCGCAGGCGACGGGGATAGACCCGGTAGTTATCCTCGCCATCCTGGGTCGTGGCCAGGCTGCGCGGATTATCGTACAAGGCGATGTCCTGCTGCAGGTAACCCGAGACCTTGATGGTCGACAGGATATCTTCATCGGACAGCGTGGCAGACTGGCGCTCCGCCCAGGCGACGGCAGGCAGGCACAAAAAGCCGCATAGCCAGGCGACGCGCCAAGCTACCGGCACTATTCTATATATATGTAAAATATCCAACACCCTGGGAAAGTAGTACGTGCGCTGTTTTCGTCACACCCGCCGCTGACAGAGCACCCCTGCGGCCAGGCACCTACCCCGAATAAAGCAAGGGCCGGACCATACAATTTGTCTGTTTTCCCACCAACTGCCCCCCTCCAAAGGTCAACGATTGCGTTAACGCACTATTCAACCATTTGGTTGTTTTTAGTCTAAATTTCCTAGCGCCTCAGCAGGGTATAACCACAATTTTTCTGTTTTTTTAGGCCTGGATCTGATAAATTGCTCACACTTTTTTTAGGGACAGATGGTCGTGTCAGTGCATCGCCATCGATATCCCCGCTCTTTTTTGTACCCCGCTACACCATGCCAGATCGACAGAACCGGTAACCGATGTGTAGCGGTCCCACAGGTAATCAAACCCAGGAGTCATATATGCTAATAAAAGGCACCACAACAGTAGTTGGGTTACTACTATCACTTGCCGTCGTAAATACACAGGCGGCGACCATCAGCGCAGAACATGAATTTGTCGCCAGCGCTGATCCCGAGACCAGCGGCAATACATTAGTGTTCTATTTCACGAACACCGACACCTCCCCGCTGGCCGACGTCCTTATCTTTAACGAGACACCCATCGTTGCCAGCATGCTTCCCCAGGCCTCACCGGCTATGGCAGCGGAGCTGGTTGCAGGCCAGACGATATCGATCTCCTGGACTCTACCCATTGGTATGAACAGTTCGCAAATACCCGCGGAAACCTTCACCTTTACCAGCCTGGTGAATGACGCTAGCGGCTCCCGCGTGGAAACGACAATCAACAGCATTGAACGCGTTGTCCAGTAATCGAGCGAACCAACGACAGTAAATTCATGAGGTTTACAATGAAAACGAATAGATTCTCCCGCTTGTGCGGTGCCTTGTTGGTTGCCGTCACCGGATTTTTCACCTCTGCGGTCAACGCCACCGAGGTAGTTACCCAATGGGTACATGGCTATGGATACTCAGATTATGACTACTTCTATAGCCTTGCCGTCGACAGCAACGACAACAGTTTTACAGTCGGTACTGTCAATATCCCCAATGTCGGACCGCGCTGCGTTGTCATCAAAAAAGCGCCTGACGGAACCGAACTTTGGAAAAAAGAGAACTTTGGATGCGAATGGCCCACCGATATAACCGTCGACAGTGCCAACAACAGCTACTTGATCGGAACAACCGGTGCCAATGTGGTGGTGTATAAAATTTCGCCCGCCGGCGCTACCACCTGGAGCACAAGCTTTGCCGGTGGTGGTCGTGCCATCGCATTGGACAGTCAAAACAACATCCTGGCGTTTTCCCTGCGCCGCGACCCTGGCGCAAATCCGCACTTTCAGCTGCACAAACTGAGCAATAGTGGCTCAGTGATCTGGACTCGTCTACACGCCGGCACCAAGAACTACGCGTGGGCCATGCCAAGCATGATAGCCATGGACAGTAACAACGGCGTGATTGTCGGTGGTTATGAGATGTCTGGCACCGCCACTAACAATCTCTATGTTAAATACGATACCAACGGAAACGTTGTTTGGACCAATGCCGCAATCCCCAACCGTAACAAACAAATGGCGGTGGATAACCTGGGTAATCTTTACTCATTGAACTACAGTGTCATACGCAACGGTGGTCAAGCTGTAGATCTATATAAAATTGGTACCAATGGTGTAGTTGCCTGGGGAAAACAAGTCTCACAAAGCAGCACTACTAAGTTCGAACGATTTGAAGGTTTCACAACGCACAATGACAAAGTAGTCATTGTCGGATATGAAACGATCTACGGCGGTCCCACTCAAGCCAATGCCGTCGTGGAAAAGTATGACACCAACGGCAATCGTTTGTGGCGCTCACTGTCGGAAATTCCTGATCGCGAAACGCTTGACCGTGTTGTGGTTGATTCAAAAGGTAACTACCTGGCATCCGGCCGCAAGATTATCGTAAACGGAACGATAGTTAGCGCGCACGTGTTCGGTGCCGCATACGATTCCAACGGCACATTGTTGGGTCACAACTACGGCGGCGCTTTTAACGCATCTGAAATCGTCGACATCGCCGCCACCAGTACTGGCGATTTCATCAGCGGGACATACGGCGCCCCTTCTGGAGTGCGTTACGACATCTATACCGCTAAGTTCAAGGTAGTCAGTAACAATCCGCCTACCGCTGTCATCACTGCGGCAACTGGACCGCTCGAGTGTAGCAATGGCGCGGCCAGTATTAATGTCAGCTCCGCAGGTTCCAGCGACCCTGATAATGACCCGTTGACCTTCACCTGGTCTGTGGACAGCTCCAATCCGGTTGCAGGCGCATCCGCTACACTGTCCTTGAACCTGGGCTACGGCCACATCATTACCCTGACCGCCGATGATCAGAAGGGCGGCACCAGCATCGCCAGCATTGTGCGCGACGTGGTCGACACCATCGCACCCAGTGTCTCCGTCAACAGCAGCCTGCCCCTGCCGTTGGCGCCCATTGAGGCACAAAGCGCGCAAGGTACCTTGGTCAGCCTGAGCCCCAACGTCAGCGATGGCTGCGGTATTCAATCCATCACCACCAGCCACGCCAATGACACGGTCTATCCGCTGGGCAGCACCGACTATGTGGTCACCGCCACCGACCTGGGCAACAACAGCGCCAGCGCCAAGGTGACGGTCACCATCGTCGACACCACACCGCCCACTATCACTATCGAAAATCCGGTAGTCAGCGTCGAGGCCAGCGCCAATCCGATGCCGGCCAACCTGGTAGACCTTGGTAATGTCGGTGCGGATGACCTGTTCGGCACCACTTTGACCAATAACGCACCGGCGTCCTACGCCGTAGATGTCAACGGCGTCGGCAGCGACGTGGTTTGGACCGCTGTGGATGGCAACGGCCTGAGCAGCAGTGCCACCCAGACTGTCCACATCACCGACACCACGCCGCCGGTATTGAACATTCCGGCAGACGTAACCCTGGAGGCCAATTTCCCCAACAGTATCTATACCGATCTGGAACTGGGGATCGATGGCAGCCTGCCCAACGCCAGCGACATCGTCGATGGTGATCTGACTTCAGCGATCGTCATCACCCGTCAGGATAGCTACGCTTTGGGTAACGCAAACACCATCGGCTACGGCGTCACCGATGCCCATGGCAACAACACCAGCAAGTCACAAACGGTTACCGTGGTCGACACCACGCCGCCTGCACTGTTTGCCGTACCGGCCGATCGCACGGTTGAAGCGGAAGGTCAGTTGACCGTTATCGACCTGACCACTGACTATCAGGCCTTCGATGCCCGTGACATCTTCGGCATCACCATCACGCAAAACGCACCGGTGGAATTTCCGCTGGGCGCCACCGTCGTGACCTGGCACATCGAAGACGACAACGGCAACTTCGTTGAGCACCAGCAAACCATCACCGTGGTCGACACCACGCCGCCGGCGTTGAACATCCCGGCCAATGTCACACTGGAAGCCAACAACACCATCAGTGCCTATGGTGATCTGGAATTGGGCATCGCCAACGGTCTGCCCAACGCCTACGACATCGTCGATGGCGATGTGACCGCAGCGATCGTGGTGACACGCCCTGCCGGTTACAATCTGGGTGCGAATACCATCAGTTACACGGTCAAGGATGCCGCCGGTAATGTCACCACGCTGGAGCAGACCGTCACCGTGGTCGACACCACCAAACCGGTGTTCACCTTTGTGCAGAGTTCCTTCAGCACTGAAGCGACTGCGGCACTGAGTCAGCTGACCTTGCAACAGGCCACTGCCGATGACTTCTTCCTGGTATCAGTCACCAGCGACGCCCCGGCCAACGGCTACCCGGTCGGTAACACCGTGGTTACCTGGACAGCCACCGATAGCAGCGGCAACTTCACCACCGCCAGTCTGACTGTCACTGTAGTCGACACCACGCCGCCGGTATTGAACATCCCGGCCGATGTCACCCTGGAGGCCAATGCAGTCAACAGCCTCTACGCCAACAGTGACCTGGGCATCGTCACCGGTATGCCTAACGCCACAGATCTGGTGGACGGTAACCTCAACAGCAAGATCGTCATCGGCCTGCCCGCCAACGGTTTCGCCCTGGGCGCCAACATCGTCAGCTATCAGGTGACCGACCAGGCCGGCAACAGCAGCAGCCGCAACCAGACCGTAACCGTGGTCGACACTACCGCGCCGGTATTCACCAACACACCGGCGGATATTCTGGTCATCGCCAGCGGCAAGGAAACCACGCTGGATATCGGAACGGCCATAGCTGAGGATATCTTCCTGTTGTCCGTGACCAACGATGCACCGGCCGTGTTCACTATCGGTCAGACCATCGTCACCTGGACTGCCGTCGACACCAGTGGTAACTCCACCACCTATCAGCAGACGATCACCGCCGCTTATCAGTTCAACGGCTTCGAGCGTCCGTTGGTGGAAGGTGGCGTCTATAAATTAGGTCGCGTGTTACCTGTTCGCTTCTCGCTGAGTTATGCCAACGGCGCAGCGGTAACCGACGCGGTAGCCACCATCTACATGCAAAAGACCATTGATGGCGCAGTGGCCGGCGATCTGATCGAAGTCGTCACCCTGGATGGCGCCGATACCGGCAACCACTTCATGCATGAAGGCAACGGTGTCTACCGTTATAACCTGTCTACCAGCGCCTTTAGCGTCGGCGCCTACCGGTTGATGGTCGATCTGCATGACGACACTGACATGAAGGCAATCAATATCGCCTTCCGCTAACGACAAGCAGGGGTACTCGCCGTTGGGACGTGAGCCCAGCGTGCCTTTGGCCTGTTGATCGCAAGATCAACAGGCTTTTTTTTGCCATTGAAATTAAACTTACAAGGGAAACCTTGTTACTCGAAACGGGGAATATGAAGTAGAAATTAGCCGGTTGTCGAAAAAACTACCACTTATAGAGCACATTAAGAGAGGCGAAATCGAGATTGAGTGCGGGTTGAATCTCCAGGTTGCCGGTATCCACCAGGGTCAGATAGCTGCTGCCGATCCCCAGCAATGCACCGGCCGCCACATCGTGTTTCCAGTGGGCCTGGACCTGGACCCGGCTCCAGCCGACGAAGGCCGCCGTCAGATAGGCGGGTATGCCGTATCCCCAGCCGTAGTTCTGTTGAATAAAGGCGGCGCCGGTAAAGGCCAGTGAGGTGTGCCCCGAGGGAAAGGAGTTGTCGCCGCCATTGGGGCGGGTCTCATTGATGGTGTTCTTCAGGGCGTGGGTGACAACGCCGGTAGTGACCAGAGACGTAACCAGACGGGAACGGGCCTTGTCGTCATTGCCGGCGATGAAACCCGCCGTCAACGGCACGGCCAGCTGACCGATATCACCGGCCCGAGCGACATGTTGCAGGTTAGCCAAATTAAATTCGAAGGCGTCATCCTCAAGGGAAAAGGCGTGCGCCGCTCCACTGAGGATGAACAAACTAACCGTAAAAATGGCGTGTGCCTTAAATCCGCCCGTCACCTGTAAATCCGCACTAGTTTCTCGTTGTTATTAAAACGGGTACCCGTATCAGCCCCAAAACCCGAAGAACTTTAGCAGAGGAACGACCAGCAGGCAATGAAGCGGGCGCCACCCTGGCCGATAGGCGGACCAAGGTCACAAAAACTGACAGGATAATCCCATGTTACAGGTGAAACGGGCGGATACTCAGATAGAGCAACAGGATCACAATGGCCAGGTAGAAGAAAAATTGTATGGGATTACGCAGAAAACGCTGGAAAAGCGTATCCACCCGCCCCTGCGCCTTGTCCTCCAGATACCTAGCACGGGCCTCGGCAAAACGCGTCGCCTGGTAATCGGCCAATAGCGCCTTGGCCCGCTCCAACTGGCTGTCGTCATGCAGCCAGATCATGCCGCTGGAGATACCCCACTTGCTGGGCGGCGTCTCATAGAAATCGATGGACTCCCGGGTCAAAAGGGCGCGTACTTCCGCGGCCTCATCCTCCGGCACCCCCGCCAGTGAAAATAAACGCTCTGCCATAAACTAGGAAACCTCTGCAAACCGCAACAGCCAAGGTAACACAATCACGCGTAACGCCTCAGCACC
>DKAX01000111.1 GCA_002450975.1 Proteobacteria bacterium UBA6915
GGCACCCCCAGGGTGCGCTCCAGCACCTGTTTGACCGCTGGATTGGGATAGCTGACCTGTTCCAGGCCCTGACGACGGCGCAGATAGGGGTGGACCATACCACCCTGGATAGGTCCTGGACGGACGATGGCTACCTCGATCACCAGATCATAAAAGCAGGCGGGCTTAAGACGTGGCAACATGGACATCTGAGCGCGGGATTCAATTTGAAAGACCCCAATCGTGTCGGCTCGCTGGATCATTTTATAGGTAGCCGCATCTTCCGGTGGGATATCCGCCAGGGTAAAAGGTCGCTGTCGTATTGTACTGATGAGTTTCAGGGCCCGTTGAATGGCGCTGAGCATACCCAGGGCCAGAATATCGACCTTGAGCAGGCCCAAGGCATCCAGGTCATCCTTGTCCCATTGAATGACGGTACGCTCGGCCATGGCCGCGTTCTCTATCGGTACCAGTTCGTCCAGGGAACCTCGAGAAATCACAAAGCCACCCACGTGCTGGGAGAGATGGCGGGGGAAACCCACCAGGGTATCGACCAGCCTTATCAGCCGCCGGATTTGTGCATTGTCCGGGTCGAAGCCGATTTCCTGCAGGCGTTCCCCTTGAATACGACGGCCGTCCCACCAGGCCATGGACTTGGCCAGACGGTCCACCTGCTCGAGGCTAAGTCCCAGGGCCTTGCCCACGTCGCGCATGGCGCTGCGTGGCCGGTAGGTAATGACCGTGGCGGCCAGGGCGGCCCGCTGCCGGCCATATTTGGTGTAAATGTACTGGATCACCTCCTCGCGCCGTTGATGCTCGAAATCCACATCGATGTCCGGCGGTTCGTTACGCTCCTTGGAGATAAAACGCTCGAACAGGGTGCTCATCCGGTCAGGGTCCACCTCAGTAATGCCCAGGCAATAGCAGACTGCAGAATTGGCGGCGGAGCCCCGTCCTTGGCAGAGGATATTGCGACTACGGGCAAAACGAACAATGTCATGCACAGTGAGGAAATAGGCCTCATAACCCAGTTCGGCGATCAAGGCCAGCTCGTGTTCGATCAAACGGTGTACCTTATCAGGGGTCCCCTGGGGCCAGCGTTGTTGCATGCCGGTATAGGTGAGATTGCGCAGGTGTTGGCTAGGCGTGAGAGCAGCCGGTGTCAATTCCTGGGGATATTCATAGCGCAAGACATCGAGAGAGAACCGACAGAGATCGGCGATACGCACGCTCTCTTGCAACAGTTCGTCGGGGTAGAGCTGTGCCAGGGTCTGGCGACTGCGCAGATGACGTTCGCCATTGGCGTGGAGTTGAAAACCCAGTTCGGATACCGGTTTGCCCAAACGTATGGCGGTCAGAATATCCTGCATGGGGCGGCGGCCGCGCCGATGCATATGGACATCACCGGTGGCAACCAGTGGGAGACCGAGCTGTCGTCCCAAATGCTGCAATCGATCCAGCAGTTCTCTGTCATCGGCACCGACCAGCAGTTCCACGGCCAACCAGGTACGCCGGGGAAAGCGACCGGCCAGGAATTCCCCGTGGGCCACCTGTGCAGGTGTTTCCGGTAACCAGATACAAAGGCAGTCTTCCAGTCCGATCAACATCCCCTCATGCAACTGATAGTGCCCCTTGTCCGCAGCCCGGCGTGCGTGGCTGATCAGACGGGACAACTGGCCATAGCCGGTACGGTTGCAGGCCAGCAGCACAAAGCGAAATGCTTCCCAGCGAAATTCAGCGCCAATGATCAGATGCAGTCCCGTCTCCTTGGCGGCACTGTGGGCTCTTACCACACCGGCCAGGGAGCATTCATCGGTCAATGCCAGCGCACGATAGCCCAGTAAGGCTGCCTGCTTGACCAGTTCCTCAGGATGGGAGGCCCCGCGCAGGAAGGTGAAATTGGAGAGACAGTGGAGTTCGGCATAGGCCGGGAGTTGTGAGGCCATGGGATATCTTTATGTGAATACTGTATATGCATACAGTATAGTATCCTGTTGGCCAAGTCACTACCATGCCACATCCCTGTGGCGAGACTCCTGTCTAAATCCGGAAAAAACTCATGGTGGCGACCAGAGTTTGCGCTTGGGATGACATCTCTTCCGCCGTGGCCGCCAACTCTTCCGAAGAAGAGGCGTTTTGCTGGGAGACCTTGTCCAACTGTTCGACGGCGCTATTCATTTGCCCGATACCGGAGGCCTGTTCCTCCGAGGCAGCGGTGATTTCACGCACTAGTTGCGCGGTCTTTTTGATGTCCGGGACAATTTCCTCGATCAGCCGCCCAGCCTGTTCTGCCACCTTAACGCTATTACCAGCGGTATCGTTGATCTCCTGGGCAGCTGTTTGGCTGCGTTCTGCCAGCTTTCTGACCTCATCCGCCACTACGGCAAAACCTTTACCATGCTCGCCGGCCCGGGCAGCCTCTATGGCTGCGTTCAAGGCAAGCAGGTTGGTCTTGTAGGCTATATCTTCGATCATGCTGATTCGCTCCGCAATATCAGACATGGCGGTCACTGTGTTCTTCACGGCACTGCCGCCTTCTTCTGCCTTGGTGGCAACCTTAGCGGCAATATCGTCGGTTACACGGGCATTGTCGGCGTTTTGCGATACGGAGCTACCCATCTGCTCCAAGGAGGCGCTGGTCTCTTCCACGCTGGCAGCCTGTTCGCTGGAGGACTGGCTGAGGCTCTGTGCTGTGGAACTGACCTGGGCCGAGGCGCTGGATATACTTTCGGTGGCGCTGTTGATTTCACTGACCACGCGGCGTAATTGCTCCACCATGTCGCCTACACTGCGCATAACATCTGAAACCTCGTCACCACCACTGGCTTGCACGGAAACCCCCATATTGCCTTGGGCAACCTCATTGGTGACACCAACCAGTTCTTTCAGGGGCATTACAATACTGCGGGTGATAAACAGTGCGAAGACAAAGGCTATACCCATGGATAAAATGAGTATGGTAATGGTGGTAGATATGGTTGTCTTGCCCACGCCATCAAATTCTTCATCGGCTTCAAGACTTTCGGCAGACATTGACTCATCGATAAATTTCAAGGCGTCTATAACACCATCGCGGATTTCATCCAGCTCACCATCGACGCGCCGAATAGCCAGCATGTTGGCGTCGGCGTCTGCTTCTATCAGTGGAATCAACTCCCGCTCGAATTTGCCGAGGTAGCGGTCGAGACTGTCGGCAAATTTTCGTGCCTCACGGTGCTCCGCCTCGGTATCGGACATATCGCTGATTTTTTTCTTGTAAGTTTCCGCGTTGTTCTTGAGCTCTGCGAGATCGGCGCGGGTCTCCTGCAGATTGCGATTAATAACCGAGTCACCAATCACGGCGTAGATGCTCTCTACCCAACCGTTAATATCCTTGATAGCCATGGCGTCCAACGCCCTGCCTGCCCCTTCGTCCTGCAAGGCCGCTAGATTTTTCATCTGCAGGATCTGGAAAGTCGTTGCAGCGGCAAATAGTGCGATGATTAGAAAGAAGGCACCGTACAACCGTTGACCTATTTTGAATTTCGATAACATATCATTTACCCCGGTAGAACTTTTTTTTTTGCGATTGTCAATTCATATCGTCAGTCCCTGAGTAAACATGAGGAAATATACTCAAATGACTACATCCGGGAATCGCTTGAGTGCAAGGCTTTGATACTTCAATATGTTGTTGACTGTGCCGATAAATGCCATGGTAGGTGTGGGTTTCGAGGAAAAATGTTTAGATTATTTGTGGCTATTGTCTTTTTTACCGCTAGCGGTTCTTCGGTATACGCCGGGCTATTGGATAAAGGTTATTCGGCCCACTATGAACTGTATAAGGGCTTTTTTCATTTCGGTGATACCTACCGTGTCTACACAGTCGACAACAAGGGGAATTTTGCCTTCGAGTCCGAGACCAAGCCGTTGCAATCGCTTTCCTGGTTATTGGATGGTTATATTCTTGAACGCAGTAGCGGGCGAGTCAGCAAAAAAGGGTGGCGGGTTGATAAATATCTATTTCAAAAAGTACACGGCAAGCGCAAGTGGATTGAGGATATGAGTTTTGATTGGCGAGAGGGACAGGTCAAGGTAAAGACCGAAAAACAGCAATGGTCTTTTGCCATACCTGCCGATGCCAAGGACAAACTGATTTACCAAGTGACGGTCATGGATGAATTATCAAAAGGTCATCGGGATTTCATCTATCATATTGCCGCCAAACGTAAGCTCGAAACCTGGGATATAGGCGTTGTCGGCGAAGAACGGTTGGAAACCCCTTTGGGCACCTATGACACTATCAAAGTTACCCGTAAAAATGACAAACGCAGGACTGTACTTTGGTGCGCCAAGTCGTTGGACTATTTACCTGTGAAAATCGAATATACGGAAACCGACGGCAGCAGTTTCACAGCCAAGCTCATTGCATTGGATGCAAAAAGAGGCAACTAATTACCGCTGCGTTTTTTCTCCAGACGGCGAATGAACTCTTCAAGAATCAATCTATAGAGATCGTCACCCAGAAACAAAGACTCCACGCCGGAATCGATATTGGGATTGTCATTAACTTCAATAACGATGGCGTTGTCACCTTTCTGTTTGAGGTCCACACCGTACAATCCATCGCCAATCAAATTGGCCGCCTTGGTGGCGACATCGATGATCTTTTTCGGTGTTTCATGAACAGGCAGGGTTTGAAATGTACCCGAGGTCACCTTGCCAGTGGAGTCGTGTTTGTAGATCTGCCAGTGGCCCTTACTCATAAAGTATTTACAAGCGTAGATGGGTTTTTTGTTCAGGACACCGATACGCCAGTCATAGTCGGTATAACTGAATTCCTGTGCCAGGATCAGAGCCGATTGCTTAAAAAGGATGGCGCTCTGTTCCTTCAAGGCCTCCTCAGTATCCACCTTGATTACCCCTCTCGAGAAAGATCCGTCGGGGATTTTGATAACCATCGGCAGACCAAGTTCGGCAATGGCCATTTCCAGATCCCGGCTGGACTGATCTTTACTGAGGATCAGAGATTTTGGTGTTGGAACTTGATTGGTCTTGAGCAGGTCGGCTAGATAGATCTTGTTGGTACAGCGCAGAATCGATTGCGGATCGTCGATTACCACCATCCCTTCCATTTCCGCGCGTTTGGCGAAACGGTAGGTATGGTCATCGATAGCAGTCGTCTCTCGGATAAACAAGGCATCGTATTCAGCCAGTCGCACGTAATCCTTTTTGGTGATAAGGTCCACGTCCAAGCCCAGTTGTTTGCCAACAGTAACGAATTTCTTCAGTGCCGCCTTGTCGCTGGGCGGGAGTTTTTCTTCCGGATTGACCAGTATAGCTAAATCATAACGGTATTTTTTTCGTGATTTGGGCTTGCGCCAAACGCTCTTGTTAAAGGTCTCCAAGGCGTGGGCAAACAGGTCTTCCTCTCCCTCCTGCAAAGTGTTGATGGAGGTGGGTTTAATGGATTCAATAAACCAACGTTCACGAAAGCGTAAGGTAACTTGCAGAATAGGTGTGGGGAAAAGCTCGAATAATTGCTGCGCCAGGCTATCCAGTTTTGGGTTTTCACTGATACCAAAAAATATTTTTAGGGAATAAGTGGTTTCACCTGATGCTAAATGTTCTAATAGCTTGTTCAGTTCCTCGTTCAGGCCACGAAAGTCGAGACTGTAAAGCGACTTATTGCTCAGGTCATTGATGCTTCGTACAGAGGGTAACACCTTGTGGCCACGGGCTTCCGCCAACAAAGAGCAGTAGTAACCATTGGACAGGTATTTGTAACTGCGGCACAGGTTGATGACGTTGGTATGGGCTGGTTTTTCCTTGCCCTCGGCTCTAGCCAAATAGTCCTGAAAACTTATTACGTTATCGGAGGGATAGTAGGAGGTCCAATCCTGGGTTTTGTCAATCACGATCAAAAGATTCGACATAGAGTCTTTTTATTTATAACCTCAAATACTGGGTGGCTGGTTTAACTGGTTTATATTAAAAAGAATTTTTGATTGGCTCTTGCCAACCTTATAGGTCATCTGCTATCCCTATGACAAGCTTTTTCCGGACTTTTTACCATTATGTCAGCCCTATTCCCCGCTGAACACCTTGCTGCCTGTTTTTCACCGCATTATGCCCAAGCCCAAGACCGATTCCGGAAAGCGGCACTAGCATACCTGGAAGATAGCCAATATCAAGAGGTTGTCCAATCAGATTATCAAGGGCCCCAGGGCGAGAAACTGGCCCTGGCTTGGAACTGGCGGGGCCCAAGTGATGCAAGCCATGTTTTGGTTACCCAAAGTGCCACGCACGGTGTGGAAGGGTTTGCCGGATCCGCCATTCAGGTTGACCATTTACTGACCACCGGCGGCCAAATCTTACCGGCGGACGTGGCTATACTGCACATTCATGCAGTCAACCCCTGGGGATTTGCCTGGCTACGCAGAGTAAATGAAGAGGGGGTCGATTTAAATCGGAATTTCGTCGATTTTACGAGTTCCTTACCAAAAAATGCACTCTACTCCCAAGTGGCGGATGTCATCGTCCCCAGGTCTTTAGAGGAGTTAGCCGCCAGTGAACAGGAAATATACCAAGTCAGTGAACACATGGGGCGGGCTGAGTTTGAAGCGGCCTTGACCGAAGGACAGTATACCCATCCAAATGGTTTGTTTTATGGGGGTACCAAACCCAGTTGGTCGCGCACCCAGGTAGAAGGGCTCATAGATAGACTAGACCTAAAAAGGCGCAAGCGGCTGGCTGTCGTTGATATTCATACCGGTTTGGGACCGTATGGTTATGGCGAGATTATATGCGACCATGCGCCGGATTCAGAGGGAGCGATACTGGCCAGGCGCTGGTATGGGGACTCGGTAACCGAACCGGCCTTGGGCACCTCCAGCTCCCCCCCAAAACACGGCCTGATCGACTATGGTTGGCAGCGGATGCTGGGGGATAGGGTCTGCTTCGTCACCCTTGAGTTTGGTACCTATCCCTTGTTGGAACTGTTTACTGCCTTGCGACAGGATCATGTCATCCATCGTGAAACAATCGAGTGGAATAATCCGGTAGTGCAGAAGGTTAAGGCACGTATTAGACGGCAATTTTATCCCGATAAACGGGATTGGCAGGAGATGATCCTCTTTCGGGGACGCCAGGTGTTGGCTCAGGCGATCGACGGATTATTAGGAGCGGTATAATGGCAGGCAAAGCGGTACCCATGGTCATAGATTCTCAGTTGAAACTGAGACAGGCCGTCGTGGACGATGTCCCAGAACTGGTCAAAATCGAAAACGCCTGTTTCCAGATCGATCGGATGAGTCCGCGCAGCTTCAAGTGGATGATCCAAAAGGCCAATGGACAGCTATTTGTCGCAGAAACTCAGGAGGGTTTGGCTGGTTATATCCTGATTCTCTATCACCGTGGTACCCACTTGGCGCGTATCTATTCCCTCGCGGTATTGCCGACGATTCGAAAACTGGGGGTCGGCCAAAAATTGTTGGAAATTGCCGAAAAGGCTGCCGTGGAAAGGGACTGTATCTATATGCGCCTGGAGGTCCATTTAAAGAACAAAGGGGCCATTGCCCTGTACGAGAAAAATGGCTACCGGCGTTTTGGCCTTTTAAAAGATTATTACGAAGACCATTCCGATGCACTGCGTTATGAAAAGCGCATTATGTATCGCGAAGACACTTCGAGTTTGGTGCCCATTCAATATTACCAGCAGACCACAGATTTTACCTGTGGCCCCGCCTCTTTGATGATGGCCATGAAGGCATTGGATAAGTCGTTGAACCTGAATCGTTCGCTGGAATTGGAGTTGTGGCGCGAGGCAACGACGATATATATGACTTCCGGACATGGTGGTAGTAGTCCATTGGGGCTTGCCCTGGCGGCATGGCGTAAAGGATTTCGCGTCGAAGTTTATGTCAATACCCAGGAACCACTGTTTCTTGATGGCGTCCGTAGCGATGAGAAAAAATCTGTCATGGCACTGGTGCATGAGGATTTTATCAAGCAGATCGCCGAAACTGACATCGATCTTAAATTTGAACAAGTCAGCCTGAGCCAGATTACCGACGCCCTGCACCAAGGTGGAATTCCTCTGGTTTTGATCAGTTCCTATCCATTTAACAGGACCAAGGCGCCCCATTGGGTCGTCATATCTGGAGTGGATGACACCTTCGTGTATATACATGACCCCGAGGTAGACGAAGAGGAGATGCGCTTTGCCACTGACAATATTTATCTGCCCGTTTCCCGACAAAGCTTTGACAAGGCCTTCAGTTTTGGTCAGGTAAATTTAAGGACAGCGGTAATTATCTATTCGCGTAAGGATAAAAGTCCGTCCTTATTACAGCAGATTTTCAAAATGGGGGATTAGCCCGATTTTTTTGTGATTGAGTCATCATTAGTTTCTGCCTGGCGGTTGTATATATAGCTTAACTAGTCGCTTGAAGACTGGTTTTGGCTGTTTAATCCAACCAAACACAAGGCTAACGCTATGATACCTCTTAAATTTCTCCTTATTGTAAGCACAGGTGCCTCCCTGTTGGCGTGTAGTGCAGCACCAGTACAGGACGAAATATCGCGCAATTACGAATCCATGCCGCGTTATGAAGTGGTTGTTAAGGGAGTCAACGTCAGCTGCGACTATGCGCGTTCGACAGTCAAGGAAGCCTGCATCAGTACGGCAATTATGCGTGTCAGTAACCAATACAATCGTTTTGGTGTTATTTCGCAAGTTGGAAACTATCCCCATGAGATTGCCATACCGTCAGGGGAGTCCAATCTGGAAGTGAATTGTCAGGGTGTTGATGGCAATGGAAACGAGGTCAATAACACCTCTAATGTCCAATTGCTGAGTGAAGCCGGACACGTTTATCAGATTTTACCCAATATGGGGCGTAAGGGTTACTGCGAAGTATTGGTTATGGATGTCACGCTTTAATTAAATCCATAGTCACCTGTTACAAAGTCAAAAAGGGCCTCCGGTTGTATTAACCAGGGGCCCTTTTGATTTCTAATTTGATTTCTGAGAAGCTTGGCTAGAATAATCGGCGAAGCCTATGCAAAAACCCCATGCAGATACCAGGTACGATTGCCTTTTTGGTTTTGATATATCCATAGACGGCAGCCTGTTAAGGTTTGCGCTATATAGTAGTCCCGCCGGACATCCTCTCCATCCCACCAGCCGCTTTCAATGCGCTCCGGACCGTGAACGA
Organism: Proteobacteria bacterium UBA6915; assembly: GCA_002450975.1. GTDB lineage: Bacteria > Pseudomonadota > Gammaproteobacteria > UBA6915 > UBA6915 > UBA6915. Next base: position 9,177 of record DKAX01000111.1, read on the forward strand.
GCTTTAATACACCTTGATAATGTGGAAGCCCGGTATGACACATCAGTGCTTGCGGTTCTTTGAGCAGCCAAAGCGGCCTATTGGCATGTAGGGTGACTGTGTTATTACACGGAATGTAGGGTTCGCAAATACTCCAGGCGTGTTCCGGACGATGTTCAGCCAGCAGGCACAGACCGTATACATTTTCCTCTCCCAGGCGGGCGCGTAGTTTTTCCAGCAATTGCGCAGTATTTTCCTGTTGGGTTTCGGCACCGGCAAACAGCTGTTGGTTGTTTTCATCCAGTGGGATTAGTTGTTGCGCTTGCAGGGAAATCTCCAGCACCTCGTCACTCAATATGAGGCGTTGCAGATGCTCCTTAAACAAATGCATGAGATGCCGCTGATCACGGCTGGGCCGGACCAGCCCGACAAGGAGTCGGGTTGGTGTACCTTGATGATGATAAAGGGTAAGTTCCGCCTGTTGAATGCCACTGTAGTTGGCCTGTAAAAAGCCCGTGAGTTCCAGTAACAGGCGATGTAAGGCAAAGCCAAGGGCCTCGGTATGACTGACAGGAAAGGGTAGCAGGAGATGGCCATGATAATGGCTGGGTGGCTGATAACTGGCGCGTGGATCGGGTAAACGGCCGATCAGCCGATCAAGATAGTGCAGGCACTCCTTACCGAAACGCCGGGTAATGCCATCGCGGGGAAGGTTGAACAACTCACCTATATAACGTAAACCTACGCCGCGCAGTGCTCTCAGGGTTTTGTCGGCGAAGGGTAAATGGTGAAGTTCAGTTTTTTGCAGCTGGGCACTGAGTTTTTCTTCCGTGCGGCACAAGGTGTTATGCCGTACTCGAGCAAACAACTGAGCGGCAGCCGGGGTTGGAGCAATAGCCCAGTGGTAGCGGTAACCTAGATCAGCCAGTCCGCTTTTCATCTGATGAATCAGAAACGCCAGGCCATTGAATAGTCTCAGACTGGCTCCGATCTCCAGCAACAAATCCTGTGGTGGTAACAAAACGACGTGGGAGGTGTATTGATAGGCCCAGGCGGCCAGACGCTCCAGGGCAAGGCCTTCCTGTTCCGGCTGACGTGGTAATACCCGAAGCTCATGGCATAAGGCATAGGCTGAGTTCAGGGGCATGCCAGCCTCTATACCTGTTTGTTGGGCTGCCCCATTGGTCAGTAGTATGGTGGATTGTCTACCCTGATGGGTAACTACGGCTAAGGGAGTTTTTTCAGTGCCCTGGAGATCCGCACGGGTGAAGATCTCCAGGGGGAGAGAAAAAAAGTGCAGGCCCAGCCACAACATTACGAGAGAGGTGACGTGTCATGGGCAGACCTGCTGAAAGCGCTATTGGTGGTAGTGTAATTAAAATGGAGTTGTACCGGGCCGGTGGGCCAGCCACCGCGGCGTTTTAGTATATTGACCGCCACGCCATCGGGGGCATGTTCCAGCCGTAGGCGCAGACTTGCCGGTGTGGCCTGGCGTTCATTCTGGTCCCGTCGGAATAAAATGCCCCAGGCATTACCGGCCTCGGCGGCCAGTTGCAGACGACGCAAACGTTGCGGATCGGCATCGTGGACCCAGGCCAGTACAGCGCCACAAGTTCCCGAACGCAGCGCCTGTTCTATGGCCCACCAATGGTCACTTTGCGCCTTGGGATGGACCAGCAATACCTTGGACAAGTCCACACCACAGGCCTTCAGGGCCGGGGCATAGGGAATATAGGGTGGCGCAATCCAGGCCAGCCAACGTTTTTGCTGTGCCAGGCGCGCGAGGGCCGGCATCAACAGGCGTAATTCGCCGATACCTTCCTGGGGCAGAAGTATCTCGGTCAAGGTGCCTACCGGCCAGCCACCACCCGGCAACAAGGCATCCAGTGCATCAAAGCCGCTGGATAAACTGTTCACCGTGGTATGCTGGATTTGATTGCCTCGCCAGAGTGCAGCCCCGCCAGCAGCGGCAAAGCGCTCGGCAGCATCCAGGATATTATTGATCCCCTTGTTCATGAAATTCTCCCATTGCGGATCACACCAACAGCCAGCCCCTCAAAGGTCAGGCTTTGATTGGCGGGGTCTACCTGGATGGGCTTGAACTCCGGATTTTCGGGCAGCAGGGTTACCTGATTGTCCTTGCGTTGCAGGCGTTTGACCGTGACCTCATCATCCAGACGGGCCACCACTACCTGTCCACTACGTACCCGTTGGGTGGCATGCACGGCCAACAGATCCCCATCCAGGATGCCGATGTCGCGCATACTCATGCCGCGTACCTTCAGCAGGTAATCCGCCGCTGGGTAGAAGAGTTTGGGATCGACATTGTAGTAGTCCTCGATATGCTGTTCCGCCAGTATGGGGTCACCGGCAGCAACCCTTCCAATCACTGGCAGGCCACTGGGTGCCTCATCCAGCAGGACAATGCCCCGTGAGGTGCCGGGCATTATCTCTATGTAACCTTTGCGTTGCAGGGCCTTAAGGTGGTCCTCGGCGGCATTGGCGGAACTGAAACCAAAGGTCGCCGCGATCTCCGCGCGGGTTGGCGGGTAACCGGTCTCCTGGATATGTTCGCGTATCAGGGCAAGTATCTCAGCCTGGCGTTCGGTCAGTTCTGCCATGGTTCTCTCTCCCACTGTATGTGTGTACAGTGACACTGTAATTCTACACAGTGATCTCGTCAAGCCAAAGGCCGCGCGCACATCTTGTGAAAATATGGCTTTAATACAGAGGGTTACGATGATATTCTCGATTTTATTGAGGGGAAAATATTTTTTCCACAGAAAACAGGTGACGCCCTTATCGCTTACAAATTTTGTGTGAGTTGCCTGTGGGTAGAGGGCAAAATCAGATAGAACATAAACTCCAGAGCAACGATTACCCTATACGGCCAGCTCAGACATCGAACGCCATATCGGAATCGCTGATGTTTGATAGCGGGAAGCGGTCTTAATAAATGGCAGGATGAGAAGTGGAATGCAGCTAATCAGAAAAATCAATTTTCAATTTGCCGCCCGAAGTGTTTCGGTTTTATTGTCATGCGCAGTAGTTTTCCATCTTCTGGTGATTGGTGGGATCATCCCGTTTGATATCGTCTGGGGCGGGCGCTTGCAAAACAAAGAGCAAATGCTTGTCTTCGAATCGGTGTCTTTAATAATAAACATGCTGGTAATCAGTATCGTCGCCATGCGGGCGGGGTATATAAAATCGCTCTTTTCCTTCGGAGTGATTACAGCGTTGTTATGGGTGTTGGCAGCTTTATTCACCATTAACACGATAGGCAATCTATTTGCGTTAAACAGCCTGGAATCGATCCTGTTCACCCCGGTGACACTCATCAGTGCGATACTGTTCAGCCGGTTGGCCATCGAGACCAAGCAAAACGGGGTCGTGCAGTGAGTGTGACGGGTAACGTATGGCGTTTCATTACCGCATTCATCGTATTTTTGTTGCTCCTCAATCCCGAAATGATACATCTGGCATTCTTTATCGATGCAATTGGCCTGGAATTATTTTTGTTGCTGATCCAGGTCCAGTTTGTTGCCATAGTCCTTGCCAAGGTACAGCCGCTGACGGCCAAAATAGAAAATCTACTCATCAAACGCCTGTCATCAATTTCGTTGCAGGGTATTTCCTATAAGATCCTGTCGTATGGGACGGGGCAAAGCCTGCTGATGCATGCCTTGGTTTTGTCAGCTTTCGCAGGATTTTTAGCGCATGTGTGAAGTGCAATATTTTCTGGGTATATTGTTTTAATGATTTATGTAAAAAAACTGGATCATCTGGTTTTGACCGTGCGCGATATTGACTGTAGCGTTCAGTTTTATAAAGTGGTCTTAGGAATGGAGCAAGAGATTTTTAGCGAAGGGCGTGTGGCACTGAAATTTGGCTCGCAGAAATTGAATCTGCATCTTTATCATCATGAATTTTCGCCGCACGCCAATGCGCCAACGCCAGGGTCGGCCGATCTCTGTTTTATCACCGAAACGGAGTTAAAAACGGCTATCGATCATGTGCGCGCCTGTGGTGTGGAAGTGGTCGAAGGGCCGGTTAGACGAACCGGTGCTAACGGACCTTTGCTGTCTTTCTATTTCCGTGACCCTGATGGGAATCTGATAGAAGTTTCCAATGAACTTCGCTCTGATATTTCTCAGGGGTAGTTTTACTATTCGGACAGAGTTGAACGTGCCCAAGCAGGCACCGGCACCAACTCACTACCTTGCCAGCTTATATTGACTGCCAGAACCACTTTGTCGCCTGATTTTGTGCGCAACACCAACACAGTGACTTCGTCTTTAGTCGTCTGTTTAATGATGTGTATCTCATTCAAGGCATCGCGCAGGCTTTTCCATTCCCCCGTGTTTGCCAAATAATAACGCTCAACCTCATCGCGCACGGCCAGGTGCCAATAGGCCAAAAATCGGTTGACTGATTTATGTGGGTCACTATCCTGCGAAACATCTTTTGCCAGTCGAGCGACAAACTCCGCCGGGTTTGCCGCGAGGCGTTTTTCAGGTGCGGTACCAGTAAAAGATTCTGCCTGCGGCACGTTTGCAGAACGAGCAATGCTTTGTGATCGAATGCCAGGTTCTATATCTTCGCTTGGTGCCTTTTCTTTTGCGTGTGTCGCGATTTCCGGACCATAGTATATATTTTCTCCACTTGGTATAGTGGGCGTCGCAATTTCTTCCTCTGCGGCGACTACAGATACTGCGGCATCCTCAACCACCATAAAGGATTCCGATGGTACCGCGGGTGCAGCTGTTACTACTTCAGCTGGTACGGTGCGTTTTCGTGCTATCGGTGGTTGTGCGGATTTTTTCTCTACTGTTGGAGCGGCCATCTTTTCCGATAGGATGACTTGTGCATCCAGAGATTCACTTTTTTGTTCCAACCGAACAGTTGGCTGAACATCCGGTATGGCATCAGCTGCCATCATCGGCAGTGGTTCGATGTCTTGCCGGGATAAAATATCCACCGGTGGCGCCATCAACTGATCCGGTGATATTTCCTGTTTCATGATTACCGCCAGACTGACAACCACCACCACGCTGGCGGCGATGGAAACCACCTGTTGCCAGGCAGGGCCAGGGTGACGACTCGACTTCGGCGACTCTGCGTTGGTCTGTGCCTGTTGGCGGGCCATTTCTAAAATAGCGTGATCCAGTGCTGCGGATGGTTCCTGTGGACGGAGTTCACGCCGGTAACGTGTCAGCAGTTGCTGTTCGATAGGGGAGTTTTCGTCGTATTCAGTCATGGGCATCACCGCTGAGGTGTTGTTGCATTTGTTTTATCGCGTAGCGATAACGGCTTTTGATAGTCTCGAAGCCTTCGTCCAGTAATTCCGCGATCTCTTGCAGGCTCATCTCCGCCTCAGCCTTGAGTAGAAAGACCTCCCGCTGCGCCAAGGGCAGTTGTGCCAGCGCTGCCTGCATGTCTTTACCAATTTCACCTTGACTGACAAGTTGTGCCGGATCGGCGTTGAGATCGACGTGAGAATCAGCCTCAGTATAGGTTTCCTGGTAATTTATCCGTACCGCCGAGCGGCGATAGTGGTCGGTCAGACGGTTGTGGGCAATGCGATAGAGATAACTCTTGAAACCGGCATTCTCCCTTGTTTGAAAGGGTGATTTGATAACGGCGGCCCAGACTTCCTGAAACAACTCATCCACCAAGGCCCGGTTACCAATCTTGCGTTGCATATAACGATAGAGCGGGCCTTTATAACGGCTGTATAAGGTATTAAAGGCCTGCATATCGGCTGACTCTTGATAGGCCAGAATCAGTTGTTCATCGCTGGTGTCTTGGTTGTGCAACGCCATTCCGTTCAAAAAAATATCAACCCCGACCGGCAGTGTACCGGCCGGGGTATAATAACTGATTGCATCAATCGCGTACATCGACCAGGGGAGGCACTTGGCTGCTCAGTGAGCGGGCCAGTTCCACCAGTTGGATAAATTCACTACGATAACCTTGGGCATCATTGCCCTTGCCTCGACGGGCCAATTGCAGGATTTGTTCATAGGAAAACCCGGCCAGATACTTGCCACCACGCAGTTGTTGACCAAATGCCGCCACCGAGGCACTGAATAAGAAGCGTTCCGAAGCCTTCTGCAAGTCAGCGCGAATAGCGCCCTTCAGGATGGGGTAACTGATTAGCTGGCTGGTGTCACCATCAGGTTGTTTATAGCGTAGCTTGAGAAAGGCCAGCTCCTGTTGGTCACCGTTTTTTACCTCTGGCTTGCCGTAGCGCAAAGGATCGATCAGGCCCTGTTTGCCATCGACCAGGGCTACCTCATAAAGGGCAGTAACTGTATGACCGGCTCCAATCTCACCTGCGTCAACTTTATCATTATTGAAGTCCTCTCGGGCCAATTGGCGATTCACATATCCGATCAAACGATATGAGCGTACGTTTGCCGAATTAAACTCAATTTGGATTTTAACGTCTTTGGCGATAGTCATCAGCGAGGACGACATCTCCTGGGCAAAGACCTTTTGTGCCTCCCGCAGCGAGTCAATATAACTATAACTGCCATTGCCGCGGTCGGCCAATTGCTCGGCCAGGGCATCATTGAAATTACCCCTGCCAAAACCAAAGGTGGAAAGCGAAACGCCGCTCTTGCGTTTCTCGGCCACCAGATCCATTAATGCTTCGAAACTGACCGTGCCTACATTAAAGTCGCCATCAGTACAGAGCAGTATGCGGTTAATGCCACCTTTGATGTAGGCTTGTTCCGCCATTTGGTAGGCCAGACGGATGCCCGCTGCACCATTGGTGGAACCGCCGGCACTCAGATTATTCAAGGCATTTAAAATAGTAGCCTGCTGGTTACCAGGGGTAGGGGACAACACCACACCGGAAGCGCCTGCATAGACCACCAGGGTGATGCGGTCTTGCGCACGGAGTCGACGTATCAACAGGCTCAGCGACTTTTTCAATAGCACCAGCTTATCTTCTGAATGCATAGAGCCTGATACATCTATTAAAAATACTAGATTGCTGGCGGGCAATATGTCTTGTTGTTGCTCGTACCCTTTGAGGCCGATGTGAAGCAATAGATTGTTGGTGTTCCAAGGTGCGGGTGCGATCTCGGTGGTCACGGAAAACGGTTGTTCTGATTTTTCGGGGACCGGGTAGTCGTAGCTAAAATAGTTTATCAACTCCTCCACACGGACGGCATTGCGTACAGGTAAACGGCCTTCATTCAACATGCGACGGACATTACTATAACTACCGGTATCGACATCGATAGAAAAAGTAGATACAGGATCTTCCGCAGCGAGTTTAAGACCATTGTCTTCGATTACGGCGTAGTTCTCCCGATCCAGTGGTTCTGTCGCACTACGGTAGGGCTGTATATAGAGTTGATTATTGAAATTCTGCAGCCTTTTACGTTCATGCATTCTCGACGGCTCCTGCCTTAAAAACTTTTCTTTAATCATGGCCGACTCAGGCAGCGCGGGAGCGATTGACTCAACGACCATATCGGCTATCTCCTCATGCGTAGGGGCCGAGACACTAACATCATGGCGAACAGTTGAATCGCCGGCAGGTTTGTCTTTCCTAAGTGACTGTGTCGTCTGCGGCGGAGAATTCTCCGGCGGCGTGGCAGCGGGACCCGCGCATCCGAAAAAAAACAGTGTTGTGACTATATATATAGTGTGTTGATTCATTAGTGATTTCATGGCGAACTCCTTGTTTTCTGTATTCACACTCCTTAAAACGCACGGTGATAGAAAATAGGGTTAACCATAACGAAAAAAGTTATAACTTATTGGAATATTAGAACTTAACCAGGGTGGGGCATCGGTTTACAACAAAAAGCCCCGCACTGGGCGGGGCTATATAACTCACTAAATGGATTTGAACTACGGGGTCAAAACAACCCAATCACGCATACCAAAATCCGCCACAGCGGTTACACCCGCTGGAACTTCTTCAATGCCAGGCACCAGATCAGCTGTGACGAAACCGTTGGCACGCATGGAATTTTGGCACATATAGACGTGTACCCCTTTGGCAATCAAATTTTTCAAGGTGTTCACCGTCGGATCATTGCCACCCGTGGTATTGAACTTGGCGTCATAGACACTGCCATCAAGACCAAACTTGGCAGCGGCACCGTGAATCACTACGGCAATTCGATAACCTTCGCCATTGACGAGTCCGTACATGTCTTCATAATTATTGACCATGTTGCGAACATTGTTAATTTGCTGATTTATGCCATTTTTACCATTGACGGCGTTGCTGCTTACGTTTACCACGACTTTAATTTCTTCGCGAACGCTTAGACACTTGGTGATATCACTGGTCAAATCACCGTTTACCGTAGAGCCAAAGGAGGCATCCATTGCCGACTTTGCATTCTCAGGGCAGCTGTGTTTCGAACCAGCGTTGGCGAATGAGGTAGACACCAACATAATACTGCCTAATGCAATGGTAACCATTCTGCTTGTTTTCATTTTATTCCCTCGTAGAGTAAATTTAAAAGTTAAATGTCGACGGACGATGCTCCTTGCGTCTGAACCTCAACGCCGAGCAGCGTGCCTGAATCACAATGTTTTATGATGGGCACAATTTCGCCAACAGCGTTTTTGTATCGCAATTAGTTGGATCTTGTCAAAAGAGATAAGTGAGAAGTGAATCAAAAATGACGAAGGTATTTATTAGACAGACATAGGAATATATGTTGACCTTGTTATTCTATGATTTTTTGAAACCCATCTTTGTTCAAGTTTGCAGGAAGATCGCTGCTACACTAATACAATTAAACTGATAAATTAAATAGAGAGGGATATATTCAAGCTAATTTCCAACTAAAATAATATGCGTTTTAATGAAAATAAACCTACGGTATCCCTTTATCCTGACGCTTACCTTTTTGTCAGAGTCCTATTCGTTTGATTCAACACTGGTAGATATAATATGAAGCGGTACTTATTACCTTTCGATCCAGGAGATGTGTCCACCCTAAAAAGCGGCATGCGTCAATTGGTGGAGTCGGCACTACAGTACCAATTGAATGCATTGTTAATTGCACCAAGCATCAACAACTATGAAGCCGATTTAAAACAAATACTTCTTGAGTTGCGCATCTCGGACAGAAGTATCCGTGAGTTTCTGACCGGGAGGCGTCGTTATCTCACGCTGCTTGAGGATGTGATGCTACAACGCTTGTCACCACCGATGGTCAATACTTTGAAAGGGGAGTATGTCGCCATAGGCATTGATATTGGAGTGGAGCTATTGGATCAGCTGGATCAATGCAATAGCCTGCATACGCTTATCGTAGCCGCGCCGGAACATGCCTATCGTTACTGGAATGATAAATGGTCCCCCTTGTTGTTGGATTATAAAAGGTAAGGAGTAAGCAAACACGAGGGGGGACCTAATATCCAATCGACCAGGTAACTGAAGAATAACCCCTGGTCGTCATACCAAACTAGGTCTGTAGCGTCTAACGTTCGAGCCGATTCATTGGATTTTACTAAGAAGATAAAACTAGCGACTACTATATACCCGACGATCGTTCAACGGTTGCACCGGACGTGCGTTGAAGGCGTAATGATCTTTGAAACGGTATAGTTGCTCAACGGATAACGTCACGGCTTGTTGCAAGACTAACCAACGCACGCCCTCAGAGCATGGTGGTGTAGTAAGCGAACCGGTAAAGGAGTAGTAGCGACGATCACTGGGGAGCAGGCGTTGTACCCGGATTTTCGAAGATGAGATCATTTCCCGTCCTTCATTTTCCGGAATGGCCTGCCAGATCTTATCCAAGGCCGGGTGCGACGCTCCTTTATCAAACAGGACGGCTAATACAGCTAGTTCACCTGCGGCACTTTTATGAACTAAATGGGCCACCATATCAAAATTTTTTCCATTAATTTGTTCCTCGCTGGGTACGTGGAAGTGAAACTGCAGCAGTTCATAACGATCATTGCCAATAAGAATATAACTTCCAGGTTCGTAGTTCACTTGGATGGTATGGCCATTATCAATGATTTTTAGTGGCGAGGATTGATAATTAAATTGAATGGGTAGTAGATTTTGACGTTCAACGGTAGTGGTTATGATATTAATAGGTGACTGTTGTTTTCCATCTTTGCAGGTGGCGAACTCCGATTTCATATCACCCCAATGATAGGGAGAATTTTTCCCCTTGTAATCCCAGTGAACGGAAGTACCCCCGCCTGAGGCAAATCCAATACCACTGATTAATATGGCGGTTAATGCAATCCATATCTGCTTATTCATTATGACAATCCCACAGTGTTTAAAAACCCATAGTCAGAAGTTTTCACAATTAACGACGAACAAGTCGGGATAGCGGGACTACTGTGGGGAAACTTAACAAAACCATAGTTAATTTTGTTTCGCCGCAGGCTATGCCTCCAAATCCAGCCATGAAAGTACCCAAACACAGGAATATAACCAGGTAATTTGCCCTGCCAGAAGCTAGAAAACTCCCATTAAAATGGGGGAACAGAAATGAAAGGAGAACAAACAGAAGCGTATTTTACGTGGATGTAAAACAACAGGTGTTAACAACGGCTAAACCAATTCGCCGAACGAATAGCCCGGCGTTTTTTTCGGCACTGGAAGCAACTAATATTTGCGCATTTGACCGACCACCACACCCTGGATGCGTATCCGCAAAGGTTCAAAGGACATCGGTTCCAATTGACGATTGGCTGGGTGCAGTACAACTTTTCCCGGTACCTGTTCGATACGGCGCAGCGTTGTTTGCTCGTTGTCGATGAGGGCCAGAACGATATCACCGTTGTTGCAGCTATTACGTTGTTCGACGATGACCACGTCGTTGTCTAAAATACCCGCTTCCACCAAGGCATCACCTTGCATTTGCAGTGCGTAGCAGGGTTTGTTGGAGTGCAGAATATTGGGCACTTCGATTTTCTGTGCCTGCTCCGGACGCTCTATGGAATTGCTGACGGTTATGCGCCCTAAAAAGGGGATACTGTTTTCGGATTCCTTCTCCACGGAGGCCGGGTCTTTCAAACGCAGACCTCTTTGTTTGCCATTCATCGGATAGATGAGCCCGGCTTCAACCAGTGCCTGGATATGCTTGTGTAGCGAACCACGTGATTTCACTCCGAGCGCATTACACAGTTCGTCCAGAGTAGGGGGATGTTCAAATTTAGGGAGTTGTTCAACCAGGTAATCGTAGATGGATTGCTGACGTCTGGTGAGGCCTTGAACTGCTACTACTTCCATATCCCTTCCTTTTGTTCTGTTTAATTATTATCAATAAATCAATTTGCTTTGCGAACAATAGATGTCAGAGGAATTTACCACATTTTTTCCGAATTCCAATACTTAGTACCCAGCCAATTTTGAAATAACCCCATTATTTTTAAAACCACTATTCGAACAACAAGATGGGGTTGACGTCTCACCATCGGCCTTACACAGTGTGGACGGCAATGGTATACTGCATGGGCTGCGCAGAACATTGAAAACGCATCAAAAACACGCCTTAATTTACTGAATTATAAGTACTATTTTATTATCTTTAAAATAAAAGGGGCGGCCTGCCTCCCTGGACAGGTTTGAGTTGCATGTTTTTTACCGATAATCGTAAAACCCTTTTCCGCCCCCTTAACAGCAAATATCGAGAACAAATCGTCGAGTGTCTGCGCACGCTCTATAGCCGTCTCTATACCGGCAAGGCCGATTACCGGCGCCTGCTAACCCGGGATCAGGTATTAGAAGTATTCCAGGAGGCCTTGGCGCGCGCCCCGGTCCTGGACGACGGTAACGAAGATGAATATAGCCTGCCGGTCCGCTCCGAAAGAGAACAGGCCAACTGGGTATTAAAGATGCTCGAAGAGCACGGCTGGCTGGAGCGTCATGTGGACGAGGCCACCTTGCACAGCACCTATGCCTTCACCCGCGTGGGCCGGCTGTTTACCCAGCCTATGTTGGAGACCATGACCGGTCGCTTTCGCACCCGTCACCGCAATACCCGCAATACCCGCAACGCCCTTCAGTCCTTTGTGGAGCAGGGCGAGGTCTATGACCTGCTCGATGCCTTCGAATACTCGGAACGTATCATCAGTGATTTCAGCGATGTCATCGCCGAGTTGGATGAACGCCGACGCGAACTGGTACGCGAGGTGGAGGCGCAGCAAATCGTCCAACGGGCCAGCGATGAGTTTTTCGATTTTATGGAAAAGCGCTTTATGCCTGACCTTGCAGTGCGCCTCTCCGCCGATAGCGTGGAAAAATACCGCGATGAAATTCAGGAGTTAATCACCAAGGCGCGCCGCAAGCGCAAGGAGTTCAAGGTGTCGGCGGAGCAGGAGCTTCGTAAACTGGCACCGGAATTGTTGGAACATCCCCAGCAATCGCTCTATATAAAGATACTCGATGGTATCGAGAACCGCATGCACGGCGCCTCGGAGATCATGCTGCCGGCCCTGCGTCATGCGCTGCACGGGTTTACCCGCAGGGCGGACATTATTATTCGTCAGCTTAGCTATGTCAGTTCCGGCCAGCAAAACCAGTTGATGTCGGCCTGCCAGGCCCTGGCGGCCTTGCCGGAAGCCGAGCAGGAACGAAAACTCACCACATGCGGTGAACAAATGGCCGTCGTGCGCGTAGGCGTAGTCGATCCGGGCACGGTACGGCTCATGGCCGGACGCGGACGACGAGTGGTTCATTCGGGTGTGGAAAGTCACGAAGGAGAGGATGACCGCGACGCCCGCCGCAATTTATTCCTGGACCGCGCCCTGGAACAGGCCTTTACGGTCAACCAGGCTCAGCTACGCGCCTTTGTGAAACAGGCCTTAAGCCAGGATGGACGAATCCACAGCCAGAACCTGCCGGTCAACAATGCCCATGACCTGCTCATGGGCGCCCATGTCATCGAGATCGCCAGTGCCAGCGGCTTGTGCAGCGAATATACCTTCCGCGTCGAGCCTACCGGGCAGCAGGCTAGTAACCCTTTCTTTTTACAGTCAGATGAGTTTGTCATCGAATTGGTGAGCCAGGAACATGTTGAGTGACTTTGTAAGTGAGCAGTTGGAACGGGAAAACCTCTCTCTGGAGGAATTCCGGGAACTGGTGGTGCGCCTGTTGAACTATGGTGTCTTGTGCCGCAGCGAGAATCAGACGGAGCAGGCGCTCTATGACCGCTATTGCCGTATACCCGACCTGGTGGCGGACTACTTCTATCTACTGGATATCCAGATATTCCACGACAGCCGTTTCGATTATGTGCGCCTCTATCCGCCGGGCGCGCAAGTCCCGGGCAGGGAGACCGATGGGGATTCGCCTCACGCCGGCAGCCTGCGCCGACGACTCAACCAAAACGAGGTGGCCCTGATTCTGGTGCTGCGCATGCAGTACGACAAATCCCTGCGTGAAGGCAAACTCGACGACAGCGGCTATGTCTCGGAGTCCATGGAGTCCCTCGGCATAGCCATGAAGAATCTGCTGGGGCGCACTTTGCCCGACAAGCTGACCGAGAGGCGCCAGCTGTTCCAGCGCTTGCGCCAGTTACGCCTGATCGACTACCGCCAGGACGAGGACATCGAAAATGGCGAGGCCTGGCTGAAGATCCACCCCATGATCGTCAGTTTTGTGGGCGAGCAGGTGTTGTCCGGGTTAGGGCAGCCGGAAAACGCAATCCCTCTGGAAGAAGAACTGATCGAAAACGATGAAGCCCTGGCAAAGATCAAGGCGATGGCAGGTCACTATGTTTCTTAAGCGCTTTGTATACGTCAATTGGGGCAATATCCCCAACCTGGAATTTGACTTTGGCCCCATCAACCTCTTTTCCGGCGGTAACGGCTCGGGCAAGACCACGGCGGCCGATGCCATCCAGACCATCATGACCGCAGCCCACGAGAACCTGTTCCAGTTCAATCCGGGGCAGGACGAGACCACCCAACGGGGTAAGGGGGGCAAGAAGGTGCGCACCCTGGCCTCTTATGTCTTGGGTTGCGATGACGGCAGCTTCGCCCGCCTGGAACCTACCGACGGCTACCTGGCCGCGGTGTTTCACCCCACCCAGGGTGAAAGCGCCGAACCCTTCACCGCCTTGATCGGTGCACGCGCCTTTCTGGAGAGCAATGGCAACCAGTCCACCGCCCGCCAGGAGCAGGCCTTATTCATGATTCTGCCGGGGCAGCAACTGGGTCTGGCCCACCTGCAACGGGAGGATGTAGGCGGCAAATATGTCGTGCCCCTGGATCAGGTTTACTCCCTGTTGGTGGCAGAGTTCGGCAAGAGCCGTGTCGAGAAATATGACACCAAAAAGGGCTACCTCAAACGTCTCTACGGCGTGTTGCGCGGCCGCGATGAGTCGGTCACGGAAATGGAGGCTATTAACGCTGCCCGGGCCTTCTCCCGCTTCATGGCCTACAAGCCGGTGCAGGGGATCAACAAGTTCGTCGCCGACGAGATCCTGGAAAAGCGCGACCTGGGCGACGCCATTCGTTCCATCTCCGGCCAGCTCAAGCTGATACACGGTATGGAACGCGACGCCAACCAGTTGATTGCCTCCATCCAGACCCTGGAGTCGGCCAAGCAACAAGGCCAGTTATATATAGAGAGCTGGATTCAGCTCAACAGTCTGGATTACAGCCTGGCGCGCCATCGTTGTAGTGCTCGTCAGAAAGAATATCTGGCAGCGAAAACCGATCAGAAACAGTGTCGCCAACAGCTGTCGGAGAACGAGCAGGAAACGTCCGCTATCGGCGATAGACGCACGAAAGTACGCGACCAGTTGATCTCCTTGCAGGCCCAGCGCCTGGGTATCGAGTCTTTGCAGCGCAAAGACGAGCTGGAACTGAAGCGGGAACGGGAACAGAAACGCCTGGGTGAGGGCGCCCAACACCTGTTACAGCAGGATCAGGTCCTGAAACGCAACCTGGAGCTGACCAGCCGAATCGGTCAGTTATTGCGTGAGCCGGCCATGGTCACCGAGTTGCCCATGGTGGCGGATCTGCAAAGCCAGGCCTTGTGCCGCCAGGTGCTGGATGGCGGCAACGGTGAGGAGATCGACTTCCATACCCTCATGGGCAAGGACATGCTAGGCGATCTGGAACCACTGGAACGCTACCAGGAGCAGGCCATGAACCTGCAACACCTGCACAACCACTGGCGGGATCATTGGCTCGGCGGCCAGGAAGGCAATGGCGGGGCCAGTCTCTATGACCAGTGCAGCCGTCTCAATCACCAGCGTGAACAGCGCCATGAACAACTGGCCAGCCAGTGCCGCGGCAAGCAGCTGGAGATCGAACGTTTAGAGGGCCAGCAGGTTACCTACCCACCCTACGTGGAGCGTGCCCTGCAGGCCATCCGCCAGCAATGCCCGCAGGCGGACCCGCGCGTGTTGTGTGACCACATCGAGGTGAAAGACGAACGCTGGCAGGCTGCCATCGAGGGCTATCTGGGCGGGGCACGCTTCTCCATCCTGGTCGACCCAGCCTACGAAGCCGAGGCCATCCGAATCGTCCGGCGCATGGCTGATCGCCAGAACAAGGCGCGCATCATCCAGGGCGACAAGGCCAGACAGGATGCCGAACGTCTCAGCTTACCTGGTGATTCCATTGTCCATGTATTGGAGTTCAGCCACGCCAGTGCCCGCCACTTTCTGACTGCCAGCTACGGTAGTGTTCAACGGGTGGAGAGCGCCGAAGAGTTGCGCCATACCCGCCGCGGCATTACCGCTGACGGCATGGGCGCCGGCAACTACAGTATGTGGCGCTGCGATCTGCCCGACAGCGAGCTGGTGTTTGGCGTTGCTGCCCGTCAGCGGGCCTTGCAGGCCAAGCAACAGGAGCTGGAAGAGCTGACCGCTGAGTGGCAACAGGCCCGTGATCGCTGGCAATCGGCCCGTCAGCTGAAACAAGCCGTCGACGGCCTGCAATCGCTCTCTTACGGTAATGCTATTGTCGGCTTGCTGGATATCCAGCGGGAGCTACAAAAACTGGATAACCTGATAGCCCGTTTGGATCTGACCGAGCACCGGGAGCTGGAGGAACAGCTCAGCCAGCTCAAAGAGAAAGAACTACAGCTGCAAACCCAGGAAGGGCAGTTAAAAGAGGCCAAGGGCCAGTTGCAGGAGCGCCTGCGCAAGCTTGACGAAGCTTGCACCCATCTGGCCAGCCAAAAGGAGCAGGCTGAGGCCTTGCTGGAATCCAGCGAGACCCACCTGCGCGCCATCGCCCAGGTCTGGAGCGACTGGGACATGGAAAAGCACCTGGCCTTCGCCAACGAAGAGGCGGAGTCGTTGAATGTGCAACAGGCCGAGAACAGCCGGCTGGAAGTGGAGAAGGCGTTGCACCAGTCAGAACGTCGTATGGACAGCGCCATCATAAGCTATAACCAAACAGCCCGACCCGGTGATGCCGTGCTCTATCAGGCCTTTGAAGGGGATTACGACGCGGCTTTGTTCCAGTCGGTCTGTGGACTGCAACGTGAACTGGATCGGGTTTATAACCGCTTGAAAAACAATATCCTGGTGGAGAAACATCAAGAGCTTTCCAAACTCAAGGAGAGCTTTAACAACGCCTTCGTCACCAACCTTTGTCATTCGATTTATCAATCTATCAATGACGGCAAGCGCCAGATCGATGTGTTGAACAAAGAGTTGCAGCACCATCGCTTCGGTGCCGATCGCGAGACCTATCGCTTCGACAGCGACTGGCTGCCCGAATACCGGGAGTATGCCCGTTTCTTCGAAGAGGTCATTAAGAATCCCAACCTGGGTGATGGTGCAACCCTGTTCGAAATCACCCTCAGCAAGAAGTCGACCCAGGTACGCGACCAGCTGATGGAAATGCTGCTGGAGGAGGACGAACACAAGGCCTTGCGTGAGTTGGAGCGCATCGCTGACTACCGCAACTACCGCCGCTATGAGATCTATAAAGAGGTTGAGGGCAAACCGCCCATCCCCTTGAGCGAATACGGCACCGGCAGCGGCGGCCAGCTGGAGACACCGGCCTACATCATCCGCGCCGCCGCCATCACCTCCGCCTTCCGCTTTGCCGAGGGGGCAAACCACCTGCGCATGGTGCTGGTGGACGAGGCCTTCTCCAAGATGGATGAGACCCGCTCGCGCGAGGTGATCAACTATCTGACCCAGGCCCTGGGGCTGCAACTGCTGTTCATCATGCCCACCAGCAAGAGCGGTCCCTATATGGACCTGATCAGCAATGAATTCGTCTTTGCCAAAACGCCATCCGCCCGCCCACGTGGACAGCTCAAAACCCGGGTGTTGGTGGATCGCAAGCAGTGCAACCAGGAGAAGATCCGTGACCTGTGGGCCAACCACCGCAAGACCATCTACGAACAGGCCGACCTGGATTTTATGAAGGAGGTTATAGGCTAGATTGATGCGATAGGATTCAGTGCTATAGTCATAAAGCTTTTGAAATACAAATAGTAACTGGATATTCCTCAAGTCTATTGGAGGGGGCATGGCGGACATCAAAATACAGGCCCTGACCGGTTTGAGCGTACAGCGCTATATAGATCAAGTGGCCCGATTGCGCATTACGGTGTTTCGGGAGTTTCCCTATCTCTATGACGGCACCCTGGAGTACGAGGCCAAATACCTGCAAACCTATATCCAGTCACCGGATAGCGTGGTGGTGATGGCATTTGACGGTGATCAGGTGATCGGAGCCTCCACGGCCGTACCCATGGCCCACGAAACCGAGGAGTTCAAGCGCCCCTTCGTCGAAGCTGGCATGGAGCCCGACAAGGTTTTTTACCTGGGTGAGTCAATCCTGGAGAAGCGCTACCGCGGCCAAGGCATTGGTGTGCAATTCTTCATCGAGCGGGAGGCTCATGCCCGCCGCCTGGGTGGATTTACCTGGTCGGCTTTTTGCGCCGTTGACCGTCCTTCAGACCATCCGCGCCGCCCCCCTGACTACCAACCCTTGGATGCATTTTGGCAGCACCGTGGTTACGGCAAACACCCGGAGCTGCATACCACCTACACCTGGAAAGATCTGGACGAAGCGGCACCCAGTGCCAAGTCGATGACCTATTGGCTGAAACGGATTGAACATGGCTAGATCAACGCTCCGTGTGGCCGCAGCCCAATACCCGGTCACCCCGTTACAGGATTGGTCAACCTTCGCCGGCAAGCTGGAGCAGTGGATTGCCGAGGCTGCCGGGCAAGGGGCGCAACTGCTGTTGTTCCCGGAATACGGTGCCATGGAGCTGGTTACCCTGCTTGCACCCGATCAACGCGGGGATTTGCAGCGCCAGATACTGGGGCTGCAATCCCTGTTACCTGACTATCTCGCACTCTATACCGAGTTGGCGCGTCGCTACCAAGTCACGGTAGTGGCGGCCACGCTGCCGGTGCAGCTTGCAACGGGCCGCTTCGTCAACCGCGCCCATCTGTTTCTGCCCGATGGCAACCACCATCACCAGGACAAACAGATCATGACCCGTTTCGAAAACGAAACCTGGGGTATACAGGCCGGGGCGGGACTGCGTGTTATCGATACTCCCCACGCGCGGGTGGGTTTGTTGATCTGCTATGACGCCGAGTTTCCCCTGTTGGCCCGAGCACTATGCGAACAAGGGGCGCAGATATTATTGGTGCCTAGCTGTACCGACCGCCTGGCCGGCTACCACCGCGTACGCATCGGTGCCCAGGCAAGAGCTTTGGAAAATCAGGTGTTTACCGTTCAGTCCTGTACGGTGGGCGAGTTGCCGGAATCCCATACCATTGATAGCAACGTAGGCGCGGCCGGTTTTTTTGCACCACCGGATATCGGTTTCCCCGATAACGGCATCATCGCCGAGGGTGAATTGAACCAGCCGCAATGGGTTTATGCCGATTTGGAACTGGCCCGAAGTGAACGCGTGCGTAGTCGGGGCCAGGTTTTGAACTGGCGCGACTGGCAGCGACAGCCGCGCTCCTGAACACGCTCAAGCTTCGCTGAAGCAGGCCTGCAGGAAAGCGTCGAAACCCTGTTTGATACTTTGTGGCTGGCTGATGATATCGGCACACAGGGAAAACAGCGGGTAGTCGGCCACATCGAACAAACGGTGTTTCTGCACCATGGCCAGGGTGTGTACCCCTTCACCGCGAATCTCCACCGCCTCGCCACGTCCCAGCTTGTAGCCCAAGGTATGGTGGTGTGAGCCCAAGCTGGTTGCCGTGGTAATCAGATCACCGAGACCCGCCAGGTGAAACGGGCTACCCGACTTGCCACCCATGGCCCGGACTATCTGATCCAGTTCATGCAAGGCCGCCACCGCCAGGAAACCACGCATGTTGTCGCCCAGGCCCAAACCGTCGGCCATGCCGAACAACAAGGCATAGACGTTCTTTAATATGACCGACCAGCTGATACCGGCAATGTCCTGGCTGTAGCTGACAAACAGGGACGAGCCGGCGAAGAGATTATGGATATCTTGATAGACTGCGCGCGTTGTGCAACCGACCTGGGCAAAGGCATAGCGGCCATCACGAATCTCTTCCGAGATCATGGGGCCATAGAGAAGCGCATAAGGCTGTTGTGAGGGCAGGGCATCGGCAAAGATTTGCGCTGCTGTCTGGCCAGATTCATCCAGTCCCTTGGCGATGCTTATACACACCGTATGCGGGGCGAGCAGGGGTGCTATCTGCCGCGCCACCTCACGATGGGGATTTACCGGCAGACAAAAAATCACAACGTCGGTTGTGCCGGCCACCTCGTCCAGCCGGGTGACCGTTTTATCGTCCTGTTGTCTGCGCGTCCAGACTGTAACCGTGTGACGTGGAGCCAACAGGAATTCCAGCGCGTGGCCCATTTCACCGTATCCCAAAAGCAAAATCTGTTTTCG
Source organism: Proteobacteria bacterium UBA6915 (assembly GCA_002450975.1). Classification (GTDB taxonomy): domain Bacteria; phylum Pseudomonadota; class Gammaproteobacteria; order UBA6915; family UBA6915; genus UBA6915. The sequence continues at coordinate 28,984 of DKAX01000111.1, forward strand.
TTTGCCCATGTCTTATGCCATATCCGGTTAAATAATAATAAGATAGAATAGATTCCTATTAACACTGTCGACAAGCTGATGCCCAATAAGCATATCATCTTTGTACCGGGTAAGAACCCCAAGCCTCCGGCGCCGCAACACCGGGATTTGTTGTGGCGTACCCTGGTGGAAGGTGCAAAGCGTGCTGATACCGAACAGATAGACAAACTGAGCTGCCACCCTGAAGCGTTTCATTTGATCGCCTGGAATTATCTCTATTACGGAAGCGTGGAAAAAGATATCTCCCGTGATCTGCCTTGGATTGATGCATTAATAAATACCCATGCTGCGTCGAAAGACGATATTACCGAGGCAAAATCGTGGCACCGTAAATGGGATCGCTTGTTGTTTACACTGATTGACCACCTGCATTTTTTGTTACCACTGGCACCCAAACCGATACGCATGACGGCACAGGAGACGTTTCGCTATTTCAATAACCGCAACAATGTAGCCTGTGAGATTCGTGAATTGTTGAAACAGGAATTACGCCCACTGCTTCAGAATGGGACCAGCATTCTACTTATAGGACATAGCCTGGGATCGGTGATCGCCTACGATACGTTATGGGAGCTACACCATGAAGAGTGTCTGCCTGGCAAAGTGGATCTCTTTCTGACGATAGGCAGTCCCTTGGGAATGCATTATGTACAGAAGCACCTAATGGGATTTACCAAGAAGCGCTCTTTTAGAACCTATCCGGAAAACATCCGCCATTGGGTTAATATTTCCTCCGTTGGCGATGTAACAGCCCTGGATACTATCTTCCGCGATGACTTCAATGACATGCTGGAAAGGGGACTGATCGAATCAATCACTGACCATTGTCGCGGCATCTACAATTTCTATCGAGATGATCAAGGGTTGAACTGTCACCGCTCGTACGGCTATCTGGTCAATCCAGCAGTAGGGAAGGTCATTATAGATTGGTGGCTGGGCAAGCCCACGTTTTCCGTACCCGATGAAAAAACACGTTGTTGAAATAGAAAAGGGGCCGAACAGGCCCCTTTTTACATACCACTCGTTAGCTTTAGTGCACCGGCAAACCACTTTCAATGGGCAAACCGGCCACGCGCCACTGTGGATAGCCGTCTTTCATACGACGCGCAGTGAAACCTTTTTCACGTAACTTCGCGACGGCTTCAAATGCAAGCACGCAATACGGTCCACGACAATACGCAACAACTTCCTGGGAATGTTCAATTTCATCCAAGTGTTTTTCCAACTCCTTGAGAGGAATATTCACGGCACCAGCGACGTGACCTGCCTCGAATTCCTCCTGTGGACGCACATCGATGACGGTGACCGATCCCTCGCGAACCCGCTCAAGCAATTCCCCGTGAGAAACAGGTTCAAGATTGTCACGAACAGTCAGGTAACTCTTGATCAATTTATCGACATCAGCCAAGTGGGATTCCGCCAACTTACGCATTATATCGAGCAAGCCAATCACATTGGTGTCTTGAATGAAATAGAATACATGCAAACCTTGTTTACGTGCCCCGACCAAACCAGCCTGACGCAATAGTTGTAGATGTTTGGATGTATTGGCGACAGATAACCCGGATGCATTGGCCAGTACCTCGACAGTACGTTCACCTTGCGCAATTATTTCCAGGAGTTCCAGGCGGGGACCACAACTTACCGCCTTACCGATACGAGCGAACTGCTCAAAAATTTGTTGATTATATTGACTAATAGATAACATGGTATTCCCCCCCACGTTGCATTGTGTAAACAAGAATCATTACCATTAACAAAGGCGAAACTTCTTGCCTGAACTACCCCCGAATAAGTACTGCTCCCGTCATTAGCCCTCTAGGCCGGTCCTTGTATATAGATGTATTTATTATATTTATTTCAATAGGTTCCGTGCAAAAACCTATTGTCGACTAGTTTATAAGAGTTTAGCTGTGGTTGTAAACTTTTTTGCTAATAAAATAAGTAATTGATGGGCCGTGGTCTTGGATATGACACAATAGTTAACAATCCCTCCCTGTTTTCTACTATTTTGAGTAAACTACCCAGCTTGTACACACAGTTATACTATGGTTATGGTGGAATTTTCGCCAGTACCCTATCAAGCGGGGCCATCGGTGTTTTCCATGTTTGGCGAGTGAAATTTTGGTTTTAGTATAAACCAACGTGTTAATATGAACTTGACAGAAGATGAGCAGTACAAGGAACTGAACAAATGATTATTTACGACTTGGTTTGTGACAAGGAACACCGCTTCGAAGGGTGGTTCAGAAACAGCGAGGATTTCACATCACAGCAAACATCCGGCTTATTGACCTGTCCCATGTGTAACTCAAGCCATATCCAAAAGGTTCCATCTGGCGGGCATTTACAGTCACAAAGTCGAGATAAACCCGAGCGCGAAAAAAACGACCGTACAGAAATCGAGCGCCAGGCCTATGTCCAGTATTCAAGACAAGTTATGGAGAAGCTAAACAGCTTTATTGAAAAAAACTTTCAGNNGAAAATTCACTATGGTGAATCCGACCTGCGCAATATTCGCGGCACTGCGTCTGCGCAGGATGTCCAGGAATTGGAAGAAGAAGGAATCGAGCTCATTGCCTTGTCAGAAGCATTAGTCAACAAACAGAAACTCAATTAAGTCAGTGAAATGTTCGAGCTCCACAAGCAACTAGCAACCGATTGTCTGACGATAGGTGATCTACCCCTCTGTCGCGTGTTGCTGATGAATGACTGTCAGTATCCCTGGTGCATCCTGGTTCCCCGCCGTGAAAGTATACGCGAAGCCTATCAGCTGTCGTTACTTGACCAGCAACAACTATCAACGGAATCAAACTACTGGGCCGCGGGGATGGCTCGCCTGTTTCACGCGCAAAAAATGAACATTGCGGCTTTGGGTAATGTTGTTCCGCAATTGCATATACACCACATTGCGCGATTTGAAAATGATCCGTCTTGGCCGGCACCGGTTTGGGGCAAGCATACCGCTGTCCCGTATACAACGGATGAGTTGGGACGACGTACAGTCATTCTACAAACACTTCTTGATGAATTCACACAATAAACCCACTGTGGCCAAGCCCTACGCAGAATCCGCCGATCAAAATAAAGAACCGATTTTAGCGGTGCTTCGACATGAATTTCGCAAACCAGGTCTGGTCCTGGAAATAGGCAGCGGTACCGGACAGCACGCTGTCTTCTTTTCGCGTTATCTGCCCCATCTAACCTGGCAACCGACAGAGTTGACATCCAATCTGGGCGGCATCGAGTTGTGGTTAGCGGAGGAGGGTGCGGACAATGTCCTCAATCCAAAGAGTCTGGACGTGTGTGCAGCATGGCCAGAGCAGAGTTTCGATTTCATTTTTTCAGCGAACACTGTCCATATCATGGGTTGGCCGGCAGTCGTGTCAATGATTAAAGGTATAGGTACGGTCTTGAAACCCGGAGGCAGATTTTGTCTCTACGGACCATTTAACTACCAGGGACGATTTACCAGTGATAGTAATGCGCGTTTTGACCAATGGTTAAAGTCAAGAGATCCCGTCAGCGGTATCCGTGATTTTGAATCTATGAATGAACTGGCTGCCGAGGTAGGCATGATGTTGCTAAAGGACTATGAAATGCCCGTCAATAATCGCATTCTTTGCTGGCAAAAAGCCAGTTAAACGGCTTGGGAAATAGACGCCAACCGGCGAATATCATTAGGTTTGAGCTAATTGAGATAATTTAAAGAAGTATTTGTAATGGTCAGTAGTAGAATTTTTTTCAGTTTAGGTGTTGCTGTATTTTATTTGCTGGGCAATCTTCTGTTTTTGAATGTGGCGATTGCCGAACCGACACCGTTCGTTATGCAAATGACCAGAGGCGAAAGTGGCGATCAACGCAGGGCATTTATGCAAATTGCCAAGGTTTTGCAGGATGTCGGAACAGGTAATATTCGCATAGAAGTGGTGGCATACGAAGGAGGGATCATGTCCCTCATTTCGGACAATAAAGATACGGTCGAACTGGTAGCAGCCCTTGCTCGCCGTGGCGTGGTATTCAAGGCCTGCCGTATAAGTATGCAGGCACACTCGCTTGACGAGGAGGATTTTCCACTCGAGGTTGAGTATGTTCCGGCCGGTGCACCTGAAATGATCAATCTGCAATTGAAAGGCTACAAATATTGGCGCCCGTAAACCCCGACGGCTACTAGATTGAACCAGGACAATGCAACATAACGATATTCAGAATATCACTACAGGCCGTCTTTGGCTGGCAAAGTGGTATGGATACGTACAAACGCAACAGCAAGCGCAGCGGGAAATGGCGCATTTAAATCAGCGTTTGCGCCAAAAAACTCTGTTGGGACAACGGCGCTTCGTCTTGCTGGTTGCTCGCATGGTACTGCGGTTTTGGTGTGGTGAGGCGATAGAAGGTGATTTTCGTGAACTATCCACGCAAGCGAGGGGGTTACGTCGCAAACAGGCACTGCTTTATCTTGTCTATGGCCAGTTATTGATGAGTCGGCGAATAGAGGGGGCAACTGAGGCCTTGGCTGAAGGATTCCGTCAGGCCAGCCCTTTATTAGATCCTTGGGATTATTGGCGTGTGGAAAAACGCCATCAACTTTTGAAGTCACTACCCTTGTTTGATCAGCCGCGTCCCGCGTCGGATCTACATGAATTGCTCACGGAGGCTCGTGTGGCGCAACAGTTTCAGAAAAAACCAACATCATTTCCCGATAAAGGACTTGATATTACATCCTAATATATGACTTGTTTATGTTGGCTTTCACTGATTAGAATAAAGCAAGTCACAATGGGGTAACTTGCCATGGTAAGTCAAACAGAAACTCCAGTTGCCGATCTGTCGTCTGACAGTGATCCGGAACGTGATCCCATCATAATTAATCAACAGCTGTTTAATCGCGCGTCTTTCTATATTCAGGACTTAAAAACCGGCCTGATTGAGTTTCTCATGGTACCGAAAAAGACCATTCACGTGGCCTTTCCCGTCGAGCTTGATGATGGCACAGTACGCATGTTTCACGGATATCGTGTCATTCACAACCGGGTTTTGGGCCCGAGCAAAGGCGGTATACGATATCATCCCGAGGTTAGCCTGGAAGATACCATGGCGTTAGCCAACCTGATGACGTGGAAATGCGCACTGGTAGACATCCCCTTCGGTGGCGCCAAAGGCGGCGTGGTATGCGACGTCAAGACGTTAACCCAGGGGGAATTGCGGCGCATTACCCGGCGTTTTATCACCGAACTGGGTGAGGATATCGGCCCATACACGGATATTCCGGCGCCTGATCTCTATACTAACGCCCAGACCATGGCCTGGATCTACGATACCTACGACATGCTCCACCCTGGGCGAAACAATAGACCGGTGGTTACCGGAAAACCCTTGGATCTGGGGGGATCAGAAGGTCGCCAGGAAGCTACGGGCAGGGGTTGCCTGTATGTGGCTGAACGGATTTTGAGTAAGCAACTCGTACCCAATCTCGATGTTGTCGAAGGTGCGCGCGTCATTATTCAGGGGTTTGGCAAGGTAGGGGCCACTGCCGCCGAACTTTTTCGTGATGCAGGTGCCATCATTATAGGAATTAGTGACTCCCACGGTGGAATCGTTCGTGAGGCGGGACTGGATCTGGATGCCGTGGTTGCCTACAAAGAGGCCCATGGTACCGTCGTCGGACTGCCGGATACACTAACCATCACCAACGAGGAATTGATTAAATATCCCTGTGATATCCTCATACCGGCAGCCATGGGTAACCAGATCACTACGGACAACGCGGATCAGATCAAAGCGCGATTGATTTTGGAAGCCGCCAACCATCCCGTCTCGCCGGCTGCCGATGCCCTATTGCAGAAACGCGGCATTGTGGTCGTACCAGACATACTGGCCAACGCTGGCGGTGTAATTGTCAGCTATTATGAATGGGTACAAAATAATCAAAACGAGGCCTGGGAACTCGACGTTGTAAACTATAAATTACGCGGCAAATTGTTCAAAGCGGTTGATACTGTGGTAGAGCGTTGGAGGGCATTGACCCAAATACACCTGCAGGCGCAGACCACTACCGAATCCGAGATTGACGATGTTGGCGTTCCGGACTTGAGAATTGCGGCGTTGGTAGTCGCGGTGGAACGTGTAGCCACAGTGACACTCGAACGCGGTATCTGGCCATAAAGAATGGTTGAATTTTGGACTGATTCACAAGAACAAAACATCCTATTTGCCACACCCCGATGTCGATCTGATAAGCTATGGGCCACACGTTAGTCTGTAAAGTATTTCAATAATGAAAATTTTCCTATTGCTAGTTTTTGGGATTCTGTCTGTATACCCGGTGTTTGCGGATTCGGAATCGTTCGAAAAAATTCCCAATGTGCCTCATTCCTACGAAAAACGCATGCTGGCACCCATAAAATCGGCAGTGATTGGTGATGTAGTCTTCTCCGCTGACTTGGAGAAGGCTGCGTTTATCACTGTCGACAAGAAAGGGCGTAAAGTCGTACAACTTAACAGCCAAATGGGGCCGGCATATCAAAACATTGCTCAACCGGTATTTTTACAGAATGGGGATCTGTTCTATATCGCCTGGGACAACAGTAGACAGGCGCGCTTTGACCTGGTAATCAACGGTCTTGTAACGCGAACTTTGACTCAACCTGTACGTCGGGTATTCTTTAGCCCAAGCAAACGCTATTATGGTCTTGTACTGTCCCAACCGGGTCGAAAAGAGTCGGTATTATACCGAGATAGCGAACACCCGATTTTCGACAAAATCCCATCGGAACCAGTATTCAGTGCTGATGAAGAGCAAATAGCTTACCTGGCTTTTCAGGATGGAATGCTTCGGGTGGTAAAAAACGGCGAAGTCTTGCTCAATGAGGAACAAAAGGATTCCCGACCTGTATCACGTTTGCTATTTGACGCACAAGGTGAACTGCATACTGATATTGGCACGGATCAGGTGGTCAGCAGCGACCTGAACCGACGTGTTTCCATTGAATCTTTTCAATTTGATCCACCCATTGAATCGCCAGAAAAAAAGTCTTCCCAAGCTAATAATGCCGGCATCGAAAACGCTATTGTTGGCAGCGAAGAGATAGTTAGCCTTGAGCTCCAACCTTTGTCACTTATTCGTGAGCTGACAGCTCATCGCATTGCGGTAAACAACGGAGAAAAGGGACCATATTTCGAGTCTATACGAGATGTGCGCCTTGCCCAAGACAACACATCTTTTAACTATATCGGCCGCATCACCCCTGATCTGGTATTGCCTGAGAGTTTTCTGCAAAGGTTTTCGGGTCTGTTCGCAGCCGAAGATAAAGAGAAAATCCCCCGTTTCAGAGCCTTCGAGTTATTGACAGAAGAACAAAAAGCACAAGTACGTGATGTATTTGTTAGTTCCAATAGTAAAACCCGCCTAGATTTTCCCCGTATTTTAAACTACGTAATAGCCAAATCGGCTGATAACCATGCGCTCCTTGTCAGTGACCAGGGCTATAACTTCGAATCGGTGACACAGGTATATGTTGTTCACAACAAACAGAGACATTTTTCTTACGATGAAGTCGCATGTTTGTCTATAGATGAAAGCGGAAAACACGTTGTATACAATGCTCGCCGGGGAGAACATTGGTTTCCGGTTGTCGACGGCACAGCCGGTCTTCCGGAAAGTGGCCTGGTTTGTCCGCATGTCAAAGACGATGACAATACTGTTTACTATGGTGTTCATGAAGAGCAGGGAATCTACAAAGTATCAAGGCCATTAGAGCGTTTGGCACCAGTGGACTATGCACGCATGGCCGGGAAATTTCAGCGCGTGATGATGGATTCCAGTTTCGATGAAAACGGAGAATGGGTTGATGAAAAAGGTGAATTAATAAAGACCGATGATACGACTGCGGCGGAAAACAGTTTAGACTCCGTAAATAATATTGGTGATTTTTACGGATTGCTCTTGAAGAATGACGGTCAGTATACCTTTGAACATCATAAAACAGGTGCTGAAAAAGGATTGGTAGCACAAATCAAGGGTAGCTATCGCATTGACCAGTATCGCGTTATTTTTGACTTTAAAAAACTCTGGTACAAGGAAACAACAGAACCAAACAAGGCAGTCAAAATTGACAAAAAAGAAGTATTTGCGCGCTATTTCTCAGGCGCTTTCACCTGGGACAGTGAGGTCAAACGGCTTCGGCACAAACAGGATAGTGGGCAGGGGGAAAGCGTACAATATGTTTTCGTACGCTATCTACCTTAGCGAAGTTGGCTACCAATATAACAGATAGCATTCGATAACAAACGGAATCTACACGACGCTGGCAGTTGACGGTAGACATCACGCATTTTTCTATCCTCTAGACCATACGATAAATATTGCCTACATTGTTGTTGACAGGTGTTGTGTGTACGTCTCGCCAATTTTAGGGAAAAACTTACCAAAGAATGGCGAATCACCAAGTAATTTCGTTGCTCACAAAACAAAACTAAGCCATCTGCACGAATATGCCGGTAATTTCACATGTCAGACGGTGATAGGCTGATATTCTGTCTCATACGGAAAATGAGTAGGTGCATAGACTGACGGAGTATATACATAGGAGGGGACGGGACGTGATCAAGAGCACAAAACGGTTTTTACTAATAGGAATAGTACTATTTACCTGCGTGGGATGCGATCAGGCTACTAAGTTTATAGCCAAATCTTTCCTTGAACAGGGCGAGGTCATAGCCTTGGTCGGTGATATCGTACGCATCCAGTACGCGGAAAATACCGGGGCATTTTTAAGTTTGGGCGGCGATTTATCAAACGATGCACGCTATTGGCTTTTCACGGTATTGACTTCCATCATGCTGGTCGGACTGACGAGCTATGTTTTCCTCTCAAAAAAACTCTCTACACCAGCCATCGTTGCCATAAGTTTTGTCATAGGCGGTGGTATTGGAAATATCATCGACAGGATTCTCTACGGCTCAGTAGTTGATTTTCTGAATATCGGGGTGTTAAGCCTACGCACCGGCATATTCAATTTTGCAGATGTCGCCATAATGTTTGGAGCGGCCATGTTGCTTTGGGATTCCAGGCCTGGTGTAAAAGGGGGCAGATTTTCATAGTGTGATTTCCGTATTTATAATCCACATATAGCGCACCCATCTATTTAACATAATATGTATTATGCGTATCATTACGTAACGGCTACTTATCGCATATAGTATTTGTGCCTTTCTGAGTCACTCGTTATTAAATCGCCTGTAACACCTACCACGACCACCGATATATTGAACACTAGGTTAATAACGGGATCGAACATCTTCGAAAACATTGCGTATACGCATAGCTGTTCAAATGACAGAAAATCGGAAGTTAGTTGCCCAGATATTAATTTTTATATCTAATAAAAAACCCCTGCTGGTTTTTTCCAACAGGGGCTATAAATATTCAACTCTGTAAACAAAACAGATTCGATGTATCGACTACTTGAAAAGCAGCCTAGTTCCGCGTCAACACGGTGCCGGCATCACCCACAATGATCCAGGTACTATCTGCTGCAATCCAGGCAACGGCGTTGAGATTGACGCTGGTATAGCTGCGTTGCAATACCCAGTTGACACCATCACTGCTGTTCATGATTAAACCGTTGTTTCCTACCGCGAGATATTCACTGCCGTTCCAGGCAATCTCGTTGATGGTCTCTGTAGTGTGTGATGTCAATACGGTTATCGCCGCAGTGGTATCCGCAGCACCTACGTTTGCCAGAAGATCGGTAGAGTGCAGCAATACGCCGTTTGCGCCACCCATCACGTAGCCGCCTGCGCCATAGGCCAAGGTGTACAGGTCCAGATTATCCAGATTACTCAGCGCGGTCCAGGCACTAACGGTTCTTGACGGCAATGGATTTGCCGTAGCCGATAGCCAAGGATTATTGGCACTACCAAGGCCCAGTGCGAAATAATACCCGTTCGCATAAACTATCTTGTTTACAGTTTTCGGTAAATGAAAACCTGCAGCCCCGGTAGTTGCACAATTAGTCGCACCACTGTCACCTTCTGGACCGTAGCTTAACAAACAGGGTCCGGTACTGGTTGTTGGAAAACTCTGTGCAGTCGTAACAAATACCCTGTTCGAGTTATTACTCAGTGCGGTACCAACGACTTCGCCGGCGGCCGTCGAGGTAAATGCATTCCCAGCATTAACAAGCACTCGTTGACCACTAGACCAAGTAACTCCGTCGTCGGTAGAGGTACAGAGGTTACCCACCTGGCCACCGGTAATAGTAAGACCACCAATTGCGCGGATACGTCGGTCGCCTGGATTGATTGCACTATAGTCTGCTTCAGCGATCTCTTTTATCATTCCGGTACAGACAACAAAACCACCGTTTGTCAATGCCGCCCAAGAATATCCATTGGTGTTGTCGCCAGAGCGGACATAAAGCGAGGCATCGCTTGCCGTTGAACTCGCAACTCCGGCTCCTGCCAGCACCAACCCTTGTGAAGTAACAAAGACATCATTAAGCACCGGCTGGCTGTTGCTCAGACTCTCAGTATTGGAGAACACCATAGGTGTCAGCGTGGTATAGCTGATGGTGTTTCCAGTGATCATTGTGTTACCAACATAATCGGCTATGTTATTTAAAGTAACCGTAACACTACCGGCGGCTACCTCGCCACTCAATAACAGATTATAGGTGTTACTGCTGGCCACTCGCTGCACGCCGGTGATCGTCAGGCCATTGATACCATCGCCACTGAGGCTGTAGTTTCCCGCGACCAGTGCTGAGCCGTTCATGGATTCATCAAAGGTTACCGCGATGATATCGAGGAAGGCCACGCTTGAACCGGAAAGCGGTGTTAGGTCGAGTATGGTAGGTGGTTGCAGGTCGATCCAATAAGTAAAGGAGCGACTACCCGCCACCTGATTCCCTGCGTTATCCTGAACCGCATAACCAATGGTAAAGTCCACCTGTGAACCGTGGGTGACGCCACCACTGAAGTTGACCTGATAACTGTTGCCACCCAGGTTGTCCACGGATGCGACGGCAATATCACCAGAACCACTGGCCACCGATATGCCGTAGTTGGCCGCATTGAGGGCGCCGGCCACTGGCTCGGAAAATGCCAGCGTTACCTGTTGCAATGCAGCAGTCCAATTATTACTGATCGGTGAAACGTTAACAGTCGGTGCGGTACGGTCGACTGTCACGCTGACATCGAGCGGATCCATCACATTACCTGCCACATCACTGACACCCGTCAGCGACAGTGTTACCTGGGCTTCGTTCGCTGAACCGGAAAAGATGACTTTATAGCGTGAGTTGGCCGCCGGTCCCGGCAAGACCTCAACCTGTTGGACAGCTAAACTGCCCTGCCCCGGGCCACTAAAAGAGTAGTTCTGTATGTCAGCGGCGCCGTTTACCGACTCGGAAAAGGCGAGTTCAATAGCGCTGAAATCATTGAGGTAGGCACCACTTGCGATATCGCTATACAACAGTGTTGGCTTGGTGGCATCGATGTGGTAACTCACGGTAGAGTCCTGCAGGGCATTGCCCACCAAGTCGGTGATGTTATTGATGGTCAGGATCAGATCACCATCGACCGCAGTACCGCTCAGTACTATTTGATAGCTACTGGTATCGGTTTTGGTTATGGAGTCTACAGCCAGGTTACCGGCTGCACTGCCACTGAACACATAATTGTCGACGATATCGCCTCCATTGACCTCTTTCGAATAATTGATTTCGATGCTAGTCAGCCCTGTTACCAAANNAAATGCTGGTTGCCGCCGTGGTCAGTTTGTTGCCAGCGGCATCAGTAATATTGCTGTAGGTGATGGTAATGGTGCCGTTGTTCACCAGTCCGCTGAAGATCAGCTGATACTCAGTGTCGGACTGTTTAAGCACGGAATCCAGGTGTAGGGTACCTGCACCGTTACCGGATATGGTGTAGTTATCCCGGTTATCTGCGCCGACAACACCCTCATCAAACGTCAGAGTCATGGTGCTGAGTGCACTGACGGTATCACCATTTGCAGGGACGGTCAGACTCAACGTCGGAGCTTGTGTATCATCGACTTTGGGTTGATCCAAGTTTGAATCGTTGTTGGGATTAGGATCAGGATCAGGCGTCTCCGCCCCTTGTCCGGTACAGGCTGCAGTGATACTCACAAAGAGATACAGAGCCGCTAATTTCAAATTAGGCTTCATCATGGTAAGTAGTTCCTATGTTGTTGTTTTTCGCAATTAAACGCGTATCCATCTCATGCCAAACCCTCGACCGTGGGTATTGATTGGCACACGCATTATACAGTCAATTGAATGACGTTCAATTGTTAAACCATACGGCGCCGGTAGTAGAGATATTCGTCAGGATTTCTGTCTGGGATCTATTTGACCCATAGTTTCTACTATTTATCAGTCTGTTATGGCAATACCCGAAATAAAACCGTATATTAGGCACTGTATCGTACGTTACATTTTTTATACGTACTCTATATATATGGTGAACTGTGTGAAACCGACCTCCGCCCTTTATGACTCACTCCAGCTTGCCTATCAGCATTTCAATCGGGCCTTGTTTGACGCTGCCCTGCCCGATGTGATTTTCACCGTGCAACGGCAACGCGGGGTTATGGGTTATTTTGCCCCGGAACGTTGGTCTTCTGTGGAGGGTCGTCATTGCCATGAGATCGCAATCAATCCTACCCACATGGGGGAATCGCGGTTGATCGAAGTGTTACAAACGCTGGTGCACGAGATGGCGCATTGCTGGCAACACTGCTTTGGCCGTCCTTCGCGACAGTGTTACCACAACCGCGAGTGGTCCGACAAAATGATCGCCATTGGTCTTCAACCGAGCTCTACCGGCGCGCCCGGTGGGAAAACGACCGGGCAACTCATGAGCGACTACCCTCTTAACGATGGTCGTTTTATCCAGGCTTGTATCGAATTGGTGAAAAACCAGGCCTTTCACATTCCCTGGCTGGACAGGCGTTCTATCCCTAAGCGATCAAGCCGCGAGATGCCAACGTTGCTTTCCGAGGCTACAGCAGAAGTTAGTGAAGTAGATGCTGCCAAAGTAACAGCTCCCCAATTGCTCGCTACAATCTTTTCCGATTTGATGCCGGAGAATACCTTTATTCCTTTACAGATTAATGCACGGCCAAAACAAAAATACACATGCCCAACGTGTATGGCTAATGTCTGGGGTAAACCGAACCTGAATCTTGTTTGTGGTGAGTGCAATATTCGATTTACGGAGAAGTGATAGGCAAACTAGTTTCACCATCGGATTCTTTTTCAGACCTGCTTCGGGTTAAGAACTGTTTTTGTCCACTGTGTCGGTAATGACCATTTGTTGCACCTGAACGACACCGGTTGTCTCTACTGATTGACTCTCGATGATAGCTAGTGCCTCGTCGAGTGCTCTAAAACTATTTCCAGGGCCGATTAGGTCTATGATTCCAGCCTTGCGTAGCTTGTATTGAACGCGTTCATTGGCTCCAGTCAGCATCACTTTGACACCGCGCTTGTGTAATCCGCCAATAACCTCCTCTAAGGATTGCAGGCCGGTGATATCAATAAACGGTACCCATTTCAATCTGATGATCAAATACTTTGGGTCGGCATGAGTACCCGCCAGTGCCCTTTCAAAATTTTCCACCGCACCGAAAAAGAACGGGCCTTCCACAGTAAAAACCGACACACCTGGTGGCAGTTGTATCAGTCCTTTGTGGATAAATTCCTGGGTCAACTCCTGCTCGGTGGCCTGCCTGACCTCGACGCTGACTGCCATGCGTTGTAGAAAATGTAGCGTGGCCACAATGACACCGATGTTTACCGCAACCACCAGATCGGCGAAGACGGTCAGGCTAAAGGTGATCAACAAAATAACCACATCCGCCTGCGGTGCGCGTCTAACCATTTTAAGGAAATGTCTGGCCTCGCTCATGTTCCAGGCTACCACAAACAAGATCGCCGCCAGCACCGCCAATGGGATATGCACGGCCAGCGGCGCCAACACCAGTAAAATAATCAGCAGCGTCAGTGAATGAATAATGCCGGCTAAGGGACTGGTGCCACCGTTACGGATATTGGTGGCCGTACGGGCGATGGCACCGGTCGCGGCAAAGCCGCCGAACATCGGTGCGGCCATATTGGCCAGCCCCTGCCCGATCAATTCCTGATTGGAGTTGTGACGCGTACCGGCCATACCATCGGCCACTACCGCGGACAACAGAGACTCGATTGCCCCCAGCATGGCGATGGTGAAAGCCGGACCGATCAATTCGATCACCTTGCCCCAGCTTATGGAAGGCAGTCCGAATGCGGGGAGCTCGCGGGGGATACCACCAAAGGCGCTGCCAATGGTGGCAATACCGTCAAACTGAAAGACTGACTGTAGCAGCGTGGCAGCGAGCAAGGCCATGAGCGGCCCGGGTATGCGTTTAATGGCTTCTATCTTTGGCGTGTAGATCACGATCAACAATGACACAATCGCCAGTAGGGTGGTTGCCCAATGAAATTGCGGCAGTACTTGCAGTAGGTGGACTAACCTGGTGTGGAAATGGGCACCGGTTACCGCTGGCAGGCCGAAAAAGTCCTTCCATTGACCGATCCAGATAATGACGGCGATGCCGGCGGTGAAACCGACAATCACCGGATCGGGGATAAACTTGATGATGGCCCCCATCTTGGAGAGACCGAGTAACAGCAGCATGATGCCGGCCATGAGCGTGGCTATCTGCAAACCCTCGATGCCATATTGGGCCGTGATACTGGATAGAACCACAATAAAGGCGCCGGTTGGTCCGGCTATCTGCAGCCGACTGCCACCAAACACGGAAACGATAAAACCGGCCACGATAGCGGTATAAATCCCCTGTTCCGGTTTAGCGCCCGAGGCAATGGCAAAGGCCATGGCCAGTGGCAAAGCCACCACACCGACGATGACACCGGAAACCAGGTTGTTGAGCCAGTGCTGCCGACCAAACAAGCCGGCCTTGTTTGCTTCCAAAAGAGCCAACATAAAACGATCCAACAACAAATCCTAAGCGCGATAAACAATCTTAGGGTAGCCGGAAGTTAACTTGCAAGGGATGTGAAAAAACTATTTTGTGTGTATACGAACAAGGAGGATTTAAATTACAAAAAGAAACTATGCGAAGCGATAATGGTTTCGAAAGCAAGTGCAGGCAATTCCCTTTGCCTGACCTTGTTTGGAATGCAACTTACTCGGCAACAGGAGGTGTTGCGTTTTCATCCATGTGCGCGTGTGCCTCAGATGCTGCCTGGGGCTCAGCCTGGTCTTGACTGTCTGCCTGGATGGTACCCGGTTCATTGCACTGCCAACCCCAACCGACCTGTTTTTGTACGAACTCTTCGGCCTTTTGTTCGCAATAACCTTCCAGATTGGCAGCCTGCCACAGGACTTCGGTGTTGCCGTCTTTGGTGTATTGGACGTCGCAGGGAACCTTGCTATTGGGTTCCTTGTAAACCACATCGATCTTTCTTTCCTTGTCGGCGTGGCTGCAGATGTAGCCGATGTCGGCCATAGCGCTGTTGGCCAGCAAGCCCAGCAGGACGCCGCTAGCAATAGTCGTAACCTTTTTCATAGTGTTCTCCTGAACGGGTATGGAACGTGAACCTTTATAATAATTGTGGCTTCTCACGGTATAACCGCAGAGGGCCAAACGCCGACTATCCTAGGAAAAAAACCGCTGAGGCGATGTGACTGAGTGAGCAAATTTAGGGTCCGTAGGCCATTTCCGACCAATGGATACAGAAGTCGGTCATTTCATCGGCGTCGTGTTCGCGGTTTTTGCGCGCATTCAACAATTGTTTGCGTAGCAAATAGCCCTTGATCATGGCCTGGGCCTGTCGGTAACGCGCCGCGTCGAAATCAAAGTTTGGCGCTTTATCATCGATCATGCCAACGATAACCGCGTTGGCGCGTCGCGCCTTCTCCGGGGTAAAGGCATTGACCGACAGCTTGGCCGGTGTGTTTTGTGCCTGACGCCAACGCTGGCACTCGTCCTCCGGCAGTGTATCCGCCCAGGACGGATTGAAGAAAAAGCCTATCAGGAAAATTATGCAGAGATTTCTTAACACGGGTTACACTCCCCTGTTCCGTAAACATTAATCCACCAATTCGATCCCCAGACAGTCGAGTAGGCTCAAGGCCTCGTAACGACTGAAGGTAGCGCGCGTGATACGGTTGTCGAATACAACGATGCGATAGTTGCTGGCATCGGTAAAATTGGCACCCGTAAGATCACTCTTGCCGAACAGGCTTCCGCTTAGGTCAGCGCCGGAGAAGTTACCCTCGCTGAAATCCCCTTCACGGAAATCGGCGTCGTGTATCTTACAATCGGTCAATTTGATTTCCGCCAGCTTCAGACTGAAAAACGAGCAGTCGTTGAGTATGCAATGGGCAAAGGAAATGGGCGAACTGAGGGGAATCCGCGGCCAGGCGGCCCGTGTCCAGTCGATACCGACCAGCTTACATTGCTCGAAACCGACCTCGTGAAAGCGGCATTGCTGCACACGCACCAGACTCAGATTACAGTTGTCGAATCGGCAGTTTATGAACTTGCTCTTCGCGAAGTTCGCCTCGCTGAAGTTGCAATGGGTAAAATGACAATCCTCGAACTCCAGCCCCGTCAGCTCGGCGGATGCCAGCTCCAGTTCGGCAAAGGCTTGGGACAGGTATACCTTTTGTTTCAGGTCCAAGGTCTTCATTGGCTCACTTTGTTTTAATTAATATCAATAACATAGAGCATAGACTTCAGGTAAAAAAGTGCCTGACTATTCTTGCTGATCCCGCTCCATCTCTTCCGCCGCGGCCAGTTCGGTCAACAGACGGGTCTTGTCGGTCTTGGCGACCTCCTGCCAGTGCCGGTCTTCCAACGCGCCAACCAGGGCGTAGAGCATATTCAGACTGGGATTGGCGCCGGGTGTTTTTTGCAACAGTCGATAAACTTGTATCGGACCGATCTCCGCTATTTGTTGGCGATTATAGATACCGATCTGGTTCAGCCACGCCTGGGACTTGGATCCCAGGCTGTTCAGGTCGGCGATCTGATGTTCGCCATCGGATTTACCGGACATGCTCACTTGCTCACGTCGTAGTAAAAGGTCTTGCCGTCCCACTGCTCCGCCTGGGCGGCGACATTCTGGATGCGCTCCTGCTGTGCGGGCTCGAGCAGATCGGCCAGCTCATAGATGAAACCGCCCGGCCCTTGCTCAGTGGAAAAATAGACCAGGCGCACGCCGCTGGCGGCAATGGTGCATTCCTGGACGATACTCAGTCCCTGTTCCAACAATGCAGAACGGCGTTGATCAAATTCCGCACGTGTCCCCCAGGCAGCGACGTGTTGCAGCCCTTGTCCCGATTGCTGCTGAAACTCACGATAGATACTGGGATGGTCATCGTGTTGCTGTATCAATTCGATTTGTAATTGACCGGAGTTGGCCAGGGCGATGGAGATCTGCGGTGACTCCATGACCTCACCGCGATAGACGTAGTCACTGAAGCGTATCGCCCGCTTTATGAAAAAAGGACCGATGCCAAGGATGCCGGCCCAATACTCCATGGCCTGATCGATATTGTTCACGACAAAGGCAATCTGCCGGATATGACCAAAGCGTTTGTTCATCTCTGCTCCTTGATGGTTTTCCCCTCCCCCGAATGCATCCCCCCAAACGGGGGACATCGTCTGGGGTCTGCAACAGCGCACCTCATTGTACGACACTGTGTTTGAAATCCAAGCCCATGAAGAAATTCGAGAGGAGAAACTGATGAAATTTACCAAACTGCAATTATTCTATCTGGAGATGGCCGCACTCGGCCTGATCGGCACCGAGTTTGTGTTATTCCGCTTCATCCAAGTCAACGGTTTTGACTTCGCCGGCTTTATGCAAGGCGCTCTGGTCAACCACACAGCAATGTCCATGTTGGTGGAACTGGTGGTGTTGTCCTGTGCCTATCTGGCGTGGATGTGGCAGGAGGCAGGTCGTTTGCACATGCCGCGCCGATGGTTGTATGTGTTGCTGACCCTTTTGCCGTCGCCGTCCGTGTCCATGCCGCTGTTCCTGTTCGCTCGCTCGCGTCAGTTACAAGGTCAAAACGCCAACCAGCGTAAACCAGCCAACGCTGGTCTGGTATCAGTTTAATCACTATCAAACTTTCCCGCCTGACCGTGCAGGCGGGAGTTCATCAAGGAACAACACCATGACTTACAGCGCCGCGCAAGTCTATACACAATTCACTCTGCTACCGCCTCACCTGTTACTCTGGCTGTTATGGATGGGATCTGTGGTGTTTATCGTACCGCTGTTTTTATTGCGCCACCGCCCGGCGCGCATCGTCACCCTCACCCAGATTGGCACCATCACGCTGGGCATGGTGTTGTCACTGCAGTTTGGCGTGTCACGCATCCTGGGGGTGTCACACCTCATCTTTTGGACACCGCTGGTGATCTATCTATTGAACGTCATCTGTCACAACACCAGCCCCCACCACGTTACCCGTTGGGCCTGGCTGTTCGTTGGTACCGCGTCGATCTCACTGGTGATCGATGCGGTGGATCTGGTGCGTTTCCTGTTGGGTGACCGAGGCTTGCTTGTCGCCTTCTCTTGAAGGTAAGCTGTTGTTTTCCTGAAGGATCAAGGGGTGATTCGGCTATGCGCTGGCTATTGAATCTGCGATTGAGCGTCAAATTTGGCTTCATGGTCATCTTTATTATAGGTGTCATGACCACGGCCATAACCTACGTTACCATGCGCGCCTATTATCAGTATCAACTGGAGAACCTGCGTGCCAAGGCGCAATCGACGGGTGAACTGTTGGCCGACCTGGCACGGGAACCTCTGCAAAGACGAGATAGCGCAGCCCTAGAATCCTTGTTACAAAAACTCGCCGCCGATCCTGACCTGAGCTACGCTGCCGTCCGCAGTCAAGATGACCCACGCCAGGCCTGGTATCACAGCGACCAGAGCAACAGTGAAGCCAACCTCAACATGCTACTGAGCGATGAACAGCTATTTCATCTGCACTTCCCCATTGTGAGTGACGCATCAGACAGCGAATTGGTCTTGGGTGTCAGCCATCACCGTATCGATCAGAACCACGATCGAACCCTGCGCGAACTCCTGCTTACCACCTTGCTCATCATCGGCGGCCTGTGTCTGGTGATCTATCTCGATTTTCTCTATATCGTCCTGCATCCGATCCGTCACCTGCTCAACGGCATTCAACGGGTAACTGGCGGTGAACTGAGTGGTCAGGTACAAAAATTTTATGACGATGAGGTGGGCGGTCTGACCGACGCCTTCAACACCATGACGCAAAGACTCAACAGCGTCATCGCCGAGAAGGATTCGTTAACGAAAACAGCACAACGTCAATCAGCGGAACTGGCCGAACAGGTCGAGGAAGGCCAACGTATTATGCGCGACCTGCACGACGACGTCGGCGCGCAACTGCTGACCCTGGTACATCGCGCCGAATCCGGCGCCAATGCCGACATCGCCCGTCACGCCCTGCATAACCTGCGCGAGACCATCCGCGGCCTGGCCAAGGGGGAAAACCACGTCAGCATACGCGATGCCCTGGATGATTGGCACGACGAGGCGCGTGAACGTTTGGATGCCGCGTCGATACAACTGCATTGGCAGCAGTCGGAAGACATCCCCTATGCCCTGTTCAACAATCGCCAGTTAATCAATCTCAGCCGCATCCTGCGTGAAACCCTGACCAACACCATCAAACATGCCGTACCCGCCAGCATACATGTGCAGACCGATGTCGATGAACGCGGCGTGCGCATCCGCATCGACGACGACGGCAACGGCGGCGATCCGCGCAACTGGCAGGCAGGCACGGGTTTGAGTAATATGCAGACCCGTGCGCAAGAGATCGGCGCGCAACTGCGTTGGCTGTCAGGCGCTAATCAACGCTCCACCGGCACGGAGATCTTCTGCCCACTGAGTAGGGAGAGCTAATCTTGCAATACGCACTGATACTGGAAGACCACAACGACACCCGCCAATGGCTGACGCAACTGGTGCAACAGGCCTTCGACGGCATCACCGTCAGCGCCGTGCCTACGTTGGCGGCCGCGCGTCAGGCCCTACAACAACAACGCTTTAATCTCGCCATCATCGACATCAACCTCCCCGACGGCTCCGGCATCGAACTGGTGCGCGAAATCGACGCCACCACTCCCGAGACCTATTGCGTCATGGCCACCATCTACGATGACGACGATCACCTGTTCAGCGCCCTGCAGGCCGGCGCCCAGGGTTACCTGCTCAAGGAACAACCGCAACAGGAACTGCTGACAAGAATGCAAGGCATCCTGCGAGGCGAACCGCCCCTGTCACCGGCCGTGGCTCGGCGGGTGTTACGACACTTCCGCCGACGCGTAGAGAGCAAAATCATCGATGAACAAAGCAACCTCAGCGCTCGCGAAACCGAGGTATTAACCCTCATCGCCAAAGGCCTCAACCGTAACGAAATCGCTGCCCTGTTAGGCATCACCGGCAATACTACTGCCGGATATATCAAGAGCATATATCAGAAACTAAATGTATCTTCCCGCGCGGAGGCGACGCTGGAGGCGTCACGGATGGGGCTGGTGGGCGGGCGGGATGGTAAGAATTGAAATGGAAAGCCCCACCTCGGCGGGGCTGGATGCTATATACAGTTATATTCTTAATTAAGAAATACCTTGCTTCTGGAGAGTTTAACTCTGCCCCCAATCCTAATCGAACATATCGTAATACCATTTGTTCTTATAGCAGTAAAATACCGAACCTGCTCCGCCAATACTAATTTCTACTAATGGATTGCTCAGAGACATTTCTTTTGGAGCATCTTTTTGATCATCATCAAAGGTACTAAATTTGAAATGCTCTTTACCATCATTTAGTAGCCTTATTCCGCCAATCTGTGAACGCCATAGCTCCAGTGGAGGACAAGATTCATGTAATTTAAATTCATCTCTTCCATATTTTCTAGACACAGCGTAAAGCATATATTTATTTTTAAATTCAATTTGACAAATAAATATCGCTGAATTGTGGCGTTCGTATTGTTCATCAAACCCAAAGGCAAACGGTGGATCATAAATTCCAGGTTTATCATAAAATCCTTGATTATCCGCGCACCCTTTAGAGTTAGCAAAAACAACCAATTCATAGGGCAACGTGGCGTTAATAGGCTCAGCATTAATCACATACTCACATTAAGTAGTAGCAAAACGACAAACATAGCTTTACAAAATGTTTTATATATCATTAATTAAATTTTCTTAAACAAAATTATTTAAAGGTTTGCAGTGTACAATTCATCCTGAGGATTTACTCTTGAATGTTGTATTGCACGTACTCACTCGTATTCACAATTCAATACCTGATCCCTGTTCGTTCTATGGTAGATACTTTTTTAACACCGTGTAAAAGTTATCAACATCAAGGGGTTTGATCAGATACTCGTCGAATCCGGCCGCCTTGCCGGCTTCTATATCACGAGGCATGGCGTGCGCAGTAACGGCGATGACGGGTATGGTGCTAGTTGAATCATGTTTCATTAGTTCGTGCACTATTTCCATGCCATTTATACCAGGCAAGTTAATATCAAGCAAAATAAGATCTGGCCTGTAACTAATAGCCATATCAAGGCCTAATGTACCAGTATGCGCAGTTATCAGGGTGATATCGGGGCGAACCTGCAGGGCATGTTCAACAAGCCTGAGATTGGATGGATTGTCTTCGACATAAAGAACCTTGTGCAAGTGTACATGTCTATCTATCGGTTTCGACTGGCCGCTTATTTTGCTGACATTGTATGCCGCAGTCGTTTCTTCGCGCACATAAGGCAAATCGAAATAAAATGTGCACCCCTGTTTTGGTTTACTGTCTACACCGATTTTTCCATGCATTAATTCGATAAGCCGTTTGCTTAACGCAAGACCAATACCGGCACCCTCGACAACCAGATTGTGTGAGTTCCCGAGGCGCTCGAATGGGATAAATAATTTATCAAGTTTATTTAAAGCAATACCCTGGCCGGTATCACGGATTGACACACGAAGAATTTCAGTGTCAGGCTTACTAATATCAATATACACCTTGCCCCTATCCGAGTTGTACTTGATGGCGTTAGAAAGCAGATTGATGATAACCTGCTTCAATCTTAGATTATCTGCTTTAACGAAATAGGATATTTCATCTGATACATTATCATGAATTGTTATATGTCGCTGCTGCGCCAAGGGCATAAGCAGCGACATGGCTTCTGTGATTGTTTTCGATACATCGGTTGTTTCGATATGAACATCGAATTTACCTTCTTCAATTTTCGCAAGATCCAGGACTTCGTTTATAAGGGTAAGTAGATGATAGCCGGCACGCATTACCTCTTCGACAAATCCTTTGTGATCATCCGCAAGACTACTATCTAGTTGTAACAACTGGCCGAATCCTAAAATGGCATTCATCGGCGTGCGCAACTCATGACTCATACGTGATAGAAACTCCGACTTTGAGTTGCTGGCGTGCACAGCCTCTTCTTTTGCGTGCATTAATTCTTTGGTACGCTGCTCAACCTCTTTTTCCACGGAAGAAAAAGATTGTTTTAATTTATCCTGTAATTCATTAAAGGCAGACACTACCATGTCAAGTTCATCGTTATCCGTTCCAGGCCCCTTCGCCCGGACCAGCGCAAGCTTTTCACTGTTGGCATTGATATCGAATGAAAGCAAATAACCGGCTATTGCATGCATGTGCTGAATAACCAATTTATAGAATATATAGAGCATAAAAAAGGCGACAAGAAATGTTTTTATAGCATTTGCCGCCAACGTGACCCACAACTCCTGATAAATATTGTGATACACATTGTCAAGAGAAGCGACGATTTTGATCGAACCAATATCTACAGTTTTATTCTTATAGACATATATCATCGGGTAGGAATGAACCTTTATATTATCCTCTTTCTTCTCTCCCGCAGAGGCCCATAATGAATTATTGTCATAAACTTCGACATATTGAATTTCTGGTATGTGCAGAATACCTTTTAACTGAACCTGTAACTCATGCTTGTCAGCCAGCCATAAATTGTTGGTTAGCGAGCTTAGATGGACCTCTTTGATTTCATTAAATTTGGAATCAATCTGGCTAATTTCATACGTATATCTACCATATAGATTAAAACCCGTAATGAAGAGAGTAATAATCGAACTGAATAATATTGTAGCGGTGATTATCTTTTTTGCGATACCGCGATATAGTAACCGCAGTCTTCTTAAACTTTTCAGTGATGCGATCATTTAATATAGGGTTCTAATATACGCTTGTAGAGTTTCTGATATGACCCGTCTTTTTTCATTGTTCTCAACGACTCAGCCAGCTTAGGTACGAGCAGGGCATGTTTTTTATGTAAATAGGTAAACATTTCTCTGTTTGCCATTGCCGGATAGGACACCATAATATCTTTATAGTTATATCTTTTGATCAATGCCAGTCCTTGCCATAGCTCATACAGGACTAAATCTGTTCTATTCTTGTTCAGCAGCAAAAACAACCCTTCCGCGTCCCTTGTTTTTGTTATCTGTACGTCTTTAGGAACATTGTATTCAAAAATTTTCCAGCCGGTTATAAAGCTGGTTGTATAGGGTTTGAGACTGTTCCAGTTTTGTGTGGTATCAATTTTTTGTTTTGAGAATACGACAAACTGCCAGTCCATTACCTTTTCCGGGACACGGATCAGATTGGTATATTGCTTCTCCAGCCCAGCAATCCTCTGTGTTTCACCGTCAATAATTCCACGGTCGGAATTTATGAGTGACCGCTCATTGGGTAAACTACGCATATCCAGCTTATAGCCAATCCGCCTTACGGCCTCCGTGAGTAACACATCAACGAATCCCTTGAATTCCTGAGTGTGCATCGGCATATACGTGCCGCCGTTACTTAGCACCAAGGTATTATCCGCATTAGCATTCGTGTTTATTAAAAGTAAGACAAAAAGAATTATTACTCGACGTCTCATAACCGCATTAACCTTTAGTAATATACGTTAATAACCCACTTTATCTGGCTAGTCCATAGTCGCATAGAAAGGATAATTGATACTATTTTTTGCTATAACAATTAAAGGCTAACAAATACTATATATTACGAGCTCTGTATACTGTGATTGGAAATAATCCTATAATTTGGACTTGATTAATTTTCCGCCTTATCCCCTCAATCACTTCATTCGACTGGAAAATCCGGGTCAGAGAGGAAAATCCGGGTCAGAGAGCAATTGTTACTAAAATACTAATACCCTACGAGGTAAATACCCTGTTCTTCCTCAACCTTTGGCCTTCCTGGTTTACCTAGGCGTGTTTGTCGTTTGGTCATTTCCTCAATCTTGTCTTTGAAATAGGAACGCCCTAGCAAAAGCTCGTGATTAAGTGTTTCTCGTATATCATGCAATGTTTCAGTATCGATATAATGTCTGAATTGTTCTCTATTGCTGTTTGCCTGCTCTCTTCATCTGCTCCCAGTTCATCATACAAGGGATGCGGTGAGATCATGTTGCTTATACTGCCTTGTGCATTTATGTGGTAGCTAGACCACTTGTATTCGCCGGGATGCATTACCATATTTGCACGGATGGGATTCAACTCAATATACCGCATACAGGTCAATAAATAACGATCGCTGTCAATCAAACTAGATTTGAAACGACCTTCCCAAAGCGTCCCTGTCCTACGATAGGTTTTATTGACATAGTAGACATAGCGCCTACCCAACGCCTGCATCATTTGTGAAGCACCAAACTCTAACATGGGTGTAATCAATAGATGCACATGGTTAGTCATCAAAACGTAGGCATGGATACGACAGCTAAATTTTTCTGCTGATTTTTTGCAGGTACTCAAGATAGCGATGGTAGTCATCCTCCGCAAAGAAACAGGGTTCCCTGTTGTTGCCTCTTTGGATTATATGCTGAGGAACTCCCACCAGATTGAAGCGTGACTTACGTGGCATAATTCAACTCCGTATGAAAATAGCCTTGATAAGTTGTCGAGGGATATGTTAGCAGCGAACTATATTAGTAACAATTGCTCTCTGGCCCGGTTTTTCCTGGCCCGGTTTTTCCACGCTGATCCGCTTGAAACAGAAAAGGGAGGAATCCGTAATTGTTGTACTAGGTGTTAATTTATTCTCAACACTATTTCTTTCGCCATATGCTTGCCGATTTGATTGTTCGTAGGTATAGCGCCTCAACCTTCTCCCGCGCCCACGGTGTCTTGCGCAGAAACTTGAGACTTGAACTAATACTAGGATCCTGAGTAAAGCATTTGATCTTGATGCGCTTGCCCAGCTCCTGCCAGCCGTAGTGCGCCTGCAGTTCGGTGACNNCCCGGTTTGGGCATTTCGACAAAGCCGAAGCCTTTTGACTGGCCGGTCTTGCTGTCCATAACCAGGTTGCAGGATTGCACGCTACCGTGGGCCTGGAACAGGGTGCGGAGTTCCTCTTCCGTCGTACTGCGGGCGAGATTGCGTATGAGTAGTTTCATGGGGTCACCGTCCAGGGGCAGGGATCACCATTATAGCGGGAGATCGGGACGCTATTCTTATTAATATATCGTGGTGTGCCCGCAAACGGTTGCTTCAGTGTATTTCTTCATTCTGTTCAATGTGTTAGTGATCTGACCTCAGGCACTCCTTAAACTTGAAAAATCGCAACCCCGCTGTGCTACCCCCAAAATCCGGATTTACTCTTTAGGCAGTACACCCTTTTCTCAACGAACATTCGATATTGATTCTACAGGCGTCCGATTACGCTACGCTAATCGGACCTACGTGCTCTTCGGTTCTCCCTTAGCTTCACAAACTCACAACCCCCGCTGCCACTCCTCCCTCAAGCGCAGCTTCCCCGGCTCAGACTGTGCCAGTCGCAAGGTCTCCAGCATCTGCTGCTTGTTCTTCCCCAACACCCCCTTCAACACCAAATAGTTGGAGGCGTGGTCGCTGCGGAAGATGGTGTTGCTGAGTTCGGTTTGAGCAATAAAACGTTCCATCTCGGTGAACAGGCCGGTTTGATCTAACGGTTGGAAGCCTTCGGGGAAGTGACTGCGGAAGCGTTGTTCGCCCAGGGGGAAGCTGACGACGAGTGTGGCGAGGTAGTCGGGTTGGCTGGCGTTGACCAGGCGCGCGGAGTTGTCGGCGTGTTGGTGGCTGTAGTGTTGGCCGCCGAGGCCGTTGAGGATCATGACGGAGCTTTTGATGCCGGCGGTACTGAGTTTGTTAAGTGACTCGACGCTGCTGGTGTAGGTCTCGCCCTTGTCGATGAGTTTTAGCAATGCATCGTCTCCGCTTTCGGCACCGACGTAGGCCAGCTTGAGTCCGGCGTCGCGCAGCTCTTTGAGTTCATCGACCGATTTGTTGGCGACGTTGCGCGGCAGGCAGTAGCTGGAGACGCGATTGAGTTCGGGGAAGCGTTTTGCGATGTGCTGCAGAATGGCGAGCAGTCGGCGCGTGGATAACACCATGACGTCGCCGTCGGCGAGGAAGATGCGTCTCACCCGGCCGGCCAGTTGATCCGCCGCCTGGTCGATCTCGGCGAATACGTGTTCTTCACGTTTTACGCTGAAGCGTTTTTGCGGCGCGGTGTACATCTCGCAGAAGGCGCAGCGGTTCCAGGAGCAGCCGTTGGTGACCTGCAGGATCAGCGAGTCAGCCTCGCTGGGTGGCCGGAACACGGGTTCGATATAGTCGTTAAACGGATTCATTCGTGCCGAACCGGTGGAAGTTGACCCGCTCCATGACGGTGAAGGGCGGAATCACCCCCTGCTTACTCAGGATCACCCCTTGCGATGTCCCCTCCGCCATCAGCTTGTCGCCCACCATGAATAAGTGTTTCATGTGAAAGGCCTTTTCGTCCCAACTAGTGACCTCCATGGAGACTGTGTAGCGTTGCAGAGGTTTGAGGGGGCGCTTGTAGGTCATGGTGTGTTCGGCGATGACCGGTATCCACTTCTCTTTGATCATGGTACGCGCCAGGCCGGTGCGGATGAACATGTCGACCCGGGTCAGGTCGCAGATGGTCAGGTAGCGGCCGTTGTTCATGTGGAAGTTAATGTCCAAGTCATTGGGTAACACGCGCAGGCGCAACGCATTGACTGGCCGCTCTATCGGCAGGCGCGGTTTGAACATGGATGTGAATAGGATGGCCAGCATGCGGAAGATCAGACTCACAGTGCATCACTCCTCTTTCCAATACCTTTAGTCGCGATCCGCCTTGGCACTCGGTGGCAGGACATCACTCTGTTCGTCACAAATGGGTGATATCTGATAGAGCAGCCAGTTTTGCCAGCGCTTGAAGCGACTGCTCTCAGTTCCCCAATAGAGCACAGCAGTATCCTGGGTACCTTGGCGACAGACCAGTATGGCAATCTGCAGGTTTTCCTTGGCCAGTTCCAGTTCGACAAACTGCCAGGGGGCACCGTTGACAATATATTGCCCCTTGCGCTGCTTCCAACCCTGATCACTGTTACGAAAAGGCTCTATCATCTTGTCGCGCAAAATTTGCATCTGTCCCGGCCCCTGACTGAACCAGAGGATATTCTGGTTGCCATAGGTAGGCTTGAGCCACACTAATTCCCGTGGGATCAACTTATCCTCCACCAACGGGCCCATGATCTGGTCGAAGTGGTGGCCGCTGTGGGTGTCGAACACGGTTCCGGGGAAAAAGTCGACCTGCACCCAACCGGCGGGAATAACCGGGCGCGTGGCCGCCTCGACCCCTGACACCAGGGTAACTAGGAACGGGACAAGCACTTTGGCTATATGACGAAGGGTTTTGAACGACAAGATGGGGGAACCTCGACAATATCAACGCCCGTTAATCATAGCAGTAACAGGGCAGGATTTGGCGGGAATGGGAATCGTGGCCGATTCTGATATAATCTCTGCGGCTTAAAGGTTACGCCCGATAGCCGCGCCGGAATGCATGATGGAACACTTTCGAATCCAGGAATCCACTTGAATGAATCGCATTAACCGTTTGTTATTACTCCTATTTACCCTGGTCACAACTCAGCTTTCGGCCGACGAATTGAGTTTCAGTGTCTCCGACGACGTTGACCTGCCGGTCAAGCAATACCTGGCGGACGGTGATACCTTGCTGCTGTGGATTCCCTCCGAATACGGTACCCATGACCGTGAAGGTCCCATTGTTACGCCCCTGGTCAAGAAAGGCATCGCCACCTGGGTGGTTGATCTGCACGGCGGTTATTTCGAACCCATTGGCCGTTCCAGCCTCAGCCGCATCCCTGAAGAACACATGTTGAAGCTGCTGAACCTGGTGATGGCGCAGACCAACAAAAAGGTGGTCATCTTTACCGCCGGGCGCGGCGCCAAGCTGATGCTGACCGCCGTACACCAATGGCAACGCCAGCATGCCGATAACAAACGTCTGGTCGGTCTGATCCTGATGCACCCTAATTTATATGACCGCACCTTGCTGCAAGCCGGCCAGCAAGAACAGTATCTGCCCGTGGTCAGCGCGAGCAATATTCCTATTTATATACTGCAACCGTCCCTCTCAGCCAAAAACTGGCGCCTCAGTGAACTGGCACAGGCGTTGGAGAAAGGCGGCAGCCCGGTCTATACCCAGGTGTTGTACGGCGCCGGCGACGGTTTCTATGAGCGCGGTGATATCACCAACGAGGAGCAGGCGGTCAAGGAAAAGCTGTCCGGTTACTTTGCGCGCGCAATCACCCTGTTGAAGCAGCAGAACAAGCAATCGCGCCAGCCGCCGCCGATGCTTGCATCCACCGATGCTGACGAACCATCAGAGACAGAGAACCGACCGGTAGGTCTGCAGGCCTATCAAGGGCCGGCCCTGAGCGGTGGTCTGAACTTCCCCGACCTCACCGCCACCATGAAGAAGAGCCCGGCATTGAAAGGCAAGGTCACCCTGCTCAACTTCTGGGCGACCTGGTGNNGACAGCGTGCGCGAATGGCGCATCCACGGCTTTCCTACGACTTATGTGTTGGATAAAAACGGTGTCATACGCTACGCCGTCATCGGTGGCCTGGAGTGGGATACGGACGAGATCATCGGCCAGTTGAACCAATTGATGGAATAGACCGTTAATTTTGCCCGCCAGACTGGCGGCACGTATCTTAAAGCTATAGAGTGTTAACTAGGGCGGCACGTTAATCCATGGAGGATTGTCTTGGCCGAACGCATTCAAACACCACCAATTCCGCCGACATGGCTGGTCGTCGTCTTGCTCGTGGCACTGACCATTGGGGTCTACTGGCTTTTTCCCGCGCCGCGTGACGGTGACATCCGCATAGACATCCCCTATTCCCAATTCAAGGCCCTGGTCTCACAGGGTCATGTAAGCGCCATCGAGCTGAGCGGTGAGAAGGTCGAGGGCGAATTAGGCGCGCCTCTGGCCATCGGTCCTCGCCAGGAATCTTCCCGATTATTCAGTACCCTGCTGCCACAATGGCCCGATGAGAGCCTGTTCCCCCTTCTGCAAGAGCAGTCAGTCACCATCAAGGTCAACCCGGCACAAGGCAACACGGGCAGTACCCTGTTGCTGGCCTTGTTGCCCTGGGTGCTGGTGATGGTGTTCTGGTTCTGGTTGATACGCCGTGCCTCGCGCAATATTGCCGGTGGCCTGGGCAGTCGCGGCAGTGAGTTGGGCAAATTTCTCGATCATAAGCCACCGGTAGCCCGCGTACCGGATGTGCGGTTTGGCGATGTGGCTGGTCAGGAAAACGCCAAACGCGAAGTGACGGAACTGGTGGAGTACCTGAAAAATCCCAATCAGTTTCGCAGACTCGGTGCCGAGATACCGCGCGGCGTGTTGTTGATGGGGCCGCCCGGTACCGGTAAGACCCTGATGGCGCGCGCCCTGGCCGGTGAGGCTGGCGTACCTTTCTTCTCTATCTCCGGTTCGGAGTTTATCGAGGTGTTTGTCGGCGTCGGTGCCTCGCGGGTTCGAAAACTGTTCGAATCGGCCAAACAACAGGCACCCAGTATTATCTTCATCGACGAACTGGACAGCGTGGGCAGGACCCGCGGTACCGGACTGGGTGGAGGTCACGACGAACGGGAACAGACCCTGAACCAGATCCTGGCGGAAATGGATGGCTTTCAGGAACACGAGGCGGTGATTGTATTGGCGGCAACCAACCGTCCCGATGTACTGGACCCGGCATTGCTGCGGCCGGGGCGTTTCGATCGCCATGTCACCCTGGACCTGCCCGATATCGAGGATCGCTATAAAATCCTCCAGGTACACACGCGGCGCGTGCCACTGGCCAAAGATGTCGAACTGCACACCATCGCCGCCGGTACGCCGGGCTTCTCCGGCGCCGATCTGAAGAATCTGATCAATGAGGCGGCCATCATCGCCACCCGTCTGCATTTGACCGAGGTCGGCAAGGAACAATTGGAAGAGGCTCGGGAAAAACTGATCATGGGTACAGTGCGTACCCTGGTCATCCAACCGGAGGAGCGCCACCGTCTGGCGGTGCACGAGTCCGGACATACCCTGGCTGCCCTGTTCCTGCCCCATGCCGACCCTATCTACAAGGTGACCATCATTCCCCGCGGGCGCTCCCTGGGGGGTACCCATCAGCTACCGGAAGAAGAACGCCACACTCTGCCTGAGGAGTATCTCAGAGACCGGTTGGCCGTCGTCATGGCCGGGCGCTGTGCGGAAAAGGTGTTACTGTCTTCGGTCAGTTCCGGCGCCGATGATGATATTCGTCAGGCCACCAATCTGGCCCGCGCCATGGTAGGCCGTTGGGGTATGTCGGAGAAGATCGGACCGGTGGATTATCGGGAGAGCGAGAGCCACCCGTTCCTAGGTCGGGAGATCGCCCAACCCAGACGCTTCAGCGACCACTCCGCGCGCCAGATCGACGAGGCCGTTCACGAGGTGATCAGTCATGCGGAAGAACGCGCCACGGAGATCATCAGCCAGCACAAGAGTGAGTTGGAAGCCCTGGTGGCGCTTTTGGAAGAAAAAGAAACACTTTATAAAGACGATATAACTCATTGTATAAAAACGACATCCTTGTCACCCCCCTCCTTGCGCTATCTGCGCCCAAAAGAGTCATAGTCACCGCCACGGTGACTATCGACGACGTCGATCCTGCTCCTGATCAACATCCTGTGTATCCAAATCGGGTTGCGTCGTCACTGCACCACCGCTCACATCGATCACATCGATCACCGCTTGCGCAGTGGTTGCGCCGGATGAGTGAATCACCGTGATTGATGTTGTGCCGTCCCGCTCTGCGGTAATCAGCCCTGGCTTGTCAAACGCGAAGGAGACAACCCCTGGATTGCTGGCAGTCCACACCACTTGCTCCGTCATGTCGCCCACGCTGCCATCAGTGTAAAAACCGGTAGCAGTCAGTTGCAGGCTTTCACCGACGAGCAAACTATTGACCGACGGTTCGACGCTGATGGTATCCAGCGTCAATACGCCTGCCACGCTAACGACCGTAGCTGTACTCAATACGCCAGCGTGTTCTGCGCTGATTAAGGCCTCTCCCTCGGCATGGCTGTTGGCCAGACCATCCACGTCAATACTGACAACTTGGTCATCGGAGCTAGACCACACCACATCCTGTGGCGCCAACAGTTGGGCAGATCCATCGGTATAGACTGCTGTAGCGCTGAACGCGTGACTCTTCCCCACCAGGGAGGAAACGGTATTGTCTGGTGAGATGAGAATCGTCGATACACTAGTGTCATTGACCGTGACTGTGGACGACTTGGTTACGCCGTCGTGGCTAGCGGAAATCTGTGCGATACCCAAGCCTATTGCGGTTACCTTGCCTTTCTCATCCACCTGCGCAATGGTGTCGTCACTGGAATGCCAAACAAAGGGATAGTAATTGGTTATATCTTTTTCACTGCCATCATTAGCGATGGATTTCACCCGCAGATGACGGGTTTGACCGGGAAACAGCGCGAGCTTCTCCGGTGTCAGATGCAAATTCTCTTGCGCATTGCTTTTTGCTTCTTTCTTACTGTTGTCAATTTCCTTATCGATATCTGAATTGATCTTCCTGTCTATGCTGTCCTTGTCCAGGCTATGTAAGGTGATTCGTATATCGAAATTACTCAACAAATCCCTGGGATCACCGCAGGCGGACAGTTGTGCAAGGAGTGTGACCAGCATAAGGACGCGTATTGCCAGCCGATAGCGGGAGCTGCCATGCAAGGCCTGAACTGTAGTGCTGTTTGAATACATACCCATCGCGTCACCTGCAGATAGCATATTTATGCTGCGGGATTATTATCTTTTTTTCGTATGGGTACTGTCAAGAATTTGTGGTTAATTTCTGTACAGGCCTATCCAATCTAACCGATGATATTGTTTTACTCTTTGTTTCAACGCTATTTTTTTCCCTGTCCAATCTTTGACAGCAGAATCATAACTGCGGCTAAGTGGTTGTTTTCATGCCCCCGGCATGACACCATCACAGTACACCTGCCGATATTTTAGGCACGATCGTGGCACATCCAGAGAACACAACGGCAACATCCCCGGCACCCCTTGTCTGGCACCAAGTGGAGAGTGAAACCGTTCTGCATCATTTCGACGTTGACGTCCGCAGCGGATTATCTTCACAGCAAATAGAAGTTCGTCGCTCCCAATATGGCGATAACTCCCTGCCTGAAGGTCAACAACGCACATTGCTGAAGTTGATCATTCACCAATTCAGCGACTTCATGATCCTGGTTTTGATTGGCGCGGCAATAATCTCCGGTTTGATCGGTGAGGTGCCCGATACAATTGCCATATTGGTCATTATCAGTCTGAACGCCTTGATTGGCGTTGTGCAGGATTATCGCGCGGAAAAAGCCTTGGCGGCTTTGCAGCGCCTGGCAGCGCCCGAAACCCTGGTCCTGCGGGACGGCTCCACCAGCCATATTCCTGCTCGGGAGCTTGTGCCAGGGGATATCGTATTACTCAACGAGGGCGACAAGGTTGTAGCCGATCTGCGACTGATCGAATGTCAGGGGTTGCAGGTTAATGAAGCCGCCTTGACCGGTGAGTCACAACCCGTGCTTAAATCGACACCAGCGCTGACGCAAATGAATTTGGTCATAGCCGATCGTACTAACATGGCGTATAGCGGCACCAGCGTCAATCAGGGCCGAGCCTGTGGGATTGTTGTCGCGACAGGCATGCAAACAGAGCTGGGCCGTATCGCCTCTTTGTTGACTCAACAGCCCACAGAAAAGACTCCATTGCAGAAACGTCTGATCGCATTTGGCAAGCGACTGGCGCTGGCTGTACTGGCCATCTGCCTGTTGATATTTTTCATCGGCCTATGGCGCGGCGAGCCAATGTTGCTGATGTTTCTGACAGCGATCAGTCTGGCGGTCGCAGCCATACCGGAAGCCCTGCCGGCATTGATCACCATCACCCTGGCATTGGGGGCGCGTAAAATGGTGCGTCAGAATGCCTTGATTCGCCACCTGCCGGCGGTCGAAACCCTGGGCTCCGTTACCTATATTTGCAGCGACAAGACCGGCACGCTGACAGAAAACAATATGCGTCTGGAACGCGTATATCTGGACCAATCTCACTTTGCAGCCGGCGACCTTCAACCAAATCACTCCACAGCAGCGACTCAACTTGTACAGGCCCTTGCCCTGAACAACAATCTGACCGGTTTTCCCGATCAGGTTTCCGGTGACCCAACGGAGGTCGCTTTATATCAGGCAGCTGTTAACTGGGGTGTGCAGCGTCTCGCGTTGGAAAAAGCGTTGCCACGTAATGCAGAAATTCCTTTTGATTCAACGCGTAAGTTTATGACAACTCTGCATAAACAGGATCAAGGATACATTCTTTATAGCAAAGGGGCACCGGAAACAATATTCAGCCGGTGCCGGGACCAACTCGTGGGCAATGAACCGTCCGCCTTTAGACAAGATGACATTCTCCGGCAGGTAGACGCACTTGCGGATCAGGGTTATCGGGTCATGGCCGTGGCCTATCGTCAGTGGCAGTCCGACGAACCCCCGCCCCCCATCGAGGATTTGGAGCAGGATCTCACCTTAATCGCTTTGGTTGCCCTGATTGATCCGCCACGAACGGAGGCTTTCGATGCGGTAAAACGTTGTAAAAGCGCCGGCATAACCCCTGTCATGATCACGGGGGATCACCCGCGTACAGCCTTGGCAATCGCGCAGCGCCTGGGTATCGCCGATGAAAATTCCGATATTCTAACCGGCAGTGAACTCCTGTCCCTGTCCGATGATGCGCTTGTAAAACGTGTGTCGTCGACACGGGTCTACGCGCGCGTATCGCCAGAACAAAAAATAGCCATCGTCAGAGCCTTGCAAAGTCAGGGTGAGTATGTCGCCATGACTGGCGACGGTGTCAATGATGCACCCGCGTTGAAACGTTCGGATATCGGCGTAGCCATGGGGCGCATCGGCACGGATGTGGCCAGAGAATCCGCGCAACTTGTCTTGATGGACGACAATTTCGCAACCATTGTCTCTGCCGTGGAGGAAGGGCGGCGCATATTCGCCAACATCAAGAAATTTATTAAATATGCCATGACAACCAACAGCGGTGAACTCTGGACACTGTTTGTGGCATCACTAATCGCCTTACCTATTCCCTTGCTGCCGATTCACATACTCTGGATAAACCTGGTGACCGATGGATTACCCGGCCTGGCCATCGCCGCCGAACCATCGGAGTCTGACATTATGCGCCGTCCACCTCGTCCGACCGATGAAAACATGTTCGCCAATGGCCTGTGGCAACATATATTATGGGTTGGGGCACTGATTGGCGGCTTAACCTTGTCGGTGCAGTATTGGGCGATACAACAGCACATAGAGCACTGGCAGACTCTGGTTTTTACCACACTGACGTTCACACAACTATTCCATGTTTTGGCTATCAGAACGGGGAATGACTCTCTGTTCAAGGCAGGAATCGCCAGTAATTGGCAACTTCTGGTGGCAATCGTTCTAACCGTGATCTTCCATCTGATCGTGGTCTATCTGCCCTACTTTCAGGCTATCTTCAAAACAGCCCCGCTCAGCCCGCAGGAGTTATTGATTTGCACCGTGGTTTCGTCGTTGGTGTTCTTCCTGGTGGAGCTGGAAAAGTGGTTTATCCGCAACAAAGGTCTGTATCAATAAAAAAAGCCGGCATAAAGCCGGCTTCGAAGAAATATGGACTACAGCGTATTAGAATTTCAGATTCAAACGCACCATATTGGGAATGGAAATAATATCTTCCGGGTACATATTCTGGTACAGGAAAAAATCCATGGTCAGGCGATCCGTTGGCATCCAACGGGCACCGATATTAATGTAGGTGGGTTGATCATCAATATCGTGGGCGACCATTTCCAAACCAACCAACAAATTTTGTTTCTTCGGCAGGCCGGGCACCTGGTAAAAACCCGCCGCCTTAATAAAAATCGTCGCATTGCCGTTGACGCTGGTCAGTTCAGCATTGGCATTGACCAGTGCAATGTCTTCAATGGGCAAAGTATACGCAGTACCAATGGCCAGTTCGGCCTTGTCGGGCTGCTCGCCAACAATTGGATCACCATTACCGTCGAAACCCATAGACAAGGTTTCATCGCGGCTGTCATCGACATAGGCGAATTGTCCGTAGACAGCCAGGTTGTCCATCACGCCGTATTTGAAACCAATGTTGTCGCGCATACGGTTATTGGTATTGAAATGCAACTCTCCACCAAAGGCACCGATGCGAATTTGCGGGGCATAGCCTTTTTGATGTGCAGAATAAAGCACCGTCGGTTCCACAGTCATGGTACCGCCGATCAATTCCAGGTGCACCGCACCCTTTTCAGCGATATAACCCATTTCCTGGTTGAAAATAACTGAAGGGCCTTCAGCCTGGACGTTAGAAATGGCACCACCCAGGAGCATCAGTGCCGTCAATTTAGTAATCTGTTTGCGCATAGCCGTACCTAAAGTTACAGATAAGTTATAGTGAGCAAGAGGCATGCACGTTACCAGCTCAGTTTTGTGTCAGCAAGTCGGTTGACTAAACTGTTCACTAATTTGCAAACTGTTTGGCAATATCCAAACGATACAGAACGAACAGAATACACACACAATAAGTACGAGTGAGATAACCGGTCCGAAAATGCGCAACAAGAAATTCATAGGCAACGTCTCGATCTATTTTTCACAGGAATACCTGATTGAGGCAATGAAGACGGACCTGGTCAATCAGGCAAAAGAGGCCATAAAGCAACGGGGGCGCTACCACCTGGCCCTGGCTGGCGGTAATACTCCCAAACCTTTATATAGTGCCCTTACTCCTCCGGGTCTCTTTGACTGGTCGAAAATCGACCTCTACTTCAGCGACGAACGCTGTGTCAGCCCTGATGATGAAAACAGTAACTACCGCATGGTCAATCAAGTATTGGCTTCCCAAGTACCAATTGATGCGGGCCATGTCCATGCCATGTACACAGGCAAGCAAACACCCGAAGATGCAGCGCTAAGTTATCAATTATTATTGAAAAAACAGCTCGGTGCCGAGTTACGGTTTGATACCGTAGTACTGGGATTAGGCAGAGATGGACATACCGCCTCCTTGTTTCCCCACAGCCCAGCCCTGTCTGAAAAGCTGGCCTTGGTGTGCAGCACCACTGGACCGAAAGGAAAACAGAACGAACGGATTTCGCTGACCCTGCCTGCAATCAATCGGGCCCGACACATCCTGGTTATGGTTTCAGGCCCGGACAAGGCGGAAATCGTGAAACTCTGGCTGACCAACCAATCTGCCTCGATACCCATTCAGGAGATTTGTCCATCAGAAGGCGTTCTCCACCTATATATGGATGAACCGGCAGCATCTTTGGTCCCGGGCGAGTTTTACCTGTGAAGATATTGGCCTGCGATCTGGGTGGGACCAAAACCTATCTGCAATTAAGCCAGTGGCAAAATGGCGCCTACCAGATTTTGGCGGAACAACGCTATCTCAACCAACCGTATCGCAAGTTCGACGATCTACTGCAGCATTTTATGTCACTAGCAAATGTATCAGCAGGCGAACTTGTTTCGATAACTGCTTGTTTTGCCATAGCAGGCCCCATACAAGGCGAAACGATACAGGTGACAAACCTGCCCTGGATACTGGATCGAAAACAACTCCAGTACACGTTTCCTTTTCGTTCTCTTTCGTTAATCAATGACTTTAGCGCTATCGCCTGGGCTTTGGATGACGTTGACCAGCGTGATTGCTGTGTTATCAATCCGGGAACGCCCCAGCAAGGCTGCCCACAAGTTGTCGTGGGTGCTGGAACTGGGCTGGGCGTGGCCTGGAAAGTGGACGGGATGGTCTACCCATCGGAGGGGGGCCACAGTTTGTTCAGTCCCGCAACGGAAAGCCAACATAGACTTCTGCAATTTTTACAGCGGACGATAAGACGGGTCAGCTTCGAAGATCTATTGTCAGGACCTGGACTTGTCAACATAGCTCGATTTACCACCTACAGGAGTGCCACCAAGGCGGGATACGCGGATCTAGTGACGGCCATAGGCAAGGAGGATCCTTCCCTGATTACCGCTTTGGCAGACGCCGGCAATCCATTGGCCCGCGATGCCCTGCATCTATTCATTAGCGTGTACGCCAACAAGGCCCAGGAACTGGCCTTGAATTTTCTGCCCTATTCAGGGCTATACATCGCTGGTGGTATAGCCGGAAAGATCGTCTCTTATTTTCAGAGTGGAAACTTTTGCCAATCTTTTTTCGATGCAGAACCCATGACACCCTTACTACGCACCATACCGGTAATTCTGCTGACAGACCCTCAGATAGGCCTGAAAGGGGCTAGATACAAGGCAAGAATCGCAGCGAACAACTGCTAATCTTCGTCAGGCTCCCAGGAGTGTCGCCAAAACTGGTCTTCACGCTCGAACAAACGTCGAGTCTCCTGCGGCCCCCAACTGCCGGCTTCGTATGTTTGGATGAAATCCCTTTCTGTTGCCCACACTCGCAAGACAGGATCGACCACGCGCCAGGCCCATTCGACCTCGTCATAGCGCAAAAACAGACTATGATCCCCCTCCATAACATCCACCAACAGACCTTCATAGGCACCATATATTGGACCGGAATCCGGCTGTCCAAGACTGGCATCCAGGCTGGTGGTACGAGTCACCATATCGAGACCGAACTCTTTAACCTGCATTTCCATTCGCACGCATTCATAGGGCTGTATTCCCAGGATAACCCAGTCTGGTTTCAGCTTGGTCAGTGACGTATTTTTAAATAAACGTTGGGGTGGATGTTTATAGCAAATACTGATGGCTGACTTGGCCTCTGCCATCCTCTTGCCGGTTCGCAAATAGAACGGCACATCGCGCCAACGCCAATTATCGATATAGAGTTTCAAGGCCGCATAGGTTTCTGTTGTGCTTTCCTGCGGAACACCCTCCTCCTCCCGATAAGCCGCTATACGCTTGTTGGCGATAGTTCCCTTCGTGTATTGCGCGCGGAAGGATTGCGCATGTACGGCGCTTTGGTGTATTGGGCGGATGGATTTCAGCACTTTAACCTTTTCGTCACGCAAGGATTCGGCGTCGAGTGAAGCAGGTGGCTCCATGGCTACCAGGGTTAGCAGTTGCAGTAAATGACTTTGTATCATATCGCGCAAGGCGCCGGCGCTATCATAGTAGTCCGCCCGGCCTCCCACGCCTACCGTTTCTGAATGCGTAATCTGAACATGGTCGATATAGTTTCGATTCCACAGGGGCTCCATCATGACATTGGCAAATCGGAACACCAGTACATTCTGTACCATTCCTTTACCCAGATAGTGATCGATTCGGTAAATTTGTTCTTCCCGCATGGACCTCAGCAATTGTTTCTGCAGGGTCTGCGCACTTTCCAGGTCGTAGCCAAAGGGCTTTTCAATAACGACGCGACGCCAGCCTCCCTCCTCTTTCAATAAACCGGCATTCCCCAGTTGCGTGCTGATATGTGCGTACTCTTTAGGACTGATCGCCATGTAGAAGACGATATTCTCGCTGTATTGTCGACTGTCGTTGAGTTGGTTGGCCAGGTGATTGAAGGTCGCCGATTGCCTGATATCGCCATTGATAAAGACCAGACGTCTGACCAGTTTTTGCGCCACGGTAACATCGAATTTGCCCTTTTTTGCCGATGCTTCGACAACTTCGAAAACATGCGCCTGCCATTGATCATTGCTCCAGTCTCGTCGGCCCACACCGACAATTTTCATATCATCAGGGAGAATACCGGCCAACTCGAGATGATAAAGCGCAGGGAGTAGTTTTAACCGGGAAAGGCTGCCGGTGGCGCCAAAAATAACGAATGTGCATGTTTCGATCTGGCTACTTTTCATCGATGGACTTGACCTGGTGGCCACCAAAGGCGTTGCGCATCATGGACAACAGACGAAATGCATATGAATTCTGCTGTTGACTACTAAAACGCATGTTCAGCGCCAGACTTAAAACCGGCGCGGAAATGCCCTGATCCACCGCCTCGACAACGGTCCATCGTCCTTCACCGGAATCCGCAACATAAGGGGCAATCTGCGACAAATCCTGATCGGCCTTGAGCCCCTCTGCCGTCAAATCCAACAACCAACTGCGCACCACCGATCCATGCCGCCACAATTCTGTCACTTGGGCAAGATTAAACTCGAATTCCTTTTTGCTTTTCAGTATATCCAGACCTTCGGCCATGGCCTGCATCATGCCGTATTCGATGCCATTATGAATCATCTTGCTATAGTGCCCGGCTCCGACTGGCCCTACCCTTGCCCATCCACGATCGGGCGCTGGTGCCAACACCTGCAACAACGGTTCAATTTGTCTTACTGAATCAACGTCACCACCAACCATCAGGCAATAACCTTCTTGAAGCCCCCACACACCGCCTGAAGTACCCACATCGATAAATTGAATACCGTGTTTTTTTAATAAAACTGAACGACGTAGTGTGTCATGATAGTTGGAGTTACCGCCATCGATAACGATATCGCCCGGCGCAAGCAAATCGGCACATTCCTTTATCGCCTTTTCCGTGGTTTCGCCGCTTGGCAGCATTAACCACGCTACACGCGGAGTTTCCAACAAGCTCAATGCGTGTTTGAGTGAGTCAGCAGCAATCAAGCCTTCTCCCGATACCAACTCACCTACAATCGATTTTGAGCGGTTATACCCCACAACCTCTACACCACCGCGAAGCAGCCGTCGGGCCATGTTTGCACCCATTTTACCCAAGCCAACCAGTGCGCATTTCATGATATCCCGTTGCCCCTTTCACTGTGTATGTAAAACAAATTGCATCTATTTTGTGCTTACAACTCAAAGAATAGCCAATTCACACTTTAAAAACAGCAATTAAGATGCGAATCATCTAAGAAACCCAGCTAGGTACAAATACGAATAGCCGCATCCTGGCCGCCCTTTGATAATAACAATAAAGAAATTGTTTAAAAAATCCCGACCAGATAAATGAGGGTTATGCCATGAAAAACACGTGGATCGTTGTAGCGGATAATGCCAAAGCTATCATCCTGGAACACGAATCGCGAGAAGCCGGATACTATCAAGTGAATGTTTTCGAAAATCCAACGGCTAGAATGCACGAACGTGAACTAACCAGTGATTTGCCGGGGCGCACCTTCGATAGCAAAGGAATGGGGCGCCATGCCAAAGAAAATCCGACGAGTGCCAAACAGCATGAAACGGTTGAATTTGCCAGACGCGTAAGTGATTTTATCGACAAGGCCCGTAACAAACACCTTTTTGACGAATTGGATATTGTTGCCGCACCCTCATTTTTGGGTATTTTCCGCGATCAAATGTCCAAGGAAACTCAGAAATATGTTAATCGCGAAATTGCCAAGGATCTGGTCCATTTTTCACCCACGGAAATTGAGAGCTATTTGCGTAATGCGAGCTAGCTGCGGTCAACTTCAGGCAAAAAAAAGGGGCCTGTGGGCCCCTTTTTTCCAGGTTCACCAAAAGTTACTGAACCATTTCCTTAAGTTTCTTCAAAGGACGGATTTTTACAGCGATAGAGGCTGGACGTGCTTTAAAGACAGTCTCTTCACCGGTAAAAGGATTGATTCCCTTGCGAGCCTTACGGGCAGGCTTCTTGACGGTGGTAATCTTCAAAATACCGGGCAGAGTGAATTGACCCGCTGCACCCTTTTTAACATGGCCGTTAATTATAGTGCTCAGCTCTTCCATTACCGCGCTGACATCTTTACGCGCAAGTCCAGTGCTCTCGGAAATCGATCCGATCACCTGACTCTTGGTCATGGCATCACGGATAGCGCTTACACGTGCGGTGCCTACAGCCGCTTTTTTGGCTGATTTTTTCTTCGCAGTCTTCTTTTTGGCTCGAGCCATGTATTTATCCTCACTGTTAAGTTGTTTGCCGCGTGCAGATATCAGGGGATTCCCGGCAAACGTTAATTATTACCCCAAAACACAAGACATAAATCAGTGCATTATCATCTACAAAACTATCCTGGTCGTCAATTCAATAAATGCTGGAAAAGTCTATTTTTAACGGATTTTTTGTAATTTAAGGGGTTTTTGTTTGAACTAGCACCCTGACATCCGGTAGGTATGGATTCCTCGTGTTAAATTTGGGATGTCTACGGTTGCCATGGTGTTGTTGACCACCGCCATAACGCGCACTTCATGTATGGGCTGAATGGCCAATTCGTAGGACGCGACCTATCCTCAAGGAAACCCCGACATGCACTGTAGTCTTGTAATAGAACTTTTTTCTGAAATCACTAGGGATAGGAAAGAGGAAATGGTCGGGGCGAGAGGATTTGAACCTCCGACCACCTGCACCCCATGCAGGTGCGCTACCAGGCTGCGC
>DKAX01000254.1 GCA_002450975.1 Proteobacteria bacterium UBA6915
GCCAATCACACATTGAGCATGATAGCCATGTGGAAATAGCCGACCAAGGTGCGCTGGGGGTTAATCGTCCAGGGAGATGAATACAGTCACCTCTTCCCGGTCGTGATAGAGCTGTTTGCAGGCCAGTTGGTAGCCCCGCCCCGCCTGGTTCAGGGGCGTGCTCACCAGCTCCAGGCAGTGCAACACCTCGGCATAGCGCTTTTTCATGGGTAACTTGAGATTGAAGATGGCGTGGCGGCAGTCACCCCGTTCCAGCCACTGGGCCACCAGGCGGGCGATGCGCGCGGGTTGCTCCACCATGTCACACACCAGCCAGTCCACCGGGCGCCGGGGGTGGAAGCTAAAGCCGTCGGCACGCAGGTGATCCACCAGGCCGCTCTCCATCAGCCGGCCATCCATGGGGCCGTTATCCACGGCCGTGACCCGGATACCCCGTTGCACCAACTGCCAGGTCCAGCCACCAGGGGCGGCACCCAAATCAACAGCCGTCATGCCATTGCATAGCAACCGGGTTTGTTGTTCACCGGGCAGGAACCAGTGTATGGCCTCTTCCAGTTTCAATGTGGAGCGGCTCGGGGCCTGACTGGGAAAGCGCAGGCGCGGAATGCCCATGGGCCAGGGTGCGGCGTTGCCGGCATGACTGAGTCCCAGGAACAGACTGGTGGAGTTGAGNNGGTTTCCAGCAGACAATCGCTAAACCGCCCGCCGTTCAATGCCTCAACAATGGGTTTGACGCGGTCTGTGACCGGCAGGCCGTCCAGCTGGGCGAACACGGCGATGCATTGGCGGGCAAAGATCAGTGTCCGGAACGGCAGACGGTCACTCTGCTGTTCAGTAGTCGGCTGATGCAGAATATATTGCACAAAACCCTGACCGGGCTGGGTCTTGCAATAGCCGAACAGTTCATGGTGACTGGCCTGGGCCTGGATTTCGGCGGCGCACTCGTTTTCGAAACCGCTGCGGCAATAGAGCAGGAGGGACTGGATAGCTGACATGGAGAAAAACAAACCCGGTTATGACATGGGGCATCATAACCGGGTGGTTTGGCGCCGGACAAGCCGCGGCGTCAGTTAGTGCATGGATCGGCCATCGCCGTAGTCGTCGCCGTCACCATAATCGTCTTCGTCGTAGTCGTCCTCGTCGTAAAACTCGTCGTCCTCCAGGTAATCGTCGCCCAGTTCATCGCCGTCCGCACTGTCGTCATCTTCGTCGTCCGGGTCGTCTTCGTCGCCAAACTCCTCCTCCAGGGCCTCGATGGCGTGGTTGGGGTCGATCTCCACCCAGTCAACGGCCTCGTCAAAGCGCTGCAGCAACAGTTCGCACTTGTGCAGATAGCTCCCCGGGGGTTCGGTTTGCGGCCGGTCCCAGGTCAGACCGATAGTGGGGTAGCGTCCTTCCTGATCGTCGTGCCACATGATACCCAATTGACAGCCGGCCGGCGGTTGGCCGCTGATCTCTTT
The DNA here is from genome assembly GCA_002450975.1 of Proteobacteria bacterium UBA6915. GTDB lineage: Bacteria > Pseudomonadota > Gammaproteobacteria > UBA6915 > UBA6915 > UBA6915. The sequence goes on from DKAX01000254.1 coordinate 1,461, forward strand.
GAGGTAGTTCAGGCCCATTTCCAGGCAGAAGAGTTTCCAGGCTTGTTCGTTTGGTGAATGTCCGCTGCCGCAGCAACCGATATTTTCCCAGTTCATAGTTACCTCATGACAAATCGTTTGAAGGGGTGACGCAGGGCTTTTCGGGCGTCGTTGGACGGGAATTTACACCATGTTTTTTACCGACGGCAATATGTCATACTGCTTTTTTCAACCGCCCCGCCGATGGGTGTTTTTGGAGCGCGCCATGCGGATTTTAACCGCTGTTATTCTACTCTTTTTACTGGCCAATTCGGCCCAAGCCTCTGGTGGTGACACCGTGGAGCAGTGCATGGGCTATCGCAATTTCATTGCCCAATCGCAGGCGGGTGAGGTCCGGGCGCCTGCCGTGGAGGAGCGGGTGGCGCCAGCCCTGTTGTGTGCCCAATTGACCCGCCATGCCATGTTGTTGTTGGAGCAGGACCTGCACAAGCTACAACGTGAAATCAAAAGCGGAACCGCCAACGCACAGGCGCAGACAGAGCGCGTTGAGATGGAGTTGCGCCTGGGCAACTACCGGGAACAGTTGGCGGAAATCGAAGAGGATTTGCGTGAGTACCGCAAGCGCCTGGACAAGACCATCGCCCAGCACCAGTTTTGCGACGTTAAACGCATTGCCTGCGAGGATCAATATCTCAATATTCAGCGTTACTTCAATATTCCCGAATACGAGCGTCTGCATGTCGACCACAATGACTACGAGCGCTATTTTTTCAAGCTGAGTCTGGGGTTCGAATACACCTCCATCAGCGGCTTGCTGGAACAGGGGGCGGCCCGTATCGGTATGTTGATCTACCAACACAACGGCAGGCGCGCCTATTTCGATGAGTATGGTCTGGGTTTTTACGGATTCGATACCACACTCAATCTGATATTGAGCGGGGCCAGCGAGCAGGCGTTGAAGGATACCGGCACCGAGTCGTCACCTGCCCCCTTGGCCGAACGCACCTTGGGGATAGATGCCACCCTCTTTTTTCCTTTTTTACGTACCAAGCTGCGCACCGACCTGAGTCTGCTCAATGGCCCGGTGGCCAGTATCGGTGCCACACAAACGGACCAGACCACGCACATCCGCACCCGTTCCTATTTGGGCTGGCGCAGTGCCACCAATCCCGAACATTTGATCGAGATCTTATTCGGCCACTCACCCGGTCTGAGAAGCAATCGCCTGGAGGTGCGTGGTCAAATGCCGGCGGCACGTCTGGGCGAGGAGTCGCGACTTTATATCGGTGCCGTGGCCAATATGGGCTTGGAGGAGTATGAAGATGAAAGTGACCGGGTAAGCGTCTATGTGTCGTGGAATATCGATTTTCTCGATTTGTTCACCCCGGGCAGTAAATAGCGCCGTGTAATTCAAGCGGCCTAACCGGCGGACAAATCGCTCAAGGCCTCCTGCGCTGTAGCACGTACTTCGCTGTCCGGGTCATGCAAAAGTTCCCGCAGACAGGGTTCCGCCTGGGCGTCGCGGGTCAGCGACAAATAATAGGCTCCCTGGGTACGGATCCTGGCTTCATTGTGTTGGCACAGCAACGCCAGTTCGGGGATGCACCTGCGCAACAATTCCGTTGCCTGTAACTCCTCCATTACCGCGCTTATCCCCAATTGCACCTTCATATCGGTAAGCGGATCGGACGCTAGCGTTAGCAGAGTTCGCAACAAGGCAGGTTGTTGCCAGACGCGGGCGATGATCTTGTCGAGTTGGTTGTTTTGAAACTGATACGCGAGGTATTCGCGTTGACCGTTGTTTTCATCGATCAAGTCGAGCCAATGGTCGATTTGCGTAGCACTCTGCGCACCTTCGAACTCATACTCCTGAAGGCGTAGCCAGGGAACGGAGCGTACACCGTATTGTTCGGCGCGTTCCGGTTGTACACTGATATTGATGATTTCCAGTGAGGCCAGTCGACCACTTTTTACCCGTTGGTTGAGGATTTCCAGTTGCGAGCTGCAGTGCGGGCAT
>DKAX01000198.1 GCA_002450975.1 Proteobacteria bacterium UBA6915
CAGGCTGCGCTACGCCCCGAAAAACTAACGAAGGGTCTCGCCCGGCTCGCTAGAGGGGTGAATAATACATGTTTTTTCGCCGAAGCTTAAGAGTTGGATGGAAAATAATTCAGGATTTAAGCAATTTCAGGACATCTTCCAATTCGCGGTATAATTGCCTGACCACTTGTCTGGTCTGATCAGCATCTTTCTTATTTGCCTCACCAGACAATGCCTGTTTGGCACCGCCAATGGTAAATCCTTGTTCATAAAGAAGATTGCGTATTCTGCGTATCAGAATGACGTCGTGACGCTGGTAATATCGCCTATTACCTTTTCTTTTAGCAGGTTTTAATTGTTCAAACTCCTGCTCCCAATAACGCAGAACATGGGGCTTGACCAAGCACAGTGATCCGACCTCACCGATGGTGAAATAGCGCTTTGCCGGTATAGGCGGCAGTTGCGCACTATTGATCGCTGTTTTGTTCTTGATTACTTCCTGCATACGCTTCAACACGGGCCTTAAGTTTTTGTCCCGGTTTGAAGGTCACTACACGACGTGCAGTAATTGGAATCTCTTCCCCTGTTTTTGGGTTGCGCCCGGGACGCTGATTTTTGTCTCTGAGATCGAAATTTCCGAAACCCGACAGCTTCACCTGACGACCATTCTCCAGTGCAACACGGATCTCCTCGAAAAACATCTCGACCAACTCCTTAGCCTCGCGCTTATTGATGCCAAGCTCTTCATAGAGTCTTTCTGCCATTTCCGCTTTCGTCAAAGCCATAGTCACTCTCTTAATGTTGCCCCTAGTTTATTCTTCAGAGCCGCCATAACCTTCTCCATGACAGCCTCCACATCCTTATCAGTCAGGGTCTTGGCATGATCCCGTAAGGTTAGGCCTAACGCAAGGCTTTTCTTACCGTTTTCAATGCCTTTGCCCTGATATACGTCAAACAACTTTAAGTTTTCCAGGTGCTGCCCGGCAGCTTCCTGGATACATTGTTCAACGGACTCGGCGTTTACAGATTCGCCCAATACCAGAGCTATGTCCCTTCGGATAGCAGGATATTTTGACAGTTCTACAAATTCAGGAATCCTTCCCTCAGTGAAAAGCCTTTGAATTATCTCAAAAACTATCACTCGACCTGGTAAGTCTAGATCATTTTCCAGATTCGGGTGCAAACTGCCAACCCAACCAATTTGACTCTCTCCCAGCCAAATCTCCGCACTCTGCCCCGGGTGTAATGCCGGATTTGAGCCTGTCTGGAAATGTACCTGCCGCTGCAAATCTGCCAGACCCAGCATTGCCTCTACATCGGCCTTTAGGTCGTAAAAATCCACTGTCTCACGACCCAATCCCCACTGCTCGGGATAGCGTGGGCCAAAGATCAACCCGGCAATCATAGGTTCTTGATGTGTATCGGCATTTACCTTTCTAAACCTTAGCCCGGATTCGAAAATTCTTACCCTGTTTTGTTGGCGGTTCAGGTTATATTGCAGCGTTCGAATCAATCCCGGCCAAAGGCTACTGCGCATAACGGACAGATCACTGGATATGGGATTCGCCAGACTTATCAGCTCATCTTGTGGGGATATTAGCTTCTGTAGACGCTCATCGACAAAGCTGTAGGTCACAACCTCCTGGTATCCTCTATCGACCAGGAGCTGTTTTACACGGGACAAATGGGTTATTCGTTCCGGTTTCGCTGCCATCGCCAAACTTGCCGCAGGACGACGACTGGGTAGATTGGAATAGCCGTAGATTCGACCAACTTCTTCGATCAAATCCTCTTCTATGGCAATATCAAAACGGTAGGAGGGTGGCAAAACCTGCCAGGTCTGATCCTTTCCTTTGGAGACCGCCATACCGAGTCGAACCAAAATCCCTGTAATCGTCTCACTATCCAGCGCCACACCTAAGATGCCGGTAATCCTCTGTTGACGTAAAAGAATAGGGTCACGTTTGGGTAAATTGCTTTTATCGGTAATTTGGCTTACTGGACCCGCTTCTCCGCCGACAACAGACAACAATAAACGTGTAGCCCGCTCCATGGCGGACACCTGCAACATAAAATCCACGCCACGTTCGAAACGTTGCGAAGAATCCGTATGCAAGCCATGGCGTCTGGCACGACCTACGATAGCCTCAGGTGTAAAAAAGGCGCATTCCAGAAAAATGTCGCGAGTCTCTTCGGTGACACTGCTACCCTCTCCACCCATCACCCCAGCCATTGCCAGCGGACCATTGCCATCGGCAATAACCAAAGTATCTGACCCAATTTCGACTTCTTGTTCATTTAGCAAACGAAGTTTTTCACCGACTTTGGCCAAGCGCACATCGATACCATCCTTTAACTTGGCCAAATCGAATGCGTGCATCGGTTGTCCGAGTTCCAGCAACACATAATTAGTAACATCAACCACCGGCCCTAGAGACCGTATACCGCTACGACGCAGGTACTCCACCATCCACAAAGGAGTCACCGCTTGGCTATTTACCCCTTTGATAACGCGACCAACATAGCGGGGACATGCCTCGGAGGCACTGACGGTAACAGGAAAGGTATCTTTGATACTTGCTTTTACTGCCGTTGCATCGGGATTTGAAAACTCGATCTTGTTTATAACCGCAACTTCACGGGCAATACCGACCAGCCCCAAACAGTCACCGCGATTGGGGGTCAGACCCAATTCAATAGATACATCGTCTAGTTCCAGAAAACGGCGAACGTCCTCGCCCACCGGTGCATCGTCAGGGAGAATCATCAGTCCACTGGCAGACTCCGCCAATCCTAACTCCTGTTCAGAGCACAACATGCCATCGGAGGTGACACCGCGCAGTTTGCTGTTTTTAATCTTAATACCACCAGGCAATTGCGCTCCAACGAGCGCTGCAGGCACTTTGATTCCCACCTGCACGTTATTGGCACCACAGACGATTTGCAATACAGCTCCCTTACCTACATCCACGGTACAGACACGCAACTTATCTGCATCGGGATGTTTTTCCACGGTTAGTACCTTACCAACAACGACATTGGTAAATTCACCGGCAACCGGTTCAATGGCATCCACTTCCAATCCGGCCATGGTCAACTGGTGGGCTAATGCCTGGCGATCTATCGCAGGCTTAACCAGGGTTCTTAACCACAATTCACTGAATTTCATTTGTTATTTCCAAATTGATTGCGGGGCAATATCAGAACTGCTGGAGAAAACGTAGATCGTTTTCAAAGAAGAGCCTCAGATCGTTCACGCCGTAGCGCAACATCGTCAGCCTCTCGACTCCCATGCCAAAGGCAAAACCTGAATGTTTATCACTGTCATAGCCTACGTTGGTCAGAACCTTGGGATGTACCATGCCACAACCCAGCACCTCCAACCATCCAGTATGGCTACACACACGGCAGCCCTTACCGCCGCACATGACACATTGAATGTCAGCTTCTGCCGACGGTTCGGTAAATGGAAAATATGACGGTCGAAAACGAACAGCCAAATCTTTTTCAAAAAAGTTGGTTAGAAAATCATCCAGAATGCCTTTAAGATCGGCAAAACTGACCCGCTCATCGATCATAAACCCCTCAACCTGATGAAACATTGGTGTATGTGTCAAGTCGGAATCACAACGATACACGCGCCCAGGCGCAATTACGCGTAATGGAGGCTGACGTTCGCGCATAGCGCGAATCTGCACGGGAGAGGTATGCGTACGTAACAAGGTATGCGCATCAAAATAAAAGGTGTCATGCATTGCACGGGCCGGGTGACTTTCCGGGATATTCAATGCCTCGAAATTGTGAAAATCATCCTCAATCTCAGGACCGACTGCTACTTCGAATCCCAACTGAGTAAATAGCTGCTCGATGCGTTCCAGCGTGCGTGTAACTGGGTGCAGGCCGCCTATTTCCTGTCCTCGACCAGGTAGCGTGACATCAATGGTTTCCTTGCTCAAACGCTGTGAAAGCCTGGCCTGTTCTAGAAACTGGCGACGTGCCTCGAGTTCTTGCTGAACAGCATCCTTGGCTTGATTGATGATATTACCCGCTTGCGGACGTTGTTCCGGCGGCAACGAGCCTAAAGTCTTCATTTGTTCGGTTAAGACCCCTTTTTTGCCCAAATACTGGACACGCACCTGTTCCAGTGCGGGGATATCGGCAGTGTCAGCAATGGCCTTTTTGGCTTGCTCTACGATGACATTTAGGTCCAAGGTCTGTTTCCTGTGTTAAAAAAAAAGGAGGAAAGGTTAAGGCCTTTCCCCCTTTGAACTTATACTGAACAATCGGTGCCGGTAACAATACCGGCACACTGATTTGCTTTAGGCTGAGAGATTGGCTTTCGCTTGTTCCGCCAACTTGGCAAAAGCTGCCTTGTCAAACACAGCCAGATCAGCCAACACCTTGCGGTCGATCTCGATGGATGCCTTGCTCAGGCCGTGAATCATCCGGCTGTACGACAAGCCGCATTCACGCGCTGCTGCATTGATGCGCGCGATCCATAGTGCACGGAACTGACGCTTCTTCTGGCGACGATCGCGATAGGCATATTGTCCGGCCTTGGTAACGGCCTGAACGGCTACGCGAAATACATTTTTACGACGTCCGTAATAACCTTTTGCTTGATCAATTATTTTCTTATGACGGGCGTGGGCTGTTACACCTCTTTTCACTCTTGGCATTGCTAACTACCTCTTAACTCCTGGAAACTATCAACTGTAAGGCAGCATCCGTGACACTGACTCTACGTCACAATCGTGAACATAGGAGTCACTGCGCAGATGACGCTTACGCTTGGTATCCTTTTTCGTAAGGATGTGACGACGGTGCGACTGAGCGCGCTTGAAACCGCCAGCGGTTTTCTTGAAACGCTTGGCTGCACCGCGATTGCTTTTTATCTTTGGCATCTTAAACTCCGCCTATTACCAACAAACTTATTTCTTGGGGGCGATGACCATGACCATCTGCCGCCCTTCCATTTTTGGGTGCTGCTCCACAATCGCCAGTTCCGACAAATCGGCCTCGACGCGCTTCAACAACTTCATACCCAATTCCATATGCGCCATCTCCCGACCACGAAAACGCAAGGTCACCTTGGCCTTGTCGCCGTCGTTGAGAAAACGGATAAGATTACGCATCTTAACCTGATAATCGCCCTCTTCCGTGGTTGGGCGGAATTTGATCTCTTTTACCTGAATCTGTTTCTGTTTCTTGCGCGCCTGTTGCTTGCGCTTGGCCTGTTCGAACTGGTATTTACCGTAGTTCATCACCCGACAAACGGGTGGCACAGCCGTTGGTGAAACTTCCACCAGATCCAGTTCTGCCTCTTCAGCAATACGCAGTGCCTCCTGAATGGAAACAACGCCTATTTGCTCACTTTCCGCACCGATTACCCGCACCTGTGGCGAGGTAATCTCTTCGTTTATGCGGGCCTTCTTTTCAGCAGAAATATTCTAATCCTCCAAAACATGACGACCGCGGCACGCGATACCTTCGGCCAGAATCCGGGAGAACTCCTCGACACTCATGCTTCCCAGATCTTTGCCCTTGCGCGTGCGCACGGCCACTGTATTCGTTTCGACTTCTCGGTCGCCGATTACCAGCAGGTACGGGACCCGCTGTAAAGTTTGCTCACGAATTTTAAAGCCGATTTTCTCA
>DKAX01000099.1 GCA_002450975.1 Proteobacteria bacterium UBA6915
GAATAAGTGGAGACGATCAATGCCCTGGCAAGAGGATACCCGTATGTCATTGCGTAAAGAGTTTGTGCATCTGGCTCAGCAACAGAAGCTCCCCCTGGCAGAGTTGTGTCGACGTTTTGGTATAAGCCGCAAGACCGGTTACAAATGGCTGGATCGAGCCACTTGCCCGAATGAGAGGGACTTTGCGGATCGCTCTCGTCGCCCTCACTCAAGCCCTTGTCAAACGCCCCGTGCTATAGAAAAACAAGTCGTGCGCGTGCGTCAGCGTCATCCTGCCTGGGGTGGGCGTAAGATTGCCCATGTATTGAAGCGCGAGGGCTTAGTCGAGGTGCCCGCCCCCAGCACCATTACCCATATTCTGCGCCGCCATGGGTTGTTGGTTGAGAAAGAGTATGGCCATGGGCGACCTTACCAGCGCTTTGAACATGAGGCCCCAAACCAGTTATGGCAGATGGACTTCAAAGGCCACTTCCAAACCACCACAGGGCGCTGTGATCCACTGACAATAATCGATGATCACTCACGTTTTAATCTTTCACTGCAAGCATTGCGAGGGCAAAGCACTGAACCAGTGAAAGATACATTGACCGAGGTATTTCGTCGTTACGGTCTGCCACAGCGCATAAATATGGACAACGGTCAGCCCTGGGGTAGCCCCCGTGCCAGAGATCATGGTGTGTCTCGATTTAGCGCCTGGCTGATTCGGTTAGGGATAAAGATCAGTTTTAGTCGCCCAGGACATCCTCAAACCAACGGTAAGGACGAGCGATTCCATCGTAGCCTCAAGGCCGAAGTTTTACATAACCGACTCTTTGATGATCTACAGCAGGCACAGATTCACTTTGATCGTTGGCGACAAATCTACAACTACGAGCGGCCCCACGAAGGAATTGCTATGGCCGTACCCGCAGACCGTTACTCACCCAGCGTGCATCCCTTTCCCGAACAGCTACCAACGATTGAATACGGCCCAAATGACCATGTTAGGAAAGTACATCAACTTGGCAGGGTTTCATTCAAAGGGTATTGGATACTCGCCTCAAAGGGGCTTCGCGGACAACCCGTTGCCTTTCGACCGATCCCCCAACAAGACGGCGTGTTTGAGCTCTATTACTGCCATCACCATTTTAGAACGATTAACTTGAGAGACTGTAAGAAAGGAAGATAAACTGTTACCTATGTCCTGGCACAGTTGTTACCCATGTGTCCGGTCTATACATTTCGGCGAAAGTAGCCAAAGCCATTGCTCCTGATGCGGCCGATGGATCTCTTTTCCTGGATCTGCGCTAAACTCGGCCTGTAAAAGGCACAGGCTTCAGACAGTATCGCGGCAAACGTTCAGGAAAAGAGCTCCATCGGCCACATACGTCGCGCTAATGCCAAGGAACTAATCAAGAGAGGCAATGGTTCATTTGCTTGTTGTTAGCCGGAATGTAAATGTGCGGATCAATCGAGTCTGACCCTATTGATTCAAGCTGCTACTCGGACTCGCCCACAGTGACAAAGAAAATGTGGAGCTCGGCGGCGCTCACCAGGTTCAACGCATCGTAAAGCCTCATTGAAAGCTACGCATTGATAGCGCAACTGACGATCTTTTGCTAAAGCGCATCAACATACAAGAGCAACGTTCTTTAAATCATTTTCCAATTCAGCGCCTTCAGGACTGCAGACAAATAAGTAGCAATACTTATTGCTAACTTCATGATCAGATCGTTAATGTTTAATTGACAATACCTTTTTTCAAGCACCAGGGCGGGATATGGCAGCGGGGAGCAGTGAAGGACGGTTATGGACAGCTATAGGTACCAACCGCTAGCAAAAAGGACTCAGCTATTGCTGGCCATTCCCATCCTGTGCATTCCCCTAATGGGCCTGGAGTGTTCTGACAAGAAATCCGCCAGCGTAAAGTTTTGGTACAATGTCAGCGGTATGCTTGAGGTCGACGACTCAGTGACACCGCAAATCGGCGACGACGAAGTACAGATCAACTTGGAATGCGGGTATATCGGCATATACGGACATTGGGCACATACCCATACTCGCCAATATTGGTTTACAAACGGCGAGGGCGAGGAAACTGCCGATTTTGGCGGCCGAAGGGATGATGTCGACTGGTGTGTCGTTACACTGAGATCCATTCCCGCCTCGCATACCTGCCAGTTGAGCACCGCGTACGATGAGTCGCAATGGCAGGACAAGGACTGGTTCGCGGAAATGCCCCCAGGGGAATGGCTCAGGGAATCCAACTGGGAAGACAACATTCTCACGGTCACCTGCCTATATACTCCAACCTCCCCTGAAGCGCCTCCTATCGCACCACCGATTAGCATCCCCGACTTCCAACTGACCACTGAGCAAAAGGTCATCACATCACTAACTCCCTATGAATTGGCGAGCGAACCCTACAAAGGCGCGGGACCGTTATTGTCCTATGTCGAATATTTTGTCCCCAATATGAGCAACATAGTCAAATACCATGTACTGGACAACACAACACCTTGCACCTCGGTCAACACAAACACCGCCGGCCATAGAATATATACCTTGACCAACTGCATAGACACCTATGGTTTCGTACACAACGGAACCTTTGTGGTTGATCCCAGCTGTACCGATATCGACGCCAAGCTATTGCTCAGCAACCCGTCCACTTGTCTATGGGATGCCATGAGCTATGACCTGACACAAAAGGAAGGGGACTTTTTACGCGAGTTCAAAGGTGCCGTAACCGTACAGAAGTCTGCCGAGACAGACAACACCTACAACATCCACTTTTCTTCGGCAGATTCCTACATTGGCAGCACAGAGGCGTTTTTCAATGCTGTAGTGTGCGGCATGAGCTGGACAAAGGTTTTTACTCTGCCAGCCCATGAAACCGTCATGGGCGGCTGCAAACGCTCCCAGGTCAACACCTTGGACACAGGCGTCGAATCACTGCGATTAGGCGCGGTATTATGCACACTCGATAACGCCCACAATTACCTCTGCCCGCTGGACAGCCATACCTATGTCTCTCCCCGCGAACTCTACAACACGCTCAGCAATACCAATGCCAAATTGTGCGACGACGGTGTTTTGTGGGGCCAATCGGGCACCTTCAGCGTCGAAGGGACCACCACCAGAACGATAGTCTTTGATGAATGTGCAGGTACTGCCAGCGAAGATGACGTGCCCATTACCGGAGGCGTGGACTATTATTTCGGCTTAATTGCTACCGCACTGAAAGATTTCAAGATTAAATAGCACATTGCATAGTTTTACATATACGCTTGCGCGAACAACGGGTTTAGGTTGAACCCAGCCGTTGTTGCGTTGCTGGTTCAAAAGCCCTAATTTTTATTCCACATACAAATAGATCCTAATCGCGTTTAACAGCTCTATGTATTCTATTTATTCTTTAGGCACACCCATACTTCCAACAATGATATTTACACAAAACTATACCCACATACTGTTGGCATCAAATCGATATAGTGATTGAGTTTCAAATGTACTATTTCGACCTATACTGACCATATCAGGCATCACCGCAAATCGCGGATACAAGACACTTGGGATTACAGGCACTTGGGCTAATAGAAACCCAAACAATTTATCATATAGAGACTAAGGCAATAGAGAAGGGAACAGCGGTAATGACATATAGAGTCACCCAGCGCGTCATACTTTCTGTATTATTATTGGGGTTGTTCGCCTGTACCAAGCCACCCACTGATCCCATACGCATTGCCAGCAGTCCTTGGCCGGGGTATGAACCACTCTATCTGGCCCGAGATTTAGGCTATTTCGAGAATACACATGTACGCCTTTTTGAACTGCCATCTTCGGACATTACCATGGAATCCTTCCGCAACCACTCTACGGATGTCGCCACCTTAACGCTGGACGAAACCCTGGAGTTATTGCACGACAACACGCGGCTGCGGATATTGATGGTGCTGGATATATCCAATGGCGGCGATGCCGTTATGGTCCGTCCCGACATAAAGAACCTGTCGGATATCAAGGGAAAAAGAATATCCATTGTCAACATCCCCTTGGGTTTGTATATGTTGAGTCGATTGTTGGATAAAGCGGGCGTCCGACGCGAAGACGTTACTGTATTTCCAATGTCAGAATCCAAACAGGAAAATTTCTATAAAACAGGCAAGGCGGATGTCGTTATCACCTTCGAGCCGGTCAAGACGAAATTGCTGGACGCCGGCGCACATGTGATTTTTGACAGCTCAATGATACCCAATGAAATATTTGATTTATTACTGGTTCATGAAAGTGTTTACCTGGAACGTCGCGAAGAACTATGCAACATAGCTGGCGCCTGGTTTCGCACCTTGAAATACATGGAAGGCAATCGTGACGATGCTGCCGCAAAGATTACGCAACGGTTAGGTGTCAATATCAGCGAATATGACAATATTCTGAATGGCATTATATTGGCGACACCGCAAATAAACAAAACCATGCTCGGCTCGCCTCATCCGGGCCTGTTGGAACCGGCTCAACGGTTGGCCAAAATCATGCTTGATGAACATCAGATTTCATCCTTGGTCGACGCACGGGGGGCAATCGATAGTTCATTTTCAAGCTGCTACAGATAATGAAGTTTCCGATTACTCTTCTGATACCACTCCTGTTGGCGGTATTGACCTTCGCCACGACCGCCCTGGTTTATACACAAGCGAATCGAATGGAACGCCTGACCATCCGTGAAGACGTCGTTGCCACGCTAAAACTGGACATGACCAGACTGCAGAATGTTCTGTACAACTTATTAACGGAGAAAACCGATAATATCGAAGAGGCGCGACTGAACCTGTCAGTCACCGCGATGGATACGAGCATAAAATACCTGATGGTCACCGACTCCAACGATATAGTCATCCTCGCGAACCGATATTTGTGGGAGGGTAATATAGCCAACAGCATCTCCACTTACAACAATGAAGTGTCCAATCAGGTACGGAAAAAGAATATCCCTATAGTACAATTTGACAAACAGGACGACACGCTTTTACAGGGATATTTTCCCGTGGTGTTGAAACTGGAGAATGAGAAAGGTCTGCCAATTAAACGTCTGGGTATTCTATTTGCTGAGGTTTCCATTGACAACAAACTGGGTCATGCCGAAAACCAGGTATTGAAACTCTCCTATACCCTGGGGGCACTGATGTTGCTGGCCACTGTTGTCGTCGCCGTCATGCTGCATCTGCTGATATCAAGACGCCTGGTTAAACTGGCCAACGCAGCGGATCGGCTGGCCTCAGGGCAGTTGGACAAACCCGTCGGCCTGGGAGGAAAAGATGAGTTAGCTCAACTCGGTCACTCCTTTGACGAGATGGCCTCGCGCATAAAGGCGGAATTTAGTCGTCGTGAGTTTGCGGAAAAGGGATTACGCGAACTTAATGAAAACCTGGAAACGCGTATAACCGAACGCACTGTAGAGCTGGAAGAGAAAAAGCAGGAATTGATTAACAGTCAGGCCCTTGCTTATCAGGCAAACAAAATGGCAGCCTTAGGTGAGATGGCCGGAGGCATTGCACACGAAATCAACAGCCCGCTTCAGGCAATTACCCTATTGACCTATCGATTGAAAAAGGAGGCTGAAGGCCTTAATAACATCAAGTGTACGGAAATCATTAAAAGTATTGACGCGGCAATCTATAAGGTTTCCAATATAATTGAAAGCTTACGTAAGGTATCCCGCAACTCTTCCCATGATCCATTTGAGGAGGTTTCGGTTTCAGATATCATCAACGATGTTTTAGGAATAACCCAGGAGCGTTACCGTTTGGCAGGGGTAAGGGTAACGGTCAATTACGTCAACGATTGCCAGGAAAACAAGCTCCGTTGTCAACGCCTGCAAATTGGACAGGTGCTTATTAATCTACTCAACAACGCTTACGATTCAGTATTAGAGGTCGATGATAAATGGATAGACATCAGAATCGAGACGGAGGATGCCACCGTACGTATGTCTGTTACTGACAGCGGCAAGGGAATCCCGGTAGAGTTCCGGGATCGAATATTTGAACCCATGTATACTACCAAGGATATCGGCAAAGGGACCGGATTAGGATTAAGTATCTCTTCCGAGATCATGATGAATCATCATGGCACATTAAAACTCGATGAGAATTGCAGCCACACACGATTTGTGTTGTCGTTCCCCGTTAGTCAGGAGGTTGAAGGGAATTTATGGACAGAAAATTAAGTATCCTGATTGTCGATGATGTGGAGGATGTTCGTGACGCCCTGGCAATGGTGTTGTCGGAAGAGGGTTACGCGGTAACTACCGCTTTCAACGGCAACGAAGCGCTAAAAGAATTACGAAACAATACCTTTGATCTCGTAGTTACGGACATCTTGATGCCCGAAAAAGATGGTATCGAATTTGTAGCCGAAGCGAAAAACCTCTATCCGCAATTAAAATATATTCTAATTTCTGGCGGCGGACGGAGTACCGGCAGTGGTTCGGTACTGGATTACCTGGAAATCAGCGAGCGCCTTACAGGCATCAAACAGATACTGAAAAAACCGTTTAAACCGGAGGAGTTGCTGACCTTGATTAAGGATATGTTTTCTGAATGAACACGAAAAAACCGGGGCAGAGAGCAATTACCGCCAATATAAGCAGACTTGAATGTTAGCATTAATTCCTCTCNNTCTGACCCGGTTTTTCCGTGGACCGCAGACATGGTTTACAAACGTGCCTGGACATCGTTTACACCTATACACTACCGCTATGTTTGTTCCAGGTCTACCCGGCCAAGTGAGTGATGACAAAAGTACATTTCGTATTCATTCTCCCTGCCGCACACTTTGCGAAAGGCAATAGGTAAACCCTGTAACGCATTTGATACTTTCAGCAGGCGACGTTTGAAGCGCACCTCGCCGTTGGCGGTAACCTGCACGACTTTATCGTCAGGGCTGTATTCAATTTCCGGCAACTTTTCCGGAAAAGTCCGTATGCTGGGTCGGTAGCGACTGGCCGGTACGGCCAAATCCAGGGCATCATGTGGTCGGATATGGTTGTAAATCAATCGCCAATCGTCAAAAGTCCGTTGCACGTGCTTGAGGCTTCGAAAATTCTTGCCGTTCAATACTTCCGCTTTGAGGGTGCGATGAAATCGTTCTTCTTTGCCATTGGTTTGCGGATGTCCCGGTCGGCTAAAGCTTACCTGAACTCCTAACCGAAGTAGCCAGACTGTGAGTTTTGAGATTCCGTGCGTTCTGGCTGCAGGACTTCCCCACGGCTGGCCATTGTCGGCATTAATGCGCCAAGGTAAGCCATATTGACGAAACGCGTCTGTGAGTGCCTGTTTTACCGGAATAGTGTTGGTGCTCCTCATCGCGTTCAACACAATGTTGTATCTAGAGTGATCATCCAAAATGGTTAACGGTTCACAACGGCCTGTTTGGATCTCAAAGTATCCCTTGAAGTCGATTTGCCAGAGTAAATTGGGCTCTTCATGTTCGAACCGCTGATAGACCGCGCCTTCACCGGGCTGAAGGGGCTGAATTAAACCATAGCGATGCAGGACGTGAGTAACGGTGCTGGGAGCGGGTACACCTTGGTGTCCACGATTATTCAGCAGGGCGTTGATCTTTCTCCCTCCCCAACTCGTGTGCTGCTGGCGCAGTTTAACTATTTCATGTTCCATAGCGAAATTGGTGCGGGTTGGGCTGGTCAGGGGACGCCGGCTGCGATCAGCAAATTCCTCTTGAGTACTCTCGGCTGCGCGTTTTAACCATTTGTAGGCCGTAGGGCGACTGATGCCGAATCGTCTGCATAGTTCACTCAGTGACACCGTATGTGTCTGTACAAAGGTTACAAATTCCCGACGTAGAGACATGCGTGTTTCCTCATGCCATGGCATGATGTTCCCCTTATTGTGGATATACCCACAATAAGATCCTGTAAACCATGTCCTGGCACAAGTGTTAACGATGTCTGCGGTCCATACATCCGCACAAAGAAAATGAACTCGGCTTGCCGTCCGAGAACGGCATTAAATCAAGCTTCGCGCAGCGAAACAGNNAAAAAAAATCCCTCCCCCGCGAAGCGGAAGAGGGATTCCAATTAATACATACCGAGAACTCTACTTGGAGGCTTGATAATAGGCCTGCTCAGAAATCTCATTCCAGGCCTTGGAGCGCATCTGGAAGGCCTTGTAGGCCTCGTAGACCTTCTTGAATTCGGGCGACTTGGCCGCCTCTTCTTCGTAGGTCTGGATGGCCAGCTTCTTCAGCTCACTGGTGACCTCGGTCGGGAAGGGCAGCATCTCGACCTTTTTGCTCTGCTTGATCTTCTGCAGGGCGTCCATGTTGCGCGCCTCGAACTGGGCGGTCATCCACAGGCTGTTGGCACGCGCGGCGATCTCGACGATACGCTTGAGGTCTTCCGGCAGTGAGGCCCAGGCCTTGGCATTGATGATCAGTTCCAGCTCGGAGCCGGGTTCGTGCCAGCCGGGGTAGTAGTANNAACCAGCCACCCATCTGCACACCGGTGTTACCCATGGGGAAGGGCACCAGATTGTAGTGCTGATAGAGATCCTGCCACAGTTGCAGACCACCGCTGCCGTAGAACCAGGCCTGCATGCCCTGGCCGTTGATACCGAAAGGCACCGAGGTGAAGAATTGTGCGGCGGGTATCTTGCCGGCCCAGTAATAAGCAGCTCCGTGGCCCATCTCTACCGTGCCTTGCGACACGGCGTCGAAGGTCTCCAGGGGCGGTACCAACTGTCCACCGGCAAACACCTGGATGGTCAGTCGGCCATTACTCATGAATTTGATGTCATTGGCCAGGCGGTCGACGCCTTCCTGGAAGACCGGGAAGTTGGGTGGCCAGGTGGTGACCATCTTCCAGTTGTAGCGTTGTTGGCCGCCGTCACTGACGGCGCTCTTCTCGCTGCCGCCGCAGCCGGCCAGTAATAACAGGGCTGCCAGGCCGGTGAGGGACAAAAGGATTTTTTTCTTCATGCTTGTTCCTTGGGTTGGCGTTGTCACTGCGTGTGGGTAACTGCAACTATAAATGCTCGGGGCATTATAACGGCTTTTTACGGATTGTAATGGGATTCAATGGCTTGACGGGTAATGATACCGCGGATGGACAGATAGCCTGAGCCGCGCATCACGAAACCGGCCTCCACCTGGTGTTTGTTCAGCAATTCCAGGGCATCCTGCAGGCTGGCCTGGAACGGGATTTCACACACCTCGTGACGCTCGCCGGGAATCTTGAGCAGGTCCACCTCCCCTTCATCACCATCGTCGGCCAGAAAGCGCGCCAGGTCGGCGGCCAACAGCAGGCGCGGCCGCTGATCAGGATCCTGGATTATTACCCACAGGGGCGAGCGCGAGAGTAACTGGTGCGCCTGCGCACGCTGAGTCCTGGACGGGCTGATGACCAGATGCCGGTTCATGATACTGAGCACGCCCACCCGCCGCAGTGATTGGGACACCGGACTGTCGCGAAACATAAGGCCACGCGCTTTTAACAGCGTGAGAAAGACCGACTGCTGCTTGAACAACTGGGCACTGACCAGGTCGGCACTGACAATCGCCAGCATGCCGGGCAGGATGATATTGGGATTGGCGGTCAACTCCAGCAGCGCGATCAACGCCGCCAGCGGTGCGCGCAATGTGGCGCTCATCATAGCACCGACACCGATCATGGCGTAAAAACCGGTGGAGCCGATCTCACCAGGTAACAGTTGATGCAGGGCCAGGGCGGTGGCGCCACCGGCGGAGGCACCGATCACCAGGGTGGGACCGATCAATCCACCGGGCAGTCCCAGCCCCAGGCCAATGGTCGTAGCCAACAATTTGGCCGAGAGCAGCAACAACAAGGTGACCAGCGTGTATTGACCCAACATGGCCTGATTAACGGAGTCATAACCCAGACCCATGACTTGCGGCACCACCAGGGCGATCATCCCCGTGATCAGGCCGGCGGCGGTGAAGCGGGCCAACACCGGCAAACCTGCACTGTGTTGACTGACAAAACGCAGATTCTGATTGAACAAGGCCGCCATTGCGCCTATCACCAGCCCCATGATGACGATATAGGGGATCTCGCCCAAAGAAGCGAGGTATAACGAGGGCACATCAAAGATGGGTTTACTGTCCAAAAAGGCATGGGTCAGCACTGTCGCGCTTACGGCGGCCAGGATAACCGGTAAAAAACTGGCCAGGTAGTACTCCATCATCACCACCTCCATCGCGAAGATGACCCCTGCCAACGGCGTATTGAATGATGCGGCGATCGCGGCGCTGGTGCCGCAGGCCACCAGGGTACGCAAGGCGTTATTGGGCAGGTGCAGCAACTGCCCCAGATAACTCCCGGTACCTGCCCCCAGATGAATACCAGGACCTTCGCGCCCTACCGAGTGACCCGAGATAATGCTCAGTGACGCCCCGATAAATTGAATCACGGTATTGGCGATCGGCAGGCGCGCCTGATGGTAGGTCAGGCGTTCCATGACGTGCGTCACCCCCACCTGACGATAGTCATGGGGCAGCCAGTGCCAGATCAGTCCGAGCACGACCCCGCCAATTAACGGCAGTAGAAAATGCCAGTGTGCAGAAAGTTGCTCAAAATTTTCTCCATGGCCGCCGGCGGGCAGCATCAACAACAGACTGAAATCGATCAGGTGCCGGAATAACAGGATTACAGCGCCGGCACACAGGCCGGTCAGCAGTGCGAGCAACATTAATTGCGGACTGACGTCCGTAGTGGATAGACGCCGTTGTAAGGTTCTAAACATGAAATTACCAAGGTATGTAATTTGGAAATTATACTGTGTTTAAACGACCAGCAGGGACTCAATCGTCGACCATGATATTAATTCGGTCATTACATTTTTTTATTCGGCAAAATAGCACCTAAAACGCATAAACCGCCGGCGCTGACCACAGGCTTTATTTAGTATTATCTAATAAATCAATATTCAATATAATGCTTGAGTATCTGCTGCAGATAGTTTAGATTGCAGCGTTAATCGGGGAGGAGAAGTTACACCGTTCGGTGCTCTAATAAAACAACAACAGGTTATAATAACAACAACTCAATCCCACGAACTATAGCGGCCTTGGCCGCTATTTTTTTCCAATCACATCCGACCAGCCCATGATTGATGTCAATCAAGATTTCTCCCTGTGGGGACTGTTCCTGTCGGCCTTCATATCGGCAACCCTGTTTCCCGGCGGATCGGAGGCTGTGCTGGCCTATCTGGCCACTCAATCGACACACAACACACTGACCTTACTTTCCATCGCCACCTTGGGAAACACCCTGGGCGGCATGAGCAGCTATTTTCTGGGCTGGCTGTTGTCGCGTTGGCGGCCGGAAAACTTCGGAGAGAATCCCAGGCACAACGCCGCCATCAAGCGACTACGCAGCTACGGCAGTCCTATGTTGCTGTTATCCTGGCTACCGGTAGTGGGCGACCCTCTCTGTCTGGCTGCCGGCTGGCTGCGCCTCTCCTGGCTTTGGTCACTCGTCTTTATCACGTTGGGCAAGGCGGGGCGCTACGTCGTGGTGGTTGGTTTTTTTAACTGATTTTACATTCGCGGAAATCCGGCCCGCGCCGGACATAACAGATAGTGGTCTATACTTTGAATGTTTAAAGACCTGTGATTACGCATGACGCTATCGATCGATTGGAATCGCCTGGGCACTGGAATTTCCCATTGGTTTGAGCCCTCCCCTTTGTTGACCACCGATGCCAGGCGCCGGCGCGCGCGCCTGCTGGCAATCATGATTGTCCCGTTTTTTTTCAATTCCCTGGCCGGCGCCTTGTTTACCCCGCAACCGGTATCCACCTCATTGTGGATATTAAGCGCTTTATTGCTGCTCGCGTTTTTCCTAAGCCGCACTCGCTATGCCCAGATTGCCGCTCTGCTGACGGTCGTCGGCTACACACTGCCCTCATTCGTCGCCGTCATCGCCTTACCACAGTACACAACACAGGCGGTATGGACGGCCATGCCCTGGATGGTCATCCCCATTTTTCTGGGATCAATCTGGTTGCCGGTGTCTCTACTGCTGTGGGTCACTGTATTGGTGTGCGGTTTTATGACGGCGATGCCATTGATACTCGAAGGGCTCACCTACAGCCACATGAAAGGTCCTTTGGTTCTGTGTTTGACAACCTTTGGATTGGCGATTATCGGCAGCGCCTTGACGCAGCGTGATCAGCGCAGCATCGAGGATCAGTCTCTGCAATATCAGCGCAGCCAGTTGCTGCTGGCCACGGTACTGGACAATATTCAGGAAGCGGTGATCGTCTTCGATCTTGACGGCATGATCAAATCCATGAACCAGGCGGCTGCAAAACTTTTAGCTACTGAGGGAATCGATCATCACGCCTTGCATGCAAGTCAATTCTGTTCTGACATTGTCACCCACATGGAGCTGACAACACCAAGGGACAACAAACTGACCGACACCCGGGATTACCTCCTGCACAACCATGTCTGTCATCGACAAAATGGTGACAGCTTCAAAGCCGACCTAGTCCTCAAACGCATCACTGTCGCCAAAGAGAACTTTTTTCTGCTGATACTGCGCGACCTGACCGAGAAGCTGCAATTGGACACTATGAAAAACGACTTCGTCGCCAGCGTCAGCCATGAATTACGTACTCCGCTGACCTCCATCGAGGGTGCATTGGCACTACTGAACAGCCTCCACAAAGGCCAAATGGAAGAACAGGCATCGAAACTCCTCAATATTGCCCAACGCAACAGCCAACTATTGACGGAGCTGATCAACGACATTTTGGATCTGTCCAGACTCGAAGGCGGGCACATGCTTTTCCATAAAGAATCATTCGATCTGTGCACGCTGGTACGTGGTACGCTGGAGGAGAATCAACCATTGGCCGCAGGCGCGCAGGTGAATATTGAACTCAGGTCACCCGCCTTTCCAATAGTGATCTCCGCCGATCCGATACGGCTGCGACAGGTCATCAACAACCTCCTGTCAAACGCGATTAAGTTCAGCCCTAAACATAACAACGTCATTGTCACCATAGATAAAGCCAACAACAGCGCCAGGATATCCGTACAGGATTTCGGTCCCGGTGTACCTGAACATTTTAAAGACCGGATATTTACCAAATTCACACGCGCCGATACACGCGACAATCGCAACATCTATGGCACTGGCCTGGGGTTAAGCATATCAAAGGAAATTGTGCGCCAGATGGGCGGAAAAATAGATTTTGTATCATCACCCGAGCAGGGCACCCTGTTCTTCTTCGAAATTCCGTTGCAGACGACGATTCAGTCGAATACAAATCTTGGCATGTAGGTATTTCGTCTGTATCAATAACCCGGTCTTGCGTATTACATAGATCACAAAGTGATACTACCGTCTGAGGACCTGCGCCACTATGACAAGGAATGCCATTCCTTCTTTTAGTAAAGAACCACCGAAAAAGAGTCGATAACCCTTTATGTATTCCTGGATACGAAGCCCACAGTGTCAAAGGCAAATCAAAACAATCTACGCCCCCCTGAGAAAGCTCTTGAAAACAGTAGCTTGCGCAACCTAGTGGCGGGCACTGCCTCACTGGTTGGTGAGGCTTTTTTTGCCGGTTTTATCGAAAACCTGGCACAGGCCTTCGGAGCACAATTTGCGCTGGCCAGCGAATTGATCAGCAAGGAGCCGATGCGTGTGCGCACCGTGGCATTCTGGCAAAACGGCATACTGGGTCAAAACTTCGAATATAACCTCCAATCCACTCCTTGTGATTGCGTCTACGGGAAAGGCCTGAGCTATTTCCCTGAAAACCTTCAGGCTTTATTTCCCGATGATAAAGACCTTGTCACCATGGGCGTAAACAGCTATTTCGGCATACCCCTGATTTCCAGCTATGAGGAAGTTATTGGCCACATTTGTATACTGGGTGTAGACCCTGTAGCCGACTCCCCTTTTGCCGAAGAGTATCTGCGTATTTTCGCAGCCCGCGCCGCCGCCGAACTACAACGTCTGAAAACCGAGCGTGATCTGGTCAAGCACAAGGACCATCTGCAGGATTTGGTCACCAAACAGACCTTACATTTGCAAAGCGCCTTGCACGAGGCCGAAGTCGCTAACCATGCCAAGACAGAATTCCTGACACGGATGAGCCACGAACTGCGTACCCCTTTAAACGCCATTCTCGGCTATACCGAACTGGTTACGGAAGATGCACATGAGCTACTGCCGCAAAACAGACAATTGATCGACAAGATTCGCATGGCAGGAGTACACCTGAATTATCTTATCGACGAATTATTGGATATTAGTCAGATCGAACTGGGCAAGGTGCGGGTGGATTTGCGCCAATGTCATGTAAACTCCATTATCAGAGATTGTATCGCCCTGGTCATTGAGCGCGCGAAAAAACACAATGTCTCTATCCAATACAATTCGGACATCAATAATTTTACCCATATCATGGCTGATTCCGCGCGCCTGAAACAGGTTCTAATCAATATCCTGGTTAACGGCATCGTCTACAATTCGCCGGGCGGTATCGTCGACATTACCGTTAACCGTGTTCCGCAGACCGATACAGTGCGTATCACAGTGACCGATAATGGCCCCGGAATAGCACGTGAGAACCTTGACAAGATTTTTGAACAATTCGAGCGCCTGGATGCCCCAACAAAGTGTATCGATGGCGCTGGCGTTGGACTAGCCATTGCCAAACAGCTTATGGGACTCATGGGCGGCACCATCGGCGTAGAGAGCGAAAAGGGCAAGGGTTCCACCTTTTGGCTGGAATTTGCCAGCGCATAGGTGAGAACAGCTCTTCCCGGTTACTGACAAACCTGCACACGAACCTGGCCCGCTATAAGGGCAAATCCACCCTTCAGAACACCAGTGCAACATACGCCACCGGCCCATGGCGCAGGGCGATACCGGAGTTGGTGACGAAATCGGTATCGTCTTTATCGGCCTTCTCTTCCTGACTTTCCTTTTCACCATCCAAATAGAAATGGGCATCCAACCGGTAGGAGACCTTGACCAGACCACCGACGTTGACACGCGTATTCCAGCGCCGGTACCACAGGCGGCCAAACTCGATATTGCCGCCCACGATGGGATTGAACAGCCCTTTGGGTCTATCGCCGCCCCAGGCGCTGTAATCCTTGCCTAGATAACTCTGCCACACCAACCCAAGCTGGCCGTTGTAATCGATGAAATACTGGCTGCTGCGGGTCTCGAATTTGAGCAGGTAGTCAATCGTCGAGTAACCAAAGTGCGCGGCCAGTGTATTGACCTCCAGTTCACCAACGCCGCTGGCGACGGTATGCCACTGGTCGCTGCCTGCCTTGATCTCCTGTTTATGGATCACCTTGTATTGATTGTATTTCTGATAACGCAGACCAAATGCACGCTGGCGCGGCGTCAGCAGATTGAGATTGACGGCATTGTATTGCTGCGTATAGACGCGATCATTGGCGGCGACTTTATCGTCGGTCAATTCCACCTGGGTGGTACTCTTCTCCAGGCTGAGTTTGAAATCAAAATCGAACAGCAGTCGGTTCCAACTGGCGAAGCTGCTCAGGCGGCTGGCACCGGTATCGGGCGCGCCGACATCGACCAGGTATTTGGCGTATTCCATACCAAAATTGAAACCGCGCACCTGACCGCCGACATCGAGGATATTGACGAACGAGTTGTCCACCTTGTAGTGCAGCTGATCGGAAAAGTTGTAGCTCCACAGGGCATACTGGACACCGGTACCAAAGGTCAATGCCAGAAACTTGTAGGATTTGAACAGGGAGTTGGCCAGTTCCTGTCCTGCTATCTGTTGTTCGAAACTGGCCTCGCCTTCGGCCTGGGTGGTGGTACCGTAGGTGCTCAGGCGCTGAGCCAGGGTGCGCAGTTCGCCGGCGTTGTCCAGCAGCCAATAGCGGTGTTGCTTGTTTTGGCTATCCGATTGGTAGGTGAGTAATATTTGACCATTGGGGGCGCGCGCCGCGTGCAGATCCCAGCCGATGTTGTCCTCGGCAGCGGCATCGACTACAAACTGCTCAGCCATGCGTCCATCCACATCCAGCAGGGTGGCGGCCACTCCCTTGTTGAAATTGTTTCGGTAATAATAGTGCAGCACCCAGATCTGCTCGCCATCGACGAAGGCCGCATTCTCGACTCCACTCTCCATAATATCTATGTCGAGATGCACCATCTTGCTGTCCGCACGATTGAAGTAGTGGTGATGCAGGCTGCGCGAACCGGGATCATGGAAGAACAGGTGGGGTTGGTGCAAATGATCCCAGACCATGGAGCGGCTACCACGCAGGCGATGCGGCTGCGACTCCTTGACGGCCTTTCCCTTAAAGACGAAACCATCCTCACCATCGCTGACCAATTCCGGCGCGAAGGCCTGGCCGTAGCGTCTATCATACTCTTCACCACTCACGGAATTTCCGTTCAGGTAGTGGTAATAGTTGCGCTTCTGTTGATAATCGCCATTGGAATCCAATGTGCCCTTGACCACCTCGTAGGTCTGAAAAAAGACCTCCCCTTGGGTTGACACCTGAAAACTCGGCTCCAACAAATTGCTGCCATTGAGTATGCGAGGATTACAGCTGCCGTGACACTGCACCTGGTAGAGCTGGCTTTCCGAATGGGTGACGGTCACCACTTTGTCACCCTGTTTTACCTGGGTCTGATAACTGTAGGTTCCTGTCGCAACGGCAAACACGGTGCCGTCACCGGCCACTCGCACTTGATACTTACCCATGGTGAACCTGCCGACCTTCTCCGGCAGCTGGGCATAGACGACAAACTTATCCTGCAAGCGCAGAATGCGCCTGCCCGCCACCAGATAGAAACTGTTGTTCTGGTCGACGTGCACGGCATCCGGGGTAATGCCTGGGTAAGAAGGGATGGCGCTGAGCGCCGTACTCTCTGTAGAGTAGCAGGCACAGACTACGGCCAACACCGGAATCACTTTCTCTATCTTTATTTTCATTACACCCCCCTACGCTCCGTTGGGGGATTATGCATGAATAGTCGGTAAACTTGTAGATGACCCTGGCTGAAATCGTGCTACCAATACCCGGTCTTCAGCAGACGATGTTAGAGCCGGGTATTTTTTTGGCCAGATACATTTTTTTGTCGGCCTCGCGGATCAATGGATCCGACTCCACAAATTGCAGCGGGCCGGTAGTCGCTATACCAATACTGAGGGAGTTTTTCGGATATCTTTTTGTAAACAGGGAAATCAGACGTTCAGCCACCTTGCGCGCATTATCGCTGTCACACTCGGGCAGGATGACGCAGAACTCGTCGCCGCCGTAGCGGCAGGGCACATCGGCCTCGCGGCAGATTTTACCCAGAATATGGCTGACATTCACCAGCATCTCATCACCCTTGTGGTGCCCTTGGTTATCATTAACCTGCTTAAAATCGTCAATATCGAAATAGATTAACGACAGGTGCCTCTCACGGCGCTTGGCCTGAATCAGGTCGCGATAGAGGGTTTCTTTCAATGCACGATGATTATATAGATTGGTCAGGGGATCGCGTCGCGACAAATCCTCCAACTGCTGGGTGCGCTCGGCCACCTTGTCTTCCAGGCTCTTGGCGTAGTTTTCCGTACGACTCTTGGCAGTCTCGATTTCGGCGATCAGACTGCGGATATAGGTATCGAACACCAGGGTGATATCGAAATACATCAGCTTGTCCAGGGCTTGATAAACCTGACTGCGCAGGTTCGCATCAGAGAAAAGCTTGTCGAAATGTTTGTGCAGGATACCTTTCAGGGTCCGAACCGCAGACAGATACAGCTTAGGCTCCACCCCGATACGCTTGTGCACCAGCCCGATACGCAGTCGGTTGTTGACATAGTCGCTGTCATATTTACCGCTAAACAGGTCGAGCACATATTTACGCTGCGCCATGCGCAATCGCTTCAAGGTGTCCGAGTCACCGATCAACAACTGAATCTCATCGATGGCGGTTTGCAGTTCATAGAATTCGTTGACAATGCCGTCGACCTCCTGCTCGATATGCTCTTTGCACTGACTCAGTTGCCGCAGGTCCGTATCGCTAATATTGAGAAACTCCTTGCGGCGTTCAATCTCGATTTCGCTCAGTTGCATCTGCTCGTAGAGCGTCTTGTCCGTACGTTTGTGTGTGTTGCTGAAGGGCATAGCACATGACTTCACTGTCGCCGATATTGCAAAGCATCTGTAGGCTGGTAGATGCACCTGTGAAGGTATCGGCAACACCACAAGGAAGCTGCATTTATCGCTGTGTTACATTTGTTAAGAATTGTCAGGAAGCGCGGCGTCGGTGCACTACCAACGCCGCTAGTGAAAGATTAGATCAGATACATGGTAGGCACAGACTGCAATCCGCCGCGCAACACGCTGGCGCGAAACCCGGCCTGGCTAAGCAGATAGGCGGCGGCGGCGCTGCGCTTACCGGTGTTGCAGTAACAGACATAGTGAAAACGCGGGTCCAGCTCCACCAAACGACTGCGCAATTCATTCAAGGGCAGATTCAGGGCGGTGGCCAGGTGACTGGTGTAAAACTCCGGTGCCAGGCGTACGTCCAGACATTGGGTATCCTGGCTCAGGGCGACCAGCAGTTCATCCATATTGAGCCAGTTGAGCAGGGGCTCTTGCATCAGGTTTTGAAAATCGGGTTTGGAGAGCATCATCAGACGGCCGTCGGTCTCCATGGTCACGGTCATCTGGCGCACGGTGTCGGCGATCAGGCTCTCTTCACCAAAGCTGGCGCCAGGGCCCAGCTCCGCCACCTCCACCTCGCGCCCGCTCTTCTCCAGGCGACGGCTGATCAGGGCCACGCCCTTATCTATTAAATAGAAGTATTTCCCCGGGTCACCCTGCTTGAAGATGACATCACCGGCGCTGACCACGATGGGTTCCAGGCATTGTAATAAGGCCTCGATATTGGGCGTGGGCAGCTGCTGGAACAGGGGCGAGTGCAACAGGCGCAGCATCCAGTCGCGGTGCTGGCCCTGGGGCAGGAAAAAGCGTTCGGCGCATTCACCGTGGTTGGCCGGGGCGATATGATCCCAGGCCAGCAGATGGTCGATGCGCTCCATGTTGACGCGGATGATTTGCACGTCGGTCAGGGCCACGGCCGAACACTGACGCGGCTGCTGCTGACCCAGGGGTTGCCAGGAATCCGGGGTACCGGCGACGATCCTGCGCGGCGGAGTACGCCGGCCGAAAAGCTCCACCGTACCGCTGATCAAATAAACCGCCTTACCGTCCTGGTCGCCTTCGCGGAACAGGTATTGACCGGCACGCACCGGCTCCACCGCGATCTGTTGGGCCAGTTGCACCAGGGTCGGCTGGGGCAAACAGGTCATAGGCTCCAGACTTTCCAGAGTATCCACATCAATTGTTTCTGCGCGTAGTGCCATGGGATGTTAAACTTGTCTCTCGTTGGTGTCAGAGGGGCGGGATTCCGTGCCCCCGTTGAATGTATCGGTAGAAAATCGATTGCAATTAGTACGCCAGTGAAATTATTGTCAGGAAAGATAATTACCCTTTCAGGTACAACAGATTGAATTCACCCGTGATTTTGCATAGCGAGCAGCCTGACCGACAGGCGCGGACGGCCGGCCATGTCTGAAACCGTCACCCGTATTCGCGAGATTCCCTATAACTACACCTCTTTTGCCGACCGGGAGATCGTCATCCGCTTCCTGGGCGAGGAGGCCTGGCAGATCCTCAACGGTCTGCGCGACAGCCGCCGCACCGGCCGTTCGGCGCGCATGCTGTTCGAAGTATTGGGTGACTTGTGGGTCATCACCCGCAACCCCTTTATCCAGGACGACCTGCTGGAAAACAGCAAACGCTGGCGCTCCCTGGCCCATGCCCTGCACCACCGCCTGGACATGATCAAGGACCGGGCCAACGACAATCAGGACGCCATTACCCTGATGAATGCCGCGCGCGCGGTGGTGACCGATTTCGAGACCTGGTTTTCCCGCCAGCAGCGCCTGCGCCGTGACGCCCTGCGCCGTTTGAGCCGGGTCACCCGCCGTGACAACATCGACTTCTCCGGTCTGGCGCGTGTCTCCCATGTCACCGATGCCAGTGACTGGCGTGTCGAATACCCCTTCGTGGTCATTAGCCCCGACACCGAGGAAGAAGTCGCCGCGGTGGTGCGCAGCTGCATCGAGCTGGGGTTGAGCATCATCCCGCGCGGGGGCGGGACCGGTTACACCGGTGGCGCCATCCCCCTGCGCCCCGATTGCGCCGTCATCAATACGGAAAAACTCGATACCCTGGGCGAGGTGGTCATGCGCCAGCTGCCCGGCGTCGAGGGCGAGGTGGCCACGGTCGCCACCGGCGCCGGCGTGGTCACGCGCCGGGTGTCGGAACTGGCGGAGCGCAACGGCCTGGTGTTCGCCGTCGATCCCACCTCCCAGGATGCCTCCTGCATCGGCGGCAATATCGCNNCTGGTCTCCTGGCGCATGGTCACCCCCCAGGGCGAGTGGCTGTTGGTGGAACGCCTCAACCACAACCTGGGCAAGATCCACGATCAGCCCGAGGCCCAATTCCGCGTCAGCTACTTCAAGGCCGATGGCCATACGCCCAGTCGCCCAGCCGAAGAGCTGCGCATCCCAGGACCGGTATTGCGCAAGTCCGGCCTGGGTAAGGATGTCACCAATAAATTCCTCGGCGGTCTGCCCGGCGTGCAGAAAGAGGGCTGCGACGGGCTGATTACTTCGGCGGTTTTTGTTTTACACCGTCAGCACGCCCACATCCGTACCGTCTGCCTGGAATTCTTCGGCAGCAACCTGCGCCGCGCGGTCTCCGCCATCGTGGAGATCAAGGACTATATCGACGCCGAACCCGCGGTGGTGCTGGCGGGTCTGGAACACCTGGACGAGCGCTACGTCAAGGCGGTGCGCTACACCACCAAGGCGCCGCGCCGCGAACTGCCCAAGATGGTCCTGCTGATTGACGTCACCGGCGATGACGAAAAGGCGGTGGCCAATGCCGCCTCCATGGTGGTGCGCATGGCCAATGCCCTGGAGGGTGAGGGCTTCATCGCCGTCAGCCCCGAGGCGCGTCACCGCTTCTGGGCCGACCGCGCGCGCACCGCTGCCATCGCCGCCCACACCAACGCCNNTTCAAGATCAACGAAGACGTGGTCATCCCGCTGGAGCGCCTGGCCGACTACAGCGAAGGCATCGAGCGCATCAATATCGAATACTCCATCCGCAACAAGCTGCGCATGGTCGAGGCCATCCTCACCTGCCTGGCCGGTGACCTGCCGGAGCTGAAGCGCCTGGCCGACTACGAGGGCAGCGCCGAGGGCGACGCCATCTGGGCCGGCAAGCGCGGTGCCGCCGAGCAACACCTGCAACAGGTACAGCACTATTGGCAAACCCTGCTGGAGCGCATGGACGACGCGGCGGACAGACACAAAGCGCTGCTGCCCGAGTCGGTGCAGAGTGCCCTCCAGTCCGGTGATACTTTATTCAATCTGCTGTTGCGCCGTGACCTGCGCGTCTCCTACCGACGCGAGGTGGAGCGCCCCGTGAAGGAGATCTTCTCCGGCCGCGAACTGGAGGCGGTGCGCGAGCGCCTGGATCGTATTCACAACGAGATGCGCACCAGCCGTCTGTTCGTCGCTACCCATATGCACGCCGGCGACGGCAATGTGCACACCAACATCCCGGTGTTCTCCAATGACTACGCCATGCTGCACGAGGCCGANNGAGCACGGCATCGGCATCACCAAGATGCAATACCTGGAACCGGAGACGGTGGATGCCTTTGTGCACTATAAAGAGAAGGTCGATCCCAAGCAGATCTTCAATCCGGGCAAGCTGCTGCCCGGCTCCGGCCTGCACAACGCCTACACCCCGTCATTGCGCCTGGTACAACAAGAGGCCTTGATCCTGGAGGCGAGTGAGCTGGGTGAGTTAAACAACCAGGTCAAGGACTGTCTGCGCTGCGGCAAGTGCAA
>DKAX01000231.1 GCA_002450975.1 Proteobacteria bacterium UBA6915
CATCTGGCAATCCATCAGAATCAAGTCGAAGTTTCTGTCCGCCAGTTTCTGCAAGGCCTCTTTGCCATTGTCTGCGACATCGGCGAGCAGATTAAATTTTTTCAGCATGCCGATAATAACTTTCTGATTGATGTGGTTATCTTCGACAACCAAGACGCTAGTTCTGGTTCCCTCTCCGCTGGAGAGGTCGATAACTTGGTTCTTACTTCCCTGTGAACTCTCGTCGTTTCTCATGCTTGCCGCCTTGATCAATTGATTGTAGAGCGTTGACTGTCGTATCGGTTTGTTAATCCAGACGTCGATACCGACACGTGCCAATTCTTCCTCGCTCTGATTAAGGTTTATTGAAGTTAATAGCAGAACGAATATATCCTTAAATCGTTCCTGCTGTCGAATACGCTCACAGAGTTCGAGGCCGGACATGCCTGGCATCATCATATCCAATAGCAGACCGCTATAGGGTTTGCCGTTATCGGCCGCGTGAACGATTTTTTCCCAGGCCTCAAAGCCATCACTAACTGTATCGTTTTCAATTTGCCAATTCTTTAGATAGCCAGCCAGAATTTTTCGATTGGTTTCATTGTCGTCGATGATGAGAAAGCGGTGATTGTTAAAAAGTGTTTCTATGGCCAGGGGGGTAGGGGTTTCCAGTTTGGCGATATCTGCCTTTATGGTGAACCAGAAGGTTGAACCCGTGCCGGGGATTGAATTAACGCCAATTTCCCCCCCCATTAAGTAAACCAGGCGTCGGCAGATTGTCAGGCCCAGGCCGGTTCCGCCATATTTACGGGTGGTGGATGCGTCGGCCTGACTAAAAGATTCAAAAATTTTACCTACAGACGACTCGGGAATGCCGATGCCGGTGTCTTTTACCTCGAATCGTACAAGGTCTACGCCCGAATAGGGGTGTTTGTAAGCTTGGGCGCGAATGATGATCTCCCCCTGATCGGTGAATTTTATGGCATTGCTGATCAGGTTGTTCAATACCTGACGCAGCCGGGTTGGGTCGGTATTGATATAGCGTGGAAGCCCCGTTTCTATCTGGCAAATCATCTCCACACCTTTTTTTTGCGCAGGCTCGGCATAAAGCACTGCGGCGCTTTCAATCAGATCAACCAGGTCGGATTCGATATTCTCCAGGACCAATTTGCCGGAATCGATTTTTGACAGGTCGAGAATGTCATTGAGCAAACTCAGTAACAGTTCCGCTGAGGTGTTGGCGTAGTGAAGGTATTCGGCCTGTTCCTCGGTAAGGTCGGTATTTTTTACCAAGGACAGCATGCCAATGATCCCGTTCATGGGCGTGCGGATTTCATGGCTCATATTNNGGGGTCCGGATCTCGTGGCTCATATTCGCCAGAAATTCCGATTTAGATTTGTTTGCGCTTTCTGCGTGCGCCTTGGCCTGCAATATCTCTTTTTCGGCCAATCTGCGTATAGTGACATCTTCTGCTGTTACTACGATGTGACTTATGGTGCTGTTCTCATAGATGGGGGACATATTGAACAGTACCGTGCGTAAGTATTGACCACCTTTGTTGATTTGTAATTCCAGGTTGTGTACGGGGGTGCCGGTAGCAAGGATTTTCTGTGTTTCCTCGTTGAAGGTATTGACAGAGTCGCGTGATAGAAATCTGGTGAAGTTGCGGCTGACGAGCTCGCCGTATTCCTGCCCTGTCAGCTCCTGCATGGCGCGATTGCAGGTCGTGATGCTCGATTCGCGGTCCATGACGCAGATGGCATTGCTGCTGTTATCCATCACCTTTTCACGGAACTGATTGACATGGCGCAGCATGGACTGGACCTGTTCGCGTTCGTCGATTTCCGCGAGCAGTTTGTTGTTCAGGTAGGTGTAGGCCTCCGTGCGCTCCTTGACCTTATCCTCCAATTGATCGTGGGCGCGGACTATCTCTTCCTGTATCTGTTTGCGTTGGGCGATTTCCTTTTGAAGTCGACGGACAAACTGGTTGTTAAAGAGAAAGATAAATATTGAGCTGAAGATCACCAGTGCTACTGCGGATAGGCTGGTGTTGAACAGGGTTTTCTGAAAGGGGGCCGTAATCTCGTCGATGTGTATGTATCCGATGAGCCCCACTGACAGTTGGGGTACGTATACATAGGCGCTGAGGACACGTGTACCGTCTATCAGGCTACAGGTCATGGTGCCGCTTTGACCTTGGACTGCGCGTGTGCCGGGATTGTCGCGCAGAGAGAACAGTGACATGGTGCGGAATGTGTCATTATCCCGTTGCAAACTCTTGGCGTATTGGAGTTCACCGTTGACTTGTCTTACCAGCAGAAATTTCCCGGATTGGCCAAAATCTTCATTGTCGGAGTATGCGCCGAGTATCTGGGATATGGTGGCGGCTTTTGAGCCTTTGGGGTGGTCATTCGCGCTGAATTTTTCATCAAAGACCGCGACTGATCTGATCAGTTTGGCCTGATTTTCAACCAATTCAAATAGCCGCTCGCCTTGTTGTTTCAGGCTGTTTTGATGCATGCTGGTCGTCGATATGGCCAGTGGGCCAAGAATCAATGCGCTTAGTATCAAAAGCAGTAAAGCCAAGTGGGAGATATTGCTGTTGGCCGCCCGTTTTTCATTGATCATGGCCAGTGGCAGTACAGCAATGGTGACAACTACAACGAACAAAGCCAGGATGTTGTTGCTCCAAAAAGTGTTGGTCAGATATTCAGAAAGATGTTGAGCAGGCGTTTCCCCTTGATGAATATGCGGGGTAAATTTGTTGGCCAGCGCGGCCACAAAATGGACACCCATGATTGCCAATCCAATAGGCATGGCGACCAGCAGGCGCCGAGTTAATCTCCATTGCCATTTGCGGTGTCTTTGATATGCGACCAGTACCAGCGCGGTTGTACTGACTAGCAGGCTAACCATGACAGCGGGGAGGAGGTACCAAAAGCGGTAATGCATTTCACCGTCAAGACGAACAGCGTGCATTCCGGTGTAGTGCATGCAGAGAATGCCGGCGGCCAATAGAGTAGCGCCTATCGCTGTATTACATTTGTCAAAGCGACTGATGAACAGGTATGGATAGGCCGCATAGGCAAATGGTCCCAGTGCCAGACTGGAAAACAGCGTAATGATGGGATCAAAGGATATCTGGAAGGGATGGTTGTGGGCCAGAATGGCGGTGAAATGCATGGCCCATACGCCGACGGCCATAGCCAGGGACCAACGCAGGCGGGACTTTTTCAGCTCGGGGGAGCTCTGTTCGGAAAGAAAACCGACCAGTGCCGTGGTAACGGCGATCATGTACGAGATAATAAGAAAGTCTATTTGCCACTGATCCGTGGATAAAAAATGCATTTAGGCTCCTTGCCAACATCAATGCCAGGTAGTTGACCGGTCATATCACCTTGTTTGCCAATCAGTCTTGAGCGTATCGGATGGGCTATAGACAGGCATGAATTGTGGTTTGTGAAGTTTTGTAAAGACAGGGGATGGGTAAGGTAAAAAAAAACCGGCCACAAGGGCCGGTTTTTGCTACTCGATATAAGTGCCGAATTACATGGCGCGAACGCGTGTGTTCAATCGGCTCTTGTGGCGGGCTGCCTTGTTCTTGTGGATCAACCCTTTGTTGGCCGTGCTATCGAGCAAGGAAACGGCCGACTGGAAAGCGCCTTGGGCCGCGGTTTTGTCACCGGCCTGGATGGCGCTGAACACTTTCTTCACAGCCGTACGCATGCGTGAACGCAGGCTGGCATTGTGCTGGCGGTGTTTCTCCGCCTGAAGTGCACGTTTTTTTGCTTGAGCTGTATTGGCCAAGGTTGACTCCTGATTTTGTCCAAAATTCAAGGGGCGCCACTATGCGGGTTTTGTGGGGAATTGTCAATGGCCTACGTGGGATTTGTACCCGACCGGCAGGGACGGGTACACTGCCCGCCGTGATTTCTTTATATATAGAGAGGGTTTGTGAGCGGGCGATTGTTTAAATCCACAATAACGGTGGGCTTAATGACCTTGTTGTCCAGAATCCTGGGCTTTGTCCGTGATATCGTGGTGGCTCGCTTTTTTGGTGCCGGCATGGGGACGGACGCCTTTTTTGTCGCCTTCAAGATTCCCAATTTTCTGCGTCGATTGTTCGCGGAGGGGGCCTTCTCCCAGGGGTTTGTTCCGGTATTGTCCGAGTTCAAGGCGCAGCGCAGCGAGGCGGAAGTACGGCAGCTGGCCGCCCACGTGGCAGGCACCCTGGGGGGCATATTGGCTCTGGTGACTCTGGTTGGGGTATTGGCCGCGCCCTGGTTGATTATGTTGTTTGCACCGGGCTTTCTCGACGAACCCGACAAGCTCGCTCTGGCGGCAGAGATGCTGCGCTATACCTTCCCCTATCTGTTTTTTATCTCTTTGACCGCCTTCGCCGGCGGTATTTTGAATACCTTCGGTCGCTTTGCTGTCCCGGCCTTTACCCCGGTATTGCTAAATTTGTGTCTGATCGGCGCGGCGATCTTTCTGGCCCCCTATTTTTCCCAGCCTGTTTTTGCCCTGGCCATTGGAGTCTTCGTAGCCGGTGCCGCCCAGTTGCTGTTTCAGCTGCCGTTTCTGTGGCGCCTGGGCATGCTGCCCCTGCCGCGCTGGGGTTGGCGTGACAGTGGGGTCCAGCGCATTTTACGGTTGATGCTGCCGGCAATTTTTGGCTCCTCGGTAATGCAGATCAATTTACTGCTGGATACCCTGCTGGCTTCTTTCCTGGTGACTGGCAGCGTTTCCTGGCTCTACTACTCGGATCGCTTGGTGGAGTTTCCTGTCGGCATATTGGGTGTGGCATTGGCTACGGTCATTTTGCCCAAGCTGTCGCGTGACCACGCTACCGCCTCGGGCGAGGCCTTTACCCGGACCTTGGACTGGGCCTTGCGACTGGTGTTGATTTTCTCCATACCGGCCGCTTTGGGGCTGTTTCTGCTGGCGGGTCCATTGCTGGCGACCTTGTTTCAATACGGCGCCTTTCAGGGTGATGATGTGCGTCTTTCCAGTTATAGCCTGATGGCCTATTCATGGGGCCTGATCGGCTTCATTTTGGTCAAGGTGCTGGCGCCCGGATTTTATGCCCGCCAGGATACCAAGACACCGGTGCGTATCGGCATCATCGCCATGGTTTCTAACATGGTATTAAACATCGTGTTTGTCCTGGCCATTTTATGGTCTGGACGAGAGGGGGCTCATGCGGGTCTGGCCCTGGCGACCGCGTGTTCGGCTTTTATTAACAGTGGTTTGCTCTACCGGGCTTTGCGCCGCCAAGGTATCTATAGACCACAGCCGGGTTGGTGGCCCCTGGGGCTGCAGGTGGCGGGAGCAACATTGGCCATGGCAGCGTTTCTGATGTGGTGGGTGGCGCCTCTGTCTCAGTGGCTGGATTGGAATGCGGGGACGCGGGCCCTGCAGTTGGCGCAAAGCGTGGCCTTGGGGGCTTTGGTTTATTTGGCCTGTTTATGGGCGCTGGGCCTGCGTCGCGGTCATCTGATCAGACGTGGTTAAGGGGACTCCCTGGGCGGGCTGCGGTAAGCACGGTATACTTGCCCGTTTTCAGCGGTTCATTGAGGCACCAAACCCATGGAGTTGATTCGCGGGCTGCATAATCTGAAATCCCGACATCGTGGCTGTGTGGCGACCATCGGCAATTTCGATGGCGTGCACCTCGGTCACCAGGCCGTTTTGGGGCAACTTTCCGAACAGGCGGCCGCCATGGGTCTGCCCACCACCGTGATTACCTTCGAACCCCAGCCCGGCGAGTATTTCCAGGGCGGCGAGGCACCCGCACGCCTGACACGCTATCGGGAGAAGGTGCTGGCCATGCGCAGGTTTTCCGTGGACCGGTTGTTTTGTCTCTATTTCAATCGGGCGCTGGCCAGGCTCTCCCCAGAGGAGTTCATTGACCAGGTTTTGGTCAAGGGGCTGGGGGTGCGTTACCTGGTGGTGGGGGACGATTTCCGTTTTGGTCAGAGCCGTATGGGTGATTTTGAGACTCTGAAACAGGCCGGTCAGCAGCATGGCTTTCCCGTGGTCAGCATGCACACCTTCAGTATCGGCGGTGAACGGGTGAGCAGCACGCGCGTGCGACTGGCCCTGGAGATGGGGCTGCTGGATCAGGCGGAGCAGTTGTTAGGGCGCCCTTATCGTCTGTGCGGGCGCATCGTGCACGGTGACAAGCGTGGCCGGCAGATTGGTTTCCCCACCATTAATCTCTACCTGCACCGCGACAAGTTGCCGGTGCGTGGCGTGTTTGCCGTTGAGGTCTTCGGTATCGAGGGCGAGCCGGTCAAAGGGGTGGCCAACATCGGCGTGCGCCCGACCGTGGGTGGGACACGTGCGCTGCTGGAGGTTCACCTGTTCGATTTCGATCAACAGGTCTACGGGCGCTATGTGCAGGTGGAGTTATTGCATAAACTGCGTGATGAACAACGTTTTGAATCTTTTGATGCGTTAAAACATCAGATCGACATCGATGCGGCCCAGGCGCGGGCCTTTTTTCAAATGGGATAATTTTTCGTACAACGAAAGTGAGAACCGTGTGACCGATTATAAAGACACCCTGAACCTGCCCGAGACCGAATTCCCCATGCGCGGAAATCTTCCGCAGCGGGAGCCGGATATGCTTAAGCAATGGGATGAGATGGGGCTTTATGCCAAGATCCGCCAGTCGGCCAAGGGCCGACCGACCTTTATCCTGCACGATGGCCCGCCCTACGCCAACGGCGATATTCATATCGGTCACGCCCTCAACAAGGTGCTCAAGGATATGATCATCAAGTCCAAATCGCTGAGTGGGTTCGATGCGCCCTATATCCCCGGTTGGGATTGTCACGGTCTGCCTATCGAGCTCAACGTGGAGAAGAAGATCGGTAAGGCGGGTGTCAAGGTGGACGCCGCCAAATTTCGCAAGGCCTGCCGGGAATACGCACTGAAGCAGGTGGATGGCCAGCGCAAAGGATTCCAGCGACTGGGTGTTCTGGGCGACTGGCAGAATCCCTACCTGACCATGGATTTCCGTTTCGAGGCCAATATCGTCCGCTCTTTGGCGCGCATCATTGCCAACGGCCATTTCTATAAAGGCTCCAAACCCGTCCACTGGTGCACCGATTGCGGATCAGCCCTGGCTGAGGCCGAGGTCGAATACGAAGACAAGACCTCACCCGCCATCGACGTGCGCTTCGCCGTGCTCGACGACGAGGCCTTCTGGCAGCGCTGCCAGCATGTCAGCGGCGAGGAGCATAAGGCTGCCCACGGCCCTGTTTCCCTGGTGATCTGGACCACGACACCCTGGACCCTGCCCGCCAACCAGGCCGTCGCCCTCAATCCCGGTTTGGATTACGCTGTAGTGGCCTGCAGCACCGAGCGTGGTCATGAGCGCCTGGTGTTGGCCGAGGCTCTGCTCAAGGATGTGATGGCGCGCTGGGGTATTGAGGAGTACAAGATCGTTGCCTATTGCAAGGGCTCGGATCTGGAAGGCCTGTCGCTGCAGCATCCCTTCTACGACCGCGAGGTGCCGGTCATTCTGGGGGACCACGTCACCACTGATGCCGGTACCGGCGCCGTGCATACCGCCCCCGGTCACGGCCAGGAGGACTATGTGGCTGGTTCGCGCTACAACCTGCCGGTGGATAACCCCGTGGGCGGTAACGGTTGTTTTCTGCCCGATACCCCCTTGTTTGCCGGCAAGCATGTCTTCAATGCCAATGCCGATGTCATCGAGGTATTGAAGACCAAGGGTGCCTTGGTCCATGAGCAGGCCCTGCGTCACAGCTACCCTCACTGCTGGCGTCACAAGACGCCAATCATCTTCCGCGCTACGCCTCAGTGGTTCATCGGCATGGAGCACAATGGACTGCGTGAGGCGGCCATGAAGGCCATCGACGAGACCCAATGGGTACCATCCTGGGGCAAGGCGCGTATCGAGGGCATGGTGCAGAACCGCCCCGACTGGTGTATCTCCCGTCAG
>DKAX01000262.1 GCA_002450975.1 Proteobacteria bacterium UBA6915
CCGCCATCACCTGGATGCGGTCGCTCTCCTTGACCCGCAACTCCTCGGCCCCCCGAAGCAGGGTCTCGCCCGTCGCACAGGCGGCGGCGATGAAGAGCGCGGGAAACTCGTCGATGGCCAGGGGCACCTGATCTTCCGGGATGCGAATCCCCTTCAGCTTGGAGGCACGCACCGTAATATCGGCCACCGGTTCGCCGCCCACCTCTTTCTCGTTACTCAGCGTCAGGTCGGCACCCATCTGGCGCAGGATATTGATCACGCCGATACGGGTGGGATTGATGCCCACATGGCGCAGCACCAACTCACCTTGTGGGGCGATGGCGGCGGCCACCATAAAGAATGCCGCGGAGGATATATCCGCCGGCACATCCACATGGGTGGCCTTGAGTTTACCGCCACCCTCGACACAAACGGTATTGCCATTGCGTTGTACCGCATAACCAAAACCGGCCAGCATGCGCTCGGTATGGTCGCGGGTTGGGGCGGGCTCGGTCACGCAGGTACGCCCCTGGGCATAGAGTCCGGCCAACAACAGACAGGATTTTACCTGTGCGCTGGCCATGGGCATTTGATAGTCGATGCCGTTGAGCTGCCACTGACCATTTTTGCGTAAAGGCGGTGTGCCCTTAACTGTGGTTTCGATTCGCGCACCCATTTGCGCCAGTGGCTCGGTTACACGCTTCATCGGTCGTTTGGTCAGAGAGGCATCGCCGATCATCTCCCAATCGAACGGCTGACCGGACAACAGGCCGGACATCAGACGGATGGAGGTACCGGAGTTGCCCATATCCAGCGGACCTTGCGGTGCCTTCAGGCCATGCATGCCTACGCCCTTGATTGTCACCCGACCTTCGTGAGGGCCATCGATCTCCACCCCCATCTGACGAAAGGCCTTCAGGGTGGAGATGCAATCCTCCCCTTCCAGAAAACCCTCTACCTGAGTCGTACCATCGGCCAGGGAGCCGAACATGATGGAACGGTGGGAAATCGATTTGTCGCCAGGCACGCGAATCGTACCGGAGACCTGCTGTGCCGGTTGGGCAATGAAGGTTATTTGTTTGTTAGATGACATGAAATGAGTTCTATGATTAAAAGCTAAAAAACTATCCGCACCACTTGTCGCGTGCGCGCTTGGCGCGGCCAAAGACCTCGAGCAGCTTGTCACTATCGTCGCGCTTGATGGCTTCGCGTAGCATCTCAAGATCCTCGCGGAAGCGGTCTATCACGGCCACAATGGCGTTGTCGTTGGCCAAACAGATGTCCCGCCACATGGTCGGATCACTTGAGGCGATACGGGTAAAGTCACGAAAACCGCCGGCGGCAAATTTGAATATCTCTTCACTGGTATCCATACGTGCGAGCGAATCCACCAGGGCGAATGCCAGCACGTGGGGTAGGTGACTGGTGGCCGCCAACACCTCGTCGTGGTGCCTGACCTCCATCTCCACCACCTCGGCGCCGGTCGCCAACCACATTGCACGCACCGTAGCCACCGCCTGCCGATCGCTACTAGCCACGGGTGTGATGATCACGCGGCGTTTTTGAAATAACTCGGCAAACGAGGCCTCGACGCCATTCTTCTCTGTGCCGGCAATGGGATGACCCGGGACGAATCCCTTGGGCAAAACAGGAAACGCGGCCTGCGCCGCCTCGACCACACTGCCCTTGGTGGAGCCTACATCGGTAACAGTGGTCTCAGCGCGCAGATGCGGTGCCATGGCTTTGAACAGATCCGCCATCACCCCCACGGGCGTAGCGAGTACCACCACATCGGCCTCGGCTACTGCCTCGGCTAGCGAGGTGGTGGCGCGGTCGATCACGCCCAACGCGAGAGCCTTATCGAGGGAATCACGCTGGTGGCCCCAACCGATAATCTCCTGACAATGGCCCACCTTTTTCAGTGCCCGCGCCAGCGAACCACCGATCAAGCCCACTCCCAGAATGGCCAGGCGTTGGATCAAGACGGTTCCTTACAGGTCACGACCCAGGACATTGGCGATACCGCGCAACTCGCCCATCAGGGTCTTGAGTTCAGCGGGATTCAAGCCCTGATCAGCGTCACACCAGGCCTCGCAGGGATTGGGGTGCATTTCGATCAACAGGCCATCGGCACCGGCAGCTACCGCCGCACGTGACAGCGAAGGTACCATCCAGGCCTTGCCGCCCGCGTGCGAAGGATCGATGATCACCGGCAGGTGAGTCTCTTTCTTCAACACCGGGATTGCGGTGACGTCGAGCATATTACGGTAATAGGTCTCGAAGCTACGCACGCCGCGCTCGCAGAAGATAATATTGTGGTTACCACCGGCAGCGATATATTCAGCCGCCATCAACCACTCGGAAATGGTCGCAGACATACCGCGCTTCAATATAACCGGCTTGTGGGTGCGACCGACCTCTTTCAATAGATCGAAGTTCTGCATATTGCGCGTACCGATCTGGATGACGTCGACGTCATACTCCAGGAAGGTGTCGAGCATGCGCACGTCCATCAACTCGGTGACGATGGGCAGGTTGTACTGGGCTGCTGCCTTCTTGAACATCTCCAGCCCTTCCACACCCACACCCTGGAAGGTGTAGGGACTGGTGCGGGGCTTAAAGGCACCGCCGCGCATTAGACGACAACCGGCCTCGAATACCCCTTTGGCCGATTCGTCCATCTGGGCTTGCGTCTCCACGGAACAGGGGCCACCGATGACCTGCACGGTATTACCGCCGATCTTGACGCCGCCGATATCAATAACCGTATTCTCGGACTGCGACTGACGGGAGACAATCTTATAGGGCTTGCCCACGCGCACGACGTTCTCCACACCGGGCAGGGCCATGAGGATCTCCGGGTCCAGACGGGAGACATCACCGATAGCGCCGATCACGGTACGCTCGACTCCACGGGAGATATTGTGATTTACACCTTTGTCGGTGAGTTTCTTGACCACCGCCTCGATCTGAGCATCGGTGGATTTGGCATTCATTACGATAATCATGTGAACAATCCCGGCTTTACCAAACTCTCTAACTTGCTAACACCTTGGCCAAGGCGCTCAGAAACCGCTCATTCTGTTCGGCGGTCCCCACCGTCACGCGCAAAAAATTCGGCATGGCATAATTGGCTACCGGCCGGACGATGACCCCTTCGCGCAGCAGGCCATCATACACCAGCGCGCCCTCCCTGCCCACGTCCACACTGATAAAATTGCCCACGGAA
>DKAX01000083.1 GCA_002450975.1 Proteobacteria bacterium UBA6915
GTCCACCATCATGACCCGGTCACCATCACCATCAAAGGCAATGCCTAAATGGGCTTGATGCTCCCGCACAGCAGCCTGCAGAGCCTTAGGTTTGGTGGAGCCACACTCAGTATTGATATTGAGGCCATCCGGCGATGTGGCGATTTTAACTACTTGCGCCCCCAGTTCCTTCAAAACACTGGGCGCAACGTAATAGGTTGCCCCGTTCGCGCAATCAACTACTATTTTTAAACCATTCAATGACACACTGTTATCTATGGTACTCTTGCAAAACTCGATGTAGCGCCCCCTGGCGTCCTCTACCCGTTCTGCTTTACCCAATCGTGCAGAGTCAACGATGTTCATGGGCTTTTCCAATTCGTTCTCTATCGCCAGCTCAATCTCATCGGGCAATTTGGTGCCCTTGGCTGAAAAAAATTTGATGCCGTTGTCTTCAAAAGGATTGTGTGACGCACTGATAACGATGCCCGCTCTGGCATGAAAGGTACGTGTGAGATAGGCAATGGCAGGAGTCGGCATAGGCCCTAGCAAATGAACATCGATGCCGGCAGCCGATAACCCGGCCTCCATTGCGGATTCAAACAGATAGCCCGAAATACGTGTATCTTTCCCGACCAGGACCTTGCCACCCTTTTCTCCGGCCAATACCCGGCCGGCAGCCCACCCCAAATGCATCATAAACTCGGGTGTTATGGGATATTCCCCGACCTTGCCTCTTATGCCGTCTGTACCAAAGTATTTGCGTTCCATCTCCACCACCTTTTATACGTATATTGGGTACCTATTGCGCCGACACCACTGCATGATAAATTCGCAACGCCTGAGCATGCTCCGAAACATCGTGACAGCGAATGATATTTGCACCTTTTTGGCAGGCCATCACGGCGAGGGCAATACTACCATAGAGTCTTTCATGGACGTCCACATTCAACATAGCCCCGATCATCGATTTACGCGAAACACCAACCAATACCGGCAACTCCAGACGCGAGAAAACATCAAGATGCTTTAGCAACGATAGATTATGGGCGAGGCTTTTGCCAAACCCAAATCCAGGGTCAACCAGTAGCCGTTTGCGGTTGACACCAATTTTAAAACAGTCCTCTATCCGTTCCTCTAGAAATTCAAAAACATCATCTACCACATCCAGGTATTGCGGATTACTCTGCATGGAACGGGGTTCGCCCTGCATATGCATAAGACATATTGGAATGTCACAATTTGCTGCGACCTCCAATGCCCCTGGTTCGCGCAATGCACGCACATCATTGATCATACCTGCTCCGGCGACCACTGCCTCACGCATTACCACCGCTTTGCTGGTATCGATTGAAACCACGATGTCCAGATTTTGAACAATAGCCTCGACTACCGGTACAACTCTATCCAACTCCTGCTGTACCGAAACCGCTTGGGCCCCCGGGCGGGTTGATTCACCCCCGACGTCGATGACCGTAGCCCCTTCTCGCATCATCCTTTCTGCTTGCCTCAACGCATTTTCTACGTCCAAAAAATTACCCCCGTCCGAAAAGGAGTCGGGGGTAACATTCAGGATTCCCATGATTTTGGGACTGCTCAAGTCCAACGAGCGCCCTGCACAATCCAGTATCATTGAGCTACTAATGTTCGCCAGCAGGTTTTCCCAGGTGTCCACCCTTGGATTTGCCTTCGGTATTGCTGGCTTCAACGCCGGAGCCGGCGCTAGGTTGTGAATCGTTCCAATCACTGGGTGGGCGGGGCTTCTTACCGGCCATTAAATCATCGATTTGACCGACATCAATGGTCTCATACTTGATTAAGGCATCGGCCATTAGATGCAATATATCCGTCTTTTCCACCAAAATCTTCTTGGCACGTTCATAATTGCGATCAATAACCGAACGGATCTCCTCGTCGATAATATGAGAAGTCTCATCGGAAACATTCTTATGTTGGGTAACAGAACGACCCAAGAACACTTCGCCCTCCTCTTCCGCATAGGTCAAGGGGCCCAGTTTTTCCGACAACCCCCATTTGGTAACCATATTACGGGCTATATCCGTGGCACGCATGATGTCATTAGAGGCGCCGGTAGTGACGTGTTCCGCGCCAAAGATCAACTCTTCAGCCAGACGCCCGCCAAACAGGCTACTGATCTGACTCTCCAGTCGCTCCTTGGAATAACTGTAACGATCTTCCTCTGGCAGGAACATAGTTACCCCCAGGGCCTTGCCACGGGGAATAATGCTGACCTTATAAACCGGATCATGGGACGGCACAGAACGGCCGACGATGGCATGGCCAGCCTCGTGATAGGCGGTCAATTTCTTCTCATCCTCGCTCATAACCATGGAACGGCGCTCGGCGCCCATCATGATTTTGTCTTTGGCCTTTTCGAAATTCTCCATGGTCACTTCACGCAGGTTGGCGCGAGCGGCAAACAATGCTGCCTCATTGACCAGATTGGCCAAATCAGCACCGGAGAAACCCGGTGTGCCACGGGCAATAATGGCTGGCTCGACGTTGTTGGCCACAGGCACCTTACGCATATGCACGCGCAGAATCTGCTCCCGACCACGCAGGTCCGGCAAGGGCACTACCACCTGACGGTCGAAGCGTCCGGG
>DKAX01000055.1 GCA_002450975.1 Proteobacteria bacterium UBA6915
TGACTGGCTGGAGATCAGAGTGGCCTCATACATCTGGATGGCCAGGCCCCAGAACAGTGAGAAGTTCACTTCCATCTGGCTATAGTTAGTTGCATCAGCAACTGTACCAGCTGGCAGGGGCTCGCCGTCGGCGGTGAAACGCAGGCCGGCATCTACAGTGTTCCAGTAGATATCGTGGAAGGCCTGGCGGATCATGGTGGCGTAGCGGTTACGCAGGCCAGTGCCCCGGTTGGCACGCAGGCCCCCCAGTACGCTGTCGGCACGATCGATCTCCTGGTTGGCCAGGGGAATACGATCCACAAGCTTTTTACCCAGGTCGGCAAAGGCACGCCCGTAACAGCTCATTTCGAAGTCTGACAGGGGTGGACCTACGGCCTGGGAGGCCAGGCTGGCGTTGTCGATCTCGATGGCGACCGTTGCGACTGTGCCATCCGCCGGATTCATCACCAGGATGCCTGGATTGGCATCCACAGCCGTGGGCAGATTACCGCGTTTACCCAACGGATTGAGGCCGTTGAAGATATTGTTGGCGCGTCCGTCCCAGAAGTTGCGATGATTGAAGACCGCGTTGATGGTGGTCGGCGTATTGCGCGGTTCCACCTTACGTGTGGCAATACCACCGCTGTGGAACAGGCTGGGATCAGCCGGACCACAAGTATCCGCGGCTTCTACACGACCCAACGGGATATTGATAAAGTCTCCGGCAAAGGTCCCTTGGGAGGAGACAACGTCATTGCTGTCGAAGGTGACGGCTGAGTTTCTGTCCAAGGGATCCGCCAATTGATGCAGCGGAAAATCGTTAGCATTGAGGGTGTAGTTCGGTCCGGCAATGGCCGCTGATGCGGTCAAACCGGCAGCATCACCGAAGGTCGTATCGGCATCGCCCACACCATCGGGATCGGTGACACGCAACAAACCGGGGCTCAGCTGGTTTTTCACCCGGCTGTCGGCGCCGGCGTGGAAGTGGCAGCTGGCGCAGGCGTTACCGTCACTACCGACCTGTTGGTCCCAGAACAGTGCTTTGCCCAGGGCAATGGCGGCATCGCGGTCCTGAATGAAGTCCACCAGATTGACTGGCTCCGGCACCGGCACGGTAGCCAGGGAATCCAGACCGAACAAGCGGGCATCATCCGGGGTGACGATTACTGCATTGGCTGAGGGGATATTAGCGAGTGATATCGGTATGGCTGTCGCCAGCGCATAGCCGACC
Source organism: Proteobacteria bacterium UBA6915 (assembly GCA_002450975.1). Lineage (GTDB taxonomy): Bacteria > Pseudomonadota > Gammaproteobacteria > UBA6915 > UBA6915 > UBA6915. Next base: position 1,211 of record DKAX01000055.1, read on the forward strand.
TTTTTCAGTATGCGAGACATAGCATATTCTCCATGTAGAGTTGTTATTAAATGACTTTCCTGTTGTCAGGCTGCCGGGCAGCAACCCCGTGCTACGGGAGTGGGGAGAAACCCCGAAGAAAACTCTGTGCTTATGGTCCAGACCTTCAAACCCTCGCTTTATGAATAACCCCTAAATACTGTCCTTAAAGGAAGGTGGCATAAGACAAAGTGTGACGCACAGCACGTTTCAGGTGAGAACCATATCACTCCTAAGGGAGTTTTAAGATTAAATAAACATTAAGAGTTGGACTAACTGTAAATAAAATATAATAAAAATATGTGTTAAGCTGGGCGGGTTATTGGGGCGGCATGGGGGAAAAGGGAGCTGGCACAAGATCAAATGCCTTGGATATGATAGGACAATTGGCATATCCTCCGGTGTGGTTTCCTCAAAATATGGATGCAATAACAATCAATCTCTTGGGAAATGCTCAAGTATCGTCGGCAAGCACGCCGGCATTGCATCATTTAGAACGAAAAACTTCTGGATTACTCGCTTACCTGGTTCTGGAAGGACCCACCTCACGCATGCGTTTGGCGGGGCTGTTCTGGCCCGATACGGCAGAAGGGACGGCTCGCAATAATCTGTCGCAGACGCTGCGTCGCATCAAGGCGCTCGCCTCTCCACTAGAACTGATCAGCGGCGGTGATCTGTTGACCTTGTCAGCACAGAGCAATATCGATGTGCGCAATCTGGTGGGCGAAGTGCAAAAGGGCAATGACAGTCGTGTAATCGAATACACACAGGAGCTTTTGTCGGGATACTACTATGACGATTGTCCCGAATTTCAACAGTGGCTCTATGTGCAGCGGGAGTATCTACAGAATTTGTGGAGTTCCGCTTTGCGGCGATTGTTGGAGCGCTGTCTGGAAGCGGGCGATGAACGCGGTGCCTTGGGGTATACACACCGCTGGGTGGCACGTGAACCTTTGGCGGAAGAGGCATGGCGTCAACTGATGCGACTGCATATGGAAATGGGGGACAGGGCCGCTGCATTGGCAGCCTACCAGCGCTGCGCCGAGGTGCTCGCCCGAGAACTGGATGTCGAGCCTATGCCAGAAACCCAACTTCTTTACCACCAGATAACCCATCTTGCCACAGCCAAGCCCACTGAGACAGGGGCTGACGCACGAAAAATTTTACTCGCATTGCAACATCCGCCGCACTTGATAGCGCGCGAGCAGTATTGGTCGCAAATGGAAAAGGCCTGGAATCTGCGTAAGCCAATCTTCATTACAGGAGTTCTGGGTGTAGGCAAGACTCGTTTGGCCCGTGACTTTTTAGCGAGCAAGGGTCGATATTACGCCTTTGACGCAAGACCGTCGGATATGAGCGTACCCTTTGCTACACACAGCCGCAGTTACCGGGATATGTTGCGTGCATTTCCACAGCTTCAACTACCTAACTGGGTGCGTATTGAGTTGAGCCATCTATTGCCGGAACTGGTCCCGGATGGCATGGCTCCAGCAGGCGAAATCGACAAGTTGCGCCTGTTTCAGGCCAAGGCGGCGGTGACGCGCATGGCAGTAGAGGCGGGCATGCAGCACGTCCTGGTGGATGATATGCATTTCACTGATGCGGCAAGCCTGGAGGTGGGGCATTATGTCTATGCTCAGGAGTGGGCCAACGCGCGGGGAATGCGCTCGGTCATCTGTTTCAATGAGGAGAGCTTGTCCGCTGACGGTAAGGCCGCATTGACTCAGGTGTTGGGTACTGGTCTGGCGGTATTGATTCGTCTGGAGCCTTTTAACCGGGAGCAGTTGGGAGAGTTTCTATCCTGCCTGGAATTTCAGGCTGATGAAGTATTGCAGGAGCAACTCTTTTGGCTGAGCGGCGGATTTCCACGCTATCTATTGGATATCCTCAATACTCTAGAACTTATCGAGCAGGATAGTGTTCGTCGGGTGCGAGGAATTCCGGCTCAGGTTACGCATGCTGTTATGGACAAACGCCTGAATAATCTCACCCATGACGCCTTGGCCTTGGTGCGTATCTGCGCGGTGGCCCGACTACCTATCAATGTTGCATCCGCGGCAAATATACTGGCCACCACCCCAGAGGGATTGGCCCCCCTGTGGCAAGAGCTGCAACAGGCGCGTCTGTTCGTCGATGGTGACTTTTGTTGTCCTTCCCTGCGCGAGGAGATTTTACGCACCCTGCCGATGCCTCTGCGTGCGCATTATGAAACCATACTGAGTAAGTCAATTATTTGATTGTCGAGGCTGTCATGCTCCAGTCACGCACCCTGCCATAGACTGCCTGCAAGCGTGAGTACAGTTCTTTCCGTCAGCCCGCAAGATCGTTTCTGCTGCGGGCAATGAAGGAGTGGGCGATGTCAAAGCGAACACGGATAGTGTTAACGCATCTGCAAAAGATATTTAAATCACAAGGATAGCGTTGCTTACTTCCGTCCCAATTGCTGTTGAATTTGGGTGTTATATGGTTGATTGGCAAAGCAAACCCGCAACCTTGTTCATTGGGTGCCTGATTCTGACCGGCGGTTTGGCCACCGCTGCACCGGTGTCGAGCGTGGTCAACGGCGGAATCAAACTGATTACGCCCTTGACACCCACGATTGCCCAAAACAGTCTGCGTGAAATTCAGGTGGATATCGGCGCTTACCGGGGCCCCGTCGTTGTGTTGCTCGATAACAGCGATATCACCGCAATGGTTGAGCGTGAAGAAGGGAGATTACTTTACCGTCCCCTACAACCGCTGTCATTGGGCGGGCATAGGCTGCAGGTCTGGGCTCTGGACCCGGCAGGGCCAGGGCGCGAACAGTGGGAGCTGACAATTACCACGCAGGGTATGCGCTCCGGACAACGGGAGATCTATTCGCAAAGCTCTTTGTCACTGTCTGTCAATGCCGTCGCTGGTGATGGTGCTCGCGATCATGCCACTACGGCACAGGGAAATCTTGCACTGGATGCGGGTCTTAAGGCTGGCAAGTGGAATGCCTCACTACAAGGCAACTTTGCCTACAGCAGCGTTCAAGAGGAAAACCAGGACAGTCTGGAACCCAATCAGTTTTTGTTCAATCTGCAACGCGATGGTGATTCACTGGCCTTTGGTGATGTCAGTTTCGCAGGTACGGCGCTTACCGCACCCTCCCTGGCGCGACGCGGGACATTGCTGACCATTCACCAGGCGAGTGCCACCTATCAATTGGCCCAACTCGGCGTCAACAGTGCCAGCGGTTGGGAGACAGGTATCGACGACCATAGTCAAATAGTCGCAGGTTCAGTCAGCTTTCAGGCTGGTAGCGGCATGCAACCGTGGCATATAAGCGCTGCGATTCTGGACGGAGAAAATAGTGATCCGGGAGCGGCCGCCAATGTGGCTACCTTGGAAGCTCCAAGCAGGGGACGGGTTGCGGGGGTGGGCTTGAAGGGACGTCTGTGGGATACCGGCATCGATACCGAGACGGGTTGGAGCGAATTTGACGCTGATACCCGTGATCAGGAAAACGGGTTGCTGGATAAGGCGGCTACCCTTCAACTGGACAAGAACTTTGCAGGAATCGCCTGGTCGGCCAATTTTATCTACGCCGGTCCCAACTTCGCCAGCTTGGCCAATCCCCGTGCCATGCGAGATCAACAACAGATCGGGCTATCTGCTGGTACAGGATTCGGTTCCTCCACCTTGTCAGTTTCCGTCGCCCGCAGCCACGACAATGTCGAGGGCGATGCAAGTAAGGCCGTTGTCTACAGTGATAATGCCGGGATCACCTATGCGCTGGTGCGTGCGGACTGGCCGGCATTTTCGCTGGCCTATATGCAGGGGACTGTTTACAGCAGCGATGAACCGGCAGGTGTGGATTCCAGTGAAAATCAATCCCGTACTGTATCAGCGACCCTGTCATACAACCGGAAAACCTGGTTTGCAAATTTCGCTGTCAGCCAGGCACGTATCGAAGATGCCGTCAACGGCGACAGTGTCTCTCTCAGTCAGCAGTTGACCCTGAATTTCCAGCCGTCACAAAAATGGAATCTGGCGCCGGCCTTGGCGCTCAGCCAGAGTGAACACGCTGCCGTCATACAGCGCACACCTCTATTGACCTTTTCCGGCAATTGGCGCATTGGTGACAAGGCGAGTCTGGCCGGACAGGTTTCCATGACGCGTAATGAAGCTGATGACCAAAGCGTTGATAACCAACAAGAGAGTGCCAACCTGCGTTTTGCCTGGGACGTCAGTAGTTTCATGAAGCGGTGGGTTTCGGGGCAACAGTCGAGCATCTCATTGAGCGCCAGCCATAGTCGTAGCCTGGATGCGCTCGATGCCAGCCATGATGCCGACGACAACAGCGTCTTTCTGGGCATCAATATCAATCAGTCGCTGCACGGCAGTTATCGTTATTGAAGGGAGCGACCATGGCGAAGATACTGATTCTGGCAGTGTTATTTGCAAGCGGATTGACGGCTTGCGGTGCGCTTTATCCGGTACCGCCCACAAAGGTAGGTGCCAGTTCCGCCAGCCCGGGTTCTTTGTCCATACGCTCCATCGAATTGGAATTTGACAACGGACGCGCGCAGATTACCGTGCCATACAACGGTAGATTGGTCGCGCGTGCCACCATACAAGTGGAGGGTACCGGTGTGCTACGTGCTGCCTGGCTGGTGGATGATACGGTAGTGGAGTTGATCACCCGTCCCCTGGTGCATGGCGATGTCTTAAAACTGCAGAGTGCAGGCACGACGATGTTGCCGACATTCTCTCCTGGAAAGCATAGTGTGCGGATACGTATCGACGAACCGCAAACGGCGATGACCTTGCCGGTTATCTTTTATACCGTAGTCAATGAGGCAGTCGATGGGGGTGGGCAATGAAACTGCGTGTTCTTTCCATCGGTTTCTATGCGCTGCTATTCGGCCTGTTTGCGCCGTTAGGTTATGGTGACATCTATGTTGATGTGGACGTGACGCCCAGTCCGACAACGATCGGTGCTTTGGGTGTTGAACGCATCGAGCTTGATTTTTCCGACGGTTCCACCCGTGCGACGGTGGCTCTGAACAATTCATTGCAAGCCCGCGCGCATATCCGCTATCGGGGGAATGGGCCGTTGACAGGGCGTTGGCTGGTGGACAATCAACCCGTAGCGGTATTCAATCGCACCCTGACCTTTGGCAGCACGCTTACCCTGAATAGTGTGAACTTGCCAACCTTCGAGACCGGGGTCCACCAGGTCAGTATCCAATTTACCACGCCGCCGGTGTCTGCGGTTATGCCTGTATTACAATACACCGTTGAGGCGGCACCTGGTGCATCGGCATTGCATTTGATACAACCGTTGTCAGGTGTCGCGTTGACGCGTGCGCGCCGCGATGATTTGTTGGGCAACGGCGCCGGTACCTTGTTTACCTGGCGTGTACCAATCGGCGGTTTGGGATTGCTTGGCGGTGTCAGTGGTTATTCGGTAACTATCTACGATGCGCTGGCGCCCGATCAGCCGCTGGTTAACGCCAAGGTCATCGATCCATCGTATATCTTGCCCGCTGTGCTGGCTGCGCAACTGCCGCTGCAGCGTGAATTGCGCTGGCAGGTGCGCGCGTTGAACGTGCGCGGCCTGGTGTTGGCCACCAGCGAGGCTCGCCCGTTTACCTTGCGCCCTGCATCCAGCATTACCTTGATACAACCAATTGAGGGTGCGGGACTGGATCAAAGCAATCGACTCAATTGGTCATCGACATCCCGTTTTGCCAATTTCGATGTGCGCGCCTACGCCAACATGGATGCCTTGCATGCCGACCTGGATACGATGTTGGCTAACTACGGTAAAGGTGCGCCAGCACCAATACCTATCGTCTCCAAGAATGTCCTGTTTCAGGCACGCGATGTCAAAACCAATGCCGATGTCACCTCGTTGGTGAACAGTAACACGCAACCCGGTATGCAGGTGTTGTGGCTGGTGATGGGGTTGGATAGCGCCGGCAACGTGCGTGAAATATCGGAGTTATCCAACTTTATCCTGTCGCCGAATGTGGCAACACTGAATGGCCTGCCCAAGGCACTGCTGATTGGTGGTCAGGAGTTTACAGTGAATAGTTACGCACAAGGTGCCACCCTGGAACAGCTATCTGGTAATGGCACCTTGAGATTCGCACGTGACCGGACTCAGCGTGCGATAGCATTTCCATTTCAGAATCTCACGGTCGAGGCGTTTCGCGAGCAGGTGCGCGTCACCACCGGCGAGGGCGCTGCCGCCAAGACGGTGGTACAGGAGACACTCAAAGGCAGAGTTACCGCGGGACGGATCGTACAAAACTTTACCCCGGTGATTGCTCTTAACCTGGACAACTACAATTTCGAATTGCGCAATCTCACCTTGATCGGTGGTGCCGCCGGTATTGGCGGTGCCGCTGCTGAACTGGTATTGGTGTTGCGCGACTATGCCGATGCCAACGGTGCAACACCTTATCGTGCTGTGTTATCAGATGTGGCATTGGAACCAGGTGGTGATTTTTATGCCGTTGCAGCGGGCGCCAATGCCGGCGGCTTGAGCAGTGTCAATCCGTTGCAAAGCGGTTTAACCCTGCAAGGCGGCGCGCTGGTGGTAGACTTCTCCCAGACAAACGATTACATCGCGCAAGATGGTCAACCTGTGCAACGCAATGGTGGCGTGTTTCTGATGGGCGGTGTGGCACAGTTACAGGCAAGTGCGCTGTTTGCGGTGACACAAGCGCAAACCATTGCGCTGCACTATGATGCACTGGAATTGAAGTCAGGTGGATTCGATGGGCGCCTGGATGTCACCGGTTCCGACACCATCACACCGGTGATTCCGGCCGCCTATCGTTTACGCTTCAAAAGTGGAACGCTGTCGCTCAGCAATGGTCAGTTGCAACCCGGCACGCTGTTTCTCGGCGGTAATGTCGAACTTCCCGCCAGTGTGCGTACCACCAGTGGCAGTAAACCGCAGGCGCAGTTTCGCGATCTTCGCCTGATCAATGGACGCTTTATCGCGCCGATTACTGTCGCAGACCTGGAGTGGGGTGGCGCCAACGGCACACCGTTTCGTATCAGCGAGGCCAGCGGTGAGCTACACATTCCCTCCGGTGCCACCACGCAGTGGCAGGAGATGGGCGTGCGCCTGACCGATGGTAAATTAGTATCACCACTAACGCATGTTGATGTTGCGCAGGTACCAACCACCACTAACACCCCAAGCACGGCTACGCTGAGCATACCCCAGCGTGACGCGGTTGCCTTGGGCAACACGAATCAACTGGAAGCGGCGTTGAATGGTGACACCTTTGATCTGCGCATCCGCACTGCGGGCATCAATGGTACCTTGCGCGATACCGCCTACTACGACGGCAAGATCGGTGATTTCAATGCACGCTTCAGCGCCATCGCACTAAGCTTTGTCGACAATGCGGTTACCAGTTCCAAGCTTGACGGCGAAGTGGTCATCCCCAAACCCAGCGACCTGAAGCTGATGTTTACCGATGCGCAGATGAGCGGTAGTGGCGAGGTGATGAATCCCAAATTGATAACGCCGACACAAATCACCCTGGACTACTGGCGCGTCAAACTGGTGCTGCCGGCGCAAAGCGCGGCGATTACCCCGCCACAGCAAAACATACATCTGGCCAACGCACAAACGACATCGTTGGCATCGCAAACCGCCAGCGATGCACCATTGATGTTGGCGGCTGCCGCCAGCGGCACCCCCAGTACTACCACTGTACCGACCACACCTCCACGGACAGGCATCGGTAGTATCGCCATTCAGCAGCCGACCACCGTTCCGACGCTACAACTATCGCGCTCATTCCTGCGTATCAATGGTGCGCAACTGCACTTTCTGTTAGATCCAAAATACGGTCCGGTGGAACTTGATGCGTTGCAAATGCAGTGGGTGGAAATCGGTTCTGATGGCCAGGTACGCAATAGTGGTCTGCGCAACCTGCACAGCCGCTTTCTGCAGATGGACGTGAACGCCGACAGTACCTCGGCTATACGCTTCGAGCCCGCAAACGGTTCGCAACCCGCCCCCGGTGCAGCGCTCGTGAGCATCGAGGCACGCATCGCATTCCCTACCCTGGGTGAACGTCATGTCACGCTGGTTCACACCGCCAGCGGCGCGCGTGCCGACAATCTCACCCCCAATGGTGGCGGTGTCGGCAATCCGGACTTGCTACGTTTCGACGCTGCCAACCTGGTCTATCACAACGGATATGCGGAGGGGAAGGGACAGTTCAAAGAATTTGTTGGCAGCGCGCAGGTTTCAGCATTGAAGACCTTATACCTAAGCGGCTTGACGACCGTAGGCTCAGATACACAAGGTGTGTATGAAAGCGTTGGCTTGGGTATCGGTGTCGATCCTGTACGCGCGGTAATGTTGTATAGCGCAGGGGCAGTCAGTGTCGGTGCAAAATTGGGCGCTGGCGCAATTAACGCCGCTACCGCCGGCAAATCTACCGCCGAGGCCGAAGTCACAACCTTGATAGGATCGATCGCCGAACTGGGCGCAGCCTCGACGCAGGACGAACAGACGCAAAAAATGTTCAAGGTATTGGCCGATGCCGTCACGCTGGCCAAACGCATACACCGTGACTCCGGTGGCAAGGATGGCGACACGGTTACTACTTTATTAGGTATCACCGGCGTGTTAATGAACACTGCCAGCAGCTTATCCAACAAGGAGGGGATGGATCACGAGAAGTTTATTCAGACCCTGGGAGAAAGTCTCGATCTTGCTCTGGGTTTGGTGGTCCAGGCTAAACCCGACGGACGGCCAATGCCGCCCGATGCCATTAACGCCATCAATCTTGCCCGCGTCGCGATCAAAGCGGCACAGGTTACTATGGACGATGGCAAGCTCAGTCGCGCCGATTGGCTGGATATCACCCAACGCTTGTTCACTGCAGCCAAGGGGTTTTCCAATGACCGTACCTACCAACTTGTGATCTCATTATTGTTGGGTACCGTTGAGGTCGCCAAGTCCGGTGATCCATCCGATCCGGCGGTGCCTTTAAAACTTGCCGCCATGACCTTTAAAGTGGTGCGCGAGGCCAACCTGGTGAGCTCACCGCCCGAGGCCAAAGACGCGTTGATACTTGCCCAATCGATCATCGACGGTCTGGTGCTGGCGGGCGATGCACCCAATCGCGTTAAGGCAGTGCGGGTCACTTCACATGTGTTGGAGGTGGCCTCCGGTAGCGATACCAACCTTGGTGGTGGCAACAACGCACACGAGATCAAGAAGTACCTCAAGCTGGCACGGCGCACCGTCGAGGCGGTGGGCACCATGAACGAGGGCATCAGCTATCAACAGGCCGGCAGGGAGGTGCAGGCCACGTTGCACGACGTTGCGGGCGTAAACAATGAACTCTACTACACCACCGTAGATATGTTCGTATCGGCGTGGGTCAATATCGATGTCATGAATCTGGAGGTGTCTATCGGGTATTTGCGCGATCTGGTGCGTTGTATGAACATGAATGGCTGCTCGGAATCTGATCTCGACTCCATTATGTTCAATGCGGTTGAGGATGTGGAGTCGGCCACTACACCCAAGGATGTCATCGCTGCCCTGGGACGAATTAAAGCGATACAAAAATCCACTAGCACAACGGAGTTCAATACTGCATTCGATTGGGCTAACCGCCGCCAGCGTGTCACCACCGTCGCGGAACAAGCCATGAGTCGGCTGGCCAGCAAGATAAACGATTCCTCGGTAACAACGCTGGCGCAAGTCGGTGCCATTACACGTCAGACATTATCCATCGCCAAGTTGACCACCGACATCGGCCTGCCGATCAGCGAAGCGGCCCTGACCAATGCGAACCCGTTTGGTACAGCCAAGCTAAGTCAATTACTGCAGCGCGAGATCGATCTGGCCAGGCAGGCGCCGCGATTTGAGGATGCCGCAGAACACATTCGTACCATTATGGCAATAGAGCGTCAGGCGGTATTGCTGGGTGGAGAGACCGGTGTCTCCCTTAACGGTTTGATAAACTTCACAAATCTGCGTGCGGATTTGCAAAATAGAATTAAAAGCGCCAATACACCCGAAGCATTGCAGGATGCTGTTGTTGCAGCCATGGGCTTCGAGCGACAATTGCAGCTGCTGGGTGTCGATGAGGGTAGCAATAGCAACATCAGTATGTATCGTCCGCCCACACAGGCCTGCGGTACTGAGGCCGAACCGATATTGACTACAGATCTGTTGCTGCGCTACCGGCAGGCGCAATTATTGGGATCGGAAAACATCTTTTCCGATCAATTCCTCAACTGCATGTTGATCAAGCAATATAGTCGTGTGTTAAGACTTGATCACGGACAGATGACGGGCGTCTATGAGCGGGCACGGCGCGCGGCGGCCACGGCGACACGCATTGAGGATGTCGACGAGGCCGTTGCCTTGAT
>DKAX01000232.1 GCA_002450975.1 Proteobacteria bacterium UBA6915
TCAACGGTATACGCTTAATCAATTCTCGGATTGAGCGCACCAGGTTGGCGTACAGAACCAACTCTATAGTCAACGACATAGGTAAGGATTCTAGGTTATCGAGTTTGCGTCATCCCTTGACGCAAACCACTTGTTTTAATGTGTAAACGATTTCCACCAAGTCCTTTTGCGCTTCCATCACCGCGTCGATGGATTTGTATGCCGAAGGCGTCTCATCGATGACAGCCTTATCTTTACGGCATTCCACACCTTCCACGGCTTTTGCGTGCTCTTCCATAGACACGCGGCGTTTCGCTTCAGTACGGGACATCACCCGCCCCGCACCATGGCTACAGCTACAGAAGCTTTCTTCGTTTCCCAACCCGCGCACGATGTAGGAACGTGCACCCATGCTTCCGGGGATGATTCCCATCTCACCTTTGCGGGCGCTTACCGCACCTTTGCGGGTTAACAACACATCTTTTCCATAGTGATGCTCGCGGGATACGTAGTTGTGGTGACAGTTCACCGCTTCTACGTTGGCGTCAAACGGTATATCCAATTCCGCTTGCATTGCCTTGATGACCCGCTGCATCATCACCTGGCGATTGATGCGCGCAAAGCTTTGCGCCCATTCCACCGCTTCAACATATTCGTTGAAGTGATCGGTACCTTCCGGCAAATACGCCAGGTCGCGATCCGGCAATTGAATCATCCATTTTTCCATATCTTTTTTAGCCAGCTCGATGAAGTGGCTACCGATACGGTTACCGACTCCACGGGATCCGCTATGCAACATAATCCATACATCGTTATGCTCATCCAGGCACACTTCGATGAAGTGGTTACCGGTTCCCAATGTTCCCAGTTGGTTTATGTTGTTGGTGTTTTTCAACACCGGATGTTTTTCCTTTAACACCTCGAACTGATCGTGCAAGGGTTTCCAAGCCGTCATCACTTCATCAGGCAAGTTACCCCAACAACCTTTGTCGCGACCACCGCGGCGATATTTACTCATACCATGCGGCACGGCTTTTTCGATGGCGGAACGCACACCTTTCAAGCTGTCCGTCAACTGATCGGCGGTCATAGAGGTTTTCACCGCCATCATTCCGCAACCGATATCCACTCCGACGGCTGCAGGTATCACCGCACCTAAAGTCGGTATCACACTTCCGATGGTCGCGCCTTTACCCAAGTGCACATCCGGCATCGCCGCCACCCAACCATGAATAAATGGCATGCGGGCGATATTTCGCAGCTGGCGTTTTGCTTCATCTTCAAACGGTACGCCTTTGGTCCAGGATTTAACCGGAACCGAACCTTGTTCATGCATTACTTCATAGCGTGTGTTGCTCATTGTCTTTTACCTTTTTACCTTTTTAACTTATTTCTAACATTCTACTGTTTCTGTTTGGTGGACATGACGAGATTCGAACTCGCATTTCACGTGTACTGGGTCATTACTCCAGCATGGAATCGCCTTGGAAACGCGCGCCAGTTGTGACCCGTTACCATAAGCCACGAACCTGCAACCTCAACCTTGTGGCAATTCTCACTTAGCTCGTGTTAGGTTTTACCCCCACCGTTAACCAATCGTTTTCGGTGTGCATTGCCGTTTATGCTACCTGCCCAAAACCCTAATCCTTTAACCATATTTACGTAGGTTGGGGTGAGGTACGAACCCCAACCTATTTATATACGGAGGAGAGTATGAGTCTGTTGATCAAGGGAGAGCTGAGGCCCGACTGGCTGGCCAGTGAACAAAGTGACGGCGAGTTCGTACGCCAGGATTCCCAGTTTCGTAACTGGGTGACCGTCGATGGCAGTGCCGGCCCTAGCGGTGAGGGTGGTTTCAAGGCGGAGCCGGGGCGCTATCACCTCTATATCTCCCATGCCTGTCCCTGGGCCCATCGTACCCTTATCTTTCGTCGTCTGAAGGGATTGGAGAAGATTATCGATGTCTCCGTGGTCAATCCCGATATGCTCGAGGCCGGCTGGTCGTTTCAGCCCTGTCCCGGCGCAACCGTCGATCATTGTCACGGTTTCGAATTCATGTATCAGCTCTACACCCTGGCGCAGGCTGACTATACCGGCATCGTTACCGTGCCGGTTCTATGGGATAAGCAGCGCAAGACCATCGTCAACAATGAATCCTCCGAGATCATCCGCATGTTCAACAGTGCCTTCGATGCCTGGGGGGATACGTCACTGGATTTCTATCCCCGGTCCCTGCGTACGGAAATCGATGATATCAATGCCTTGATCTATGACAACGTCAACAATGGCGTCTACCGGGCCGGATTCGCTGCTACCCAGCAGGCCTATGAACAGGCGTTTGACAGCTTGTTTGCCGTCCTGGATCAACTGGAGCAACGCTTGGCCAGTCAGCGCTATTTAGTTGGCAAGACCCTCACTGAGGCTGACTGGCGCCTGTTCACCACCTTAATCCGTTTCGATGCCGTGTATGTCGGTCACTTCAAATGCAATCTGCGCCGTATCGACGACTACCCCAATCTATCTAACTTTGTGCGCGACCTATATCAGATGCCGGGGATTGCTGACACGGTGAATTTCGACCACATCAAGCGCCACTATTACTATAGCCACGACTCCATTAATCCCACGCGCATCGTGCCCAAGGGACCGGCGCTGGATTTTACCCGACCCCATGACCGCGGGCGTTTCAGCTAACGGGTTATCGCGTTACGCCTTGCGAAATACCTGGCTCTGCCAGATCAAGGTTTTTTGCAGGTGGACAGGCTGAAATCCCGCCTGTTGTAACCAGCGGTCGATGTCGGCGGGATTGTGGACCCAGGCACGCATGTCGATACGCAGCACCCAGGTGAGAAAACGGCCCACTTGTTCCAGTATCCGCGTGAGCGGCGTATAGCGGGGAATGGTGAAGGCATAAAGTGACAAGGTCTTGTCCGCCGAGCGCTTGACCAGGGACTCGGCGTCGGGATAACAGCAGATCACCTTGTCGAGGATGGTGATGTCGGCTGTGCCGACGCCCTCAGCCAGCGCCACAAAGTCGCCTTGCAGGTATTGGGTGCGATCCGCCAGGCCTTGGCTGGCGGCCAGTTCCGCCGCCTGCTTTACCATCTGATCGGAAAGGTCGATGCCGGTCGCCCGGCTGGCGCCCGCCTTCAACAGACTTTGATGCAGATAGCCGACACCGCAACCTATTTCCAGCAGGCTGCGTTGCTGTAGGTTGTCCGGGGGTAGGCCCGCCACCAATTGCTTCTGGCTCTTTTCCAAACCGTATTTTTCGAAACGGCGCCGATAACGGCGCGCAAAACGGGAAAAAAAGCGTCCAATTCCCGAGGTATTGTAGCAGCAACAACTCATTGTCTTTCCTTGTGGTGGGAAAACCTCGCGTACCGTCAGGTGCAAGGGGCTTGCGCGTAGTGGTATCCTTGACGGACGCGAGTGTTGAACAATTCAGGTAAAAAACATGCCCTATTTCGTCTACAAGATTCTTCCAGGTCCGACCTCACTGATCAAGACCCTGGAACTGGAACAGAGTTTCGATAAATTTATCGAGGCCAAGAATTATGCCCGTGCCCGGCGTACGGAGTTCAGCGCCGAGGATAAGGTGATGATCAAGGTGATGTTCGCGGAGAACCCGCTGCAGGCAGAGGAGTTGTTGCTGGAACAGCGTGAAGCCCCTCCTTTGCACGGGGATGACTAGGCAACTATGGAAGAAAACGAATATCGGCAGACCTATCGCAGTGTCAACGAGCGGCGCTGTGTTTTCGAGAAGCTGATAAACGCGCGCCGTGCCTCCTGTTCGCGGGCGCAGAGGATATTGTTGGCCGAACGCGAGGGGGTAGCCTGTCACTCCGCCGCCGGTCAGCAGCGTTGCCAGGCCTATCTGCAGGTATTACAGGAAAAATCACGCTTCAGTCTGCAAATGACCGATCCGGCCCAGCCTCTGCCCCACATCAAGGTGATGAAACTGCAAGGCGGTGGTGTGTTGGGTTTGCAGACCTGCCTCTTTCCCGAACGGGCCGGGCAGATTAATAGCGAAGATATCTACACGATTCTCGATACCGGCCTGAGCTATTACGGCGATATGCAGAAATTCCCTTTTAGTCAAATCGTCCAGGCAATAGCCCACTATCAACCGCGACCCAAAAAGGGCACAGTAAAAACTTAGTCGGGCGCTATCTATTCGTCGTTGCCCGTGGCCGGGACGAAATTCAGCGCCAGTGAGTTGATACAGTAGCGCAGCCCGGTCGGCGGTGGTCCATCGGGGAAGACGTGTCCCAGGTGGGCATCGCAACGGGCGCAACGCACCTCGATGCGTTCCATACCGTGACTGGTGTCCTTTATCTCAACCAGAGCTTGCGCCGATACCGGCTGCCAGTAGCTGGGCCAACCGCTGCCGGAATCGTATTTTGAGCTCGAGCTGAACAGCGGCGTATCACAGCAGATGCAGTGGTAGTTGCCCGATTCCTTGTGGCGGTAATAGTGGCCGCTGAAGGGGGGCTCTGTGCCGGACTTGCGGGTAATGCGATATTGTTCGGTATCGAGTTGTTCGCGCCATTGTTGATCGCTTTTTTGGATTTTGTCTGGCATAGGGCCTCGCGGATAGCTGTGTCACTAATAGGGTTCGGGAATATTAACGCGAACTGGTTTAGAAAATGCAACCAGGTCCGATAGCAATCGAAAATGGTCTCACTGTGTAACGGTAGCCATGCCAGGCAGGAGACCGAGTTCGTACAGTTACACATTTTATGAAAGAGCTATGTCGACCAGCCAGATAAAAAATACAATCCGACGCCCAACCTTGCTGGTTATCCTTGATGGTTACGGTGTCAATCCGAATCCGGATTTCCCGCATAATGGCGTAAAATTGGCGCGCACCCCCCGGTTTGACGACTATTTTACCCGCTATCCCCATACCACTTTACAGGCCTCGGGGCGCGCCGTGGGTCTGCCCGACGGTCAAATGGGAAATTCTGAGGTGGGCCACCTGACCTTGGGTAGCGGAACGGTTCTGCGCCAGGACCTGGTGCGTATAGACGATGCCATCGCCGATGGTTCTTTCTACGACAATCCTGCCCTACTCGCTGCTCTGACGCGTGCCAGGGAGGCCAGCAGGCCCCTGCATCTGCTCGGATTGGTGTCCGATGGTGGGGTGCACAGCCATGTCAGTCATCTGCTTGCCTTGCTGGAGTTATGTCGCCGGCAAGGTGTAAAACCACTGCTGCATATGATTACCGACGGTCGTGATACGCCGCCACAAAGCATCAGGCAGTGGTTACCGACGGTGCAGTCGGCTCTGGCGGCGGCGGGTGGCCAAGTGGCCACTGTCGGTGGCCGTTACTACGCCATGGATAGGGATAACCGCTGGGAACGGGTGGAGCTGGCCTGGCAGAGCATCGTGCACAACAGAGGGCGACAGGCCGTTTCAGTGGAACAAGCCATTGAGCAGGCCTATGTTGCCGGAGAGGGGGATGAGTTCATCACGCCTACCGTTCTCCCCGGTGCCACACCACTACAGCCTAACGATACGATGATCTTTTTCAACTTCCGCAAGGACCGTACCCGGCAGATCACGGCAGCCCTGTGCAGTCACGAATTCAGCGGTTTCGAGCGGGGCGCTTTCAAGCCCGTGATCATGACCTGTTTTACCGAATATGATCGTTGGTTCTCCCTGCCGTTCGCCTTCGATGAGGAGGTGCCCAAGGTGACCCTGGCGCAAATTCTCAGCGAGGCCGGTCTCAGCCAGTTCCACTGTGCCGAAACCGAGAAATACCCCCATGTCACCTATTTTTTTAATGGCGGCCGTGGCGAGGCCTGGCCTGGGGAAGTGCGCACGATCATCGATTCGCCCAAGGTGGCGACCTATGATCTACAACCAGCGATGAGCGCAACACAGGTAGCCGATGCGGTGATAGGCGCCCTGGAGTCCCGGGAATATGGCTTTGTCGTGGTCAATTTCGCCAACGGCGACATGGTCGGTCATACTGCGGTGGCTGCTGCAGTCGTCGAGGCGGTGGAGACCCTGGATCAGGAGGTGGGACGGGTGTTGGATTGTGCGGTCGCCCGGGAGTTTTCCGTGATATTGACTGCCGATCACGGTAATTGTGAAGAGATGGTCGATCACCTGACCGGCGAGCCCCATACCCAGCACACTGTTTACCCTGTCCCCTGTTTGATTATTGATCCCCAAGTCTACCGGCTGCGTGAGGGGGCGGGGCTGAGCAGTATTGCACCAACGGTATTACAACTGATGGGTTTGCCCCAACCCTCAGCCATGACAGGCGAGCCTCTCATTCGCGTGGATAGGTAGTCAGATTTCAATGTTGTCTTTTTTGCCGGTGTACGAGGTGGGGGGAATACTCGGCCGCTTGCCCCGCAGTTTTTTTCTTATATTGATCTATTTTCTGGTGTCTTCCCCTGAGATCATTTTGGCAGCGCCAGTGCATGATGAGGCGCGCCAGCTCATGGCGGCGCAACGTAACCAGGAAGCCCTGGACTTACTCAATGACTGGATCAATCGCGGCAACTGGTATGACCAGGAGAGTCGCTATCTTATGGCACAGGCTTACACCGGGCTGCAACGCTACCCTGAGGCATTGCGTCAGTACGAGTCATTGCTGACCGCCAGTCCCGAAGAGGTCGACTATCTGCTGGGTAAGGGCGATGTCCTGATCCGCCAGGGGCGTTATCTGGAGAGCATGAAACCCCTGGAAGAGGCACGTCGCCTGGACGGCAAGCGTCCCGAGGTGTGGCGTCTGCAAATCGAGGCCATGCACCAGGTGCCCAATCGCAACCATCAGCGTCTGGCCCATCAACTGCAGAAATCCGCGCGCAAGCGTTTTCCAAAACTCTCCTGGGAATTTCCCGATATCGAGTTTTACGGCATCGACGGTCGGGAAAAGGGCATGCATGCCCTGCAACTGCAGCGCTACGACCGGGCGGTGTATTTTTTATCGGCGTGGATACAACACCATAGCGATGACCTCGCCGCCAAGGAGGCATTGGCCCTTGCCCTGTTCCGTCAGGATAAGAGGCAGCAGGCATTGGGGCTTTATGATGAGCTGTTACACTCGGATGCCGACAACGTAGAGTGGTTGCTGGGAAGCCTGCGCATACTGGTGCTGGAACATCGCCCGTTGCAGGCCATTGAGGTGGCGCAGCGAATTCGCGATTTGGATCCGAACAGGCGTGAGGCCTGGCGCCTTGAGATTCAGGCGTTGAACGACAGTGCCGATGTGACACTGCAACAACAGGCCCATGACCGCCAGGCACAGGCGCGTAATCTCTTTCCCTCCTCGCGCTGGAATCTTTCATCGATCCGTATCTATCCCGGCGGGCGCACCCTGGATCAACTGCCTAAACAGACAGAGCTGGAATTTAGCTATGGCAACGAACAACTTACCCAGGGTTTTCCCGAGGGTGATCGCTACTACTTCGGGGCTGCACGTGAGTTGAATGGTGGCAAAGTTTTATATGGTTATTACACCCATATCCATACACTGGGACTGGAGGACGATCAGGGTCTGGTCGGACTCTATCTACCTATAAACGACTACTGGTATGGCCTGTTGGAATACAGTGGCAGTGACAGTTGTTATACCATTGCCTGCAACAACCTTCTGCTGCAACTGCAATATGCCAGCGAATACAACAGCAGTCTCTACTTCGGTACGCGCTATCTGCGTAACTACGTCTCTCAGGGGACAGGGGTGGAGTTGTCGCTGGATCACTATTGGGGAAATACGGGATTGGTGTATGCCTATCAACTGGTGCCGTATGAAAACCATTACCAGTATTTACAGCATAAAGTACAACTGCGCCATTACTACGGACAAAACAACGTAGTGCTAACCGTGGATATGCAGCAGGAAAGATATCCGGCTGTTGAGCTTAATCGTCGATATGCCTATTACCATGGTTATGAGACCTATCTTGAGGGCAGCCACTGGCTGAGTCGCTATTGGGCACTGACCTATAGTGTGGGAGTCTATCAATATGACATTTATTATCGCAAACGCTGGCTGACGACTGGCGTAAAGTGGCGTTTTTAGCTGAATGTGTAAATAAAAAGGCGTCCCCTTGTTGGAGGAGACGCCTTGCTTATGTTAACCGGTTCGGATGAACTCAGTTAGGTGCGCGTGTAGATGTATAATTTCCGCCGCCGCTATAATCGTTGAAAAAATCTTTCAAGTCAGGGTGGTTGATCGGATCGCCGCTGTTGTCGATTTCCAGGTTGCGTTCAGCGACATAGGTATAGTGATTGGCATCGTGTACCAAAATATGGTACCAGGGCAGATCTTTGGGCGGGTTGGTTTTGGCGACCTGCTGATACCATTCATCCGTTCCCTGAAAGTCCGGGTCCACATCCACCACGACACCGCGATAACCGAATTTTTTGTGACGTATTATTTGCCCTACAGTGAACTTCGCGTATTTTGGATCCATGATTTCCTCACTGAGTTGTAGTTATCGTGCTCAGTGATAAAATCGTCACACCAGGGCGATTTATTTACCACAAATTTTTATTTTTTTTGCCCTTGTGGCGTAAATCCCTGCGGCAATGCACCCATATCGCCTTCGCCGAATAAAAATCCCACCATGTGTTTCTCAATCACTTCAATACTTTGCGGATCGGCGGTGCTGATACCGTTTTCATTGATGATTATAGTCAGTCGGTCAAGCCACTGCTTCCAACCCTCTTTGGACACCTCGGCATAAATGCGCTCCCCCAGTGCACCGGGGTGGGGCGGGAACTCCAAGCCTTCCGCCTCTCGTTTCAATACCTTACAAATAACCATGCGAGACATATGGTAACCTCTGTTTTATTTTGTTAAACAATAAATTAAAGTCTTTGATTCCGAAACCGCTTAACTAGCGATATAATTCCGACTATTGTACTTAAGTAATCGGTTGTAGGCTATCACCCGATAGTTTGTATCGGGCTAGCTGTTACTTTGGATGATAGGAGAATAGCTTATGCAACACGCAGAGATACCCCGTTTCAGCAACCAATTGGCCAGTGTTGATATCGACGTGACCACGGCCGCCGGTGAGCAATTCACACAATTGTTGAGCCAGGGGGAAGATGAGTTCAAGGGGATTCGCATTTTTGTTACCGGTGGCGGTTGTTCAGGAATGACCTATGGCATGACCTACGCCGATGCAATCCATGAGAACGACTGCCTGTTGCAGGGCGAGGGTTATTCCGTAGTGGTCGATGCTGTTGCCTTGAATTACCTGCGCGGTTGTCAGATCGATTTTACCACTCAGGGTTTGAACAGCAGCTTTGTCTTCAATAACGTCTTTCGCGCAGTCGGCGGCAGTGGGGCCTGCGGCGGTTGCGGTGGTGGTGCTGGCGGCGGCTGTGGCATGTAACCACTACTGGTTACCTTTCTACAACTCATTTTCCGGATAACAGCCAGTTGGCAATGCCATGGTGGAAAGACCTTTTCGCGTCCTATTGATCGCGCCCCATGGCAGTTACCGTACGCTGCCCTACGTGGAGGCTGCCCGTCGTCTGAATATCGACTTAGTGGTCGCGTCTCAGGGCAAACACTCCCTGATCCAGGTTTATAACCAAGGATTAAATCTGGATCTCTCCTCGCCAGCCGATGCCTTGCAGGTCATCGATCAAGCCCATCAGCAGACCCCTTTTGACTATATTCTGGGCAGTGATGACGCGACCATAGAACTGGCCGCGTTGGCCGCCCGCCGGCTAGGCCTTTTGCAAAATCCCCCTGAAGCTGCCCGCTACAGTAGACGCAAAGATCTGGCTCGGGAGCGTTTACGGCAATCCGGCGTACCGGTGCCATGGCACGGACGCATCGACCTACAAGGTGACCTGCTAGCGCAAGGTCGCAGCTTGCGTTACCCCGCAGTCCTCAAACCCCTGGCCATGTCCGGTAGCCGGGGTGTCATCCGGGTGGATAATACAGAGGCGTTTACCCAGGCCTGTGCGCGTATCGCCGCTATCGTTGCGCGCCAAGGGGAAGAGGATGAACAACGTTACCTGCTGGCTGAGCGATATCTGCCTGGCGTGGAGATCGCCCTGGATGGTCTGCTACTAGATGGGGGCCTGCAATTACTGGCCATGTTCGACAAGCCCGAGCCGTTGGAAGGGCCGTTTTTTGAAGAGAGTTATTACATTACGCCGTCCCGACTGACACAGGAGAGCCAGCGGCGTATTGTTGACCGGGTAGAGCAGGCCTGTCGCGCCTATGGCCTGCGCGAAGGGCCAATCCATGCAGAGTGTCGTGTCGACGGTGATGAGGTCTGGATTCTGGAAGTGGCTGCACGCACCATTGGTGGTCAATGCGGGCGTTTATTGCAGTTTGGCACCGGCTACTCCCTGGAGGAGCTGGTGCTGACACATGCCCAGGGGGCTGCGGTTTCCCTGCAGCGTGGCGAGGGCGGGGCCGGGGTGTTGATGATACCCATTGAGCAGGGCGGCATTTTGCGGCGCATCGAAGGTTTGTCCCGCGCCAGTCGTATACCTTTTATCGAAGAGATCAATATCCAGATCCGCGAGGGGCATGAGCTTATACCCCTGCCCGAGGGTAACGCGTATCTGGGCTTTATTTTTGCCCGCGCACCGTCACCGGCCGAGGCGGAGCAGGCCTTACGCGCGGCGCACGCCTGTTTAAACATCGTCGTGGCTCCCTTGTGGCGCGGCCTGTCCAATCAATCTTTGCCGACGGCATCTGACATGGCGCAGTGCGCCCGGCAATAAATACAAGGAATCATCCATGAATGAACTCGTTTATCCCCAGCACTATCGCCTGATGGAGACACGCTTGCAGGAGCGGCTGGACAACGGTACAACGCGCTGCAATCTGTGCGCCTGGCGCTGTCGTATCGGCCACGGCCAACGGGGATTCTGTCAGGCCCATGTCAATCGTAATGGCGTACTCTATAACCTCTCCTATGGCATCGTCTCCGCAATGGAGATTGACGCCATCGAGGACAAGCCGGTGCGCCACTACCGGCCCGGCAGCCGGGTGTTGTCGGTGGGCAGCTATGGTTGCAGTTTCCGTTGCAGTGGCTGCCATAACCTTGATATCTCCTGGGGCGTGCAGGCCCTGGATGGATTGGCACGCGGTCAATCGACCGAAGCCTATTTGTCACCGGAACAATTGATCAAGATCGCCAAAGAGCAAGGGGTGGACGGTATCGCTTTCACCTATTCGGAGCCGGCGGTGTGGCTGGAGTACGTGTTGGATGTGTCCCATCTGGCCCATCAGGCTGGACTTTATACCGTCTATGTCTCCAATAGCTTTGTCACCCGTGAGGCTTTGGAGCTGATGCGTGGTCAGGTGGATGTCCTGTGTTCCGACATCAAGAGTCTGGACGAGGCCTTTTATCGCGATTTGTGCCGTGTCTCCGATGTGCAACAGGTATTGGATTCCATACACTTTGCTGCGCAATCAGGTATCCATGTGGAGAATCGCACCAACATCATCCCCGGTAAAAATGACGACATGGAGATGCTGACCAATATCGCACGCTGGATACATAACAACCTGGGCAGCGACAGTCCCTGGCATATCACCCGTTTCTTCCCCGCTTATCAGCTTGCCCATATCCCGGCGACCCCGGAGGATATCCTGTGGCGTGCCCATGACAATGCCCGCCGTGTCGGGCTGACGAATGTTTATGTCTATGCCGACAAGGGCTGCGACTGCGCCAAGGATAACGCCCCGGTAGTCGACTTTGTCAGCGGGCAGGCGATGGAGCAGTTGCACGCCGTCAAGAAGTGCAGCGCCTCCTGTTGCGGCGACGAGGGGATATTGCTGAAGCGTTACGAGCAGGCGGCAGTTAGTGCCACTGATTGCAGCGTATCCGATTGATGGCTGCGGCCACTTCGTACAGACGGGGCAGGGCGAGGTTGCCCAGCTTGTAAGGCGTGACCAGATCCAGCCCGAGCGCCTGTAATCGGGAAAACAGATCCCTGAGGTTTTCTATCATGGGATTGTTGTTGTGCGCATAGTGATTGGCGTAGTAGTGCATGATCCAGCCGATGGCGCGGGTCTGTCCCATATTCACCAGTTGTTCCACATTGTTCAGGTCGATACGGTGTTCACCGTAGTGCAGCTGTCGAAGCTCACGTATATCCAGTTTAACGTCACGGTTGCCACGCGCTGCATCCAACACCCGTCGGCCCGGGCGGCGCGCACCATTCAATGTGGCCGGTAGTGGCGCAGGTTTGCTCAGGCCATCGAGATGGTTGCCCGCTAAGGCGCGAGCCTGATCACTGACGTCACGCACCTGGTAGTCGTCAAGCATGATCACTGTGTCCGCCACTTCAAAATAGTCGCCCGATCCCCCCATGACCATGACCACAGAGACGTCTTGTTGGGTATAGAGTTCGCGGATGCGCTGTACCAGCGGCGTAATCGGTTCTTTGTCCGCTGACACCAGGGCCTGCATACGCCGGTCGCGTATCATGAAGTTGGTGGCGCTGGTATCTTCGTCGATCAACAAGGTGCGGGCGCCGGTGTGCAAGGCCTCGATGATATTGGCCGCCTGCGAGGTGCTGCCGCTGGCATTTTCGGTGCTGAAACTGCACGTATCTTTGCCGAAGGGCAGGTGGTTGATAAACGGGGTAATGTCGACCTTGTTAATGACACGACCATCTTCGGCGCGGATCTTTACGGCGTCGTAGCGGGTAACCACGAACTCGCGACCATCGCCGGGTATGTGGTCATAGACTCCCCGTTCCAGGGCGTTAAGCAGGGTTGATTTGCCGTGGAAGCCGCCGCCGACGATGAGGGTAACGCCCGGGGGAATGGCCATGCCGCGTATCTCGCCGGCATTGGGCAGTGTAACCCGGCAGGCCAGACTTTCCGGCGCCTTAAACGGTACCGCGCCTGCAGTCAGGGGGCGATCGTCGACGCCACTGTGGCGGGGCAGAATGGCGCCATCGACGACGAAGGCAATCTTGTCATTGGCCAGCAGCCAGCGCCGCAGCCAGGCCTGATCCTCTGCCACAGCCAAGTGTTGCCGAAGTGCCTTTGGCTCCAGGGATGACATCATCACCCCCTGTTCGATGATGCGTGGCAGCTCCTGAAAGAATATGGCAATCGCCTCCTTGGCGAGGACGCTGCGTCCGGCGGCGGGCAGGCCGACGGTCAGACGGATGTCAATGGAGTCGGGATTGACCAGCAACGCGCTGCGCGCCAGGAGCTCCTGGTTGCCATATTCGATGTGGATGGCACCGCTCTTGCCGCTGCCGCGGTCCCCCTTGCTGTGACGTTTGATGGAGCGGCTGACCTGACGGCTCAGGAAATCCTCCAGGGCGATACGCCGGCTGCGGCTGCACCACAAGACTGCCGGTATGCCGGTGGTTTTGTGGTCGATCTGGATACTGATGCGTGACGGGGCGGCAAAGGGATCGCCCTGCACATGATCGACACTCAAGGTGTAGTGGTCAAAACGGTGGCGGCCCTGGATTTCTTTGTAGGCCTTATAGGGTTTGCGTTCGATGCGTTCCAGTTTCTGGCGCAGCTGGTGCATTTTCACTCCTTCCAACAAACACAAAGGGCGCTGCCAGAGCGCCCATAGGTCAACCGATTATTCTTCTTAGGGGAGCATTTCTTCGTTAGGGGTGTCTGGCTCTTCCATAGCGGGTAAGGTTTCATCTTCCGGCTCAGATACCGGACCCTCTGCCGGCTGTGCGCTGCGTTCGATCGCACCGTTGTTGACGACGGGTTCCGCAGTTTTTGCACTGGCGACTTCCGCTTCTGTCGGTACAGGTTGACGGTCACCGGGGGAACTTGTCAAGACATTAACATCCGGGAAGAACAGGGAGGGATCAATGCGCGCGTTATTGAGGCTGACGGTCCAATGCAGATGGGCACCGGTAACACGGCCGGTCTTTCCGACTGCACCGATCATCTGCCCGGTTTCGACATTGTCACCCTCTTTGACATCGATGCGGCTCATATGGCTGTACATGGAGATCAGGCCCTGGCCATGATCAAGGATGACCGAGTTGCCATTGAAGAAAAAATCACCCGTGGCGATAACCGTCCCCTCGGCCGGGGCGCGAATCGGGGTGCCCTCGGCGGCAGCGATATCCAGGCCACTATGGGGTTTACGCGGCTGATCATTGAAAAAACGTCTTAGACCAAAGACGCTGCTGAGCGGGCCCTCGGCCGGTTTGATGAATTCGGTGGGGACTTTGATTTTTTCCGTCCACTTGCGCAGCGCCACGTTGATCTTGCGACTTTCCTTGCGGATGCGTACCAGGTCCTGCTCGGTAGGCTCGACCTTGTGCCTGTCTTTGATAATCAGGCGTTGTGTTTCATATTCTTTGTTTTTTACCTCAATGGTATGGAACTTCAGGTTTTCGGGGCTCCATTGCACGCGCAGATCATGTTCGCCGGGCTCTAAATATAACGGCAAACCGACGATAGCGACCCACTCCTTTTCATGGGCAACGACCATAACCCTTTCGTTTTCGAAATGGACTAGTGGCGGGGCCCGGTGGTGGCGTGTGCTGTCAAGGCGGACTATGGCAAGTCCCCCGGGTACTTGCTCAGCCCTTGGCAAGGACTCTACCGCAGCGAAAGTGGTGGGAGACACCAATCCATAACAGCAAATAGTCAGTATGAATGCCAACAGTGTTTTCAAACGTCCTCTCATACGAACTAAACCCTTTTTACTCAGTTGATTCCACGATGCAGACCAATTGCCCGCTCTGCAGCCGGGTGCGGATCCGCTCCCCAGCTTTTACCTCATTACTACGACGCAGTATACGCCTATCTGCGATACTTTCCGTGATGCTGTAGCCGCGGGCCAACGTTGCCAGGGGGCTGACTGCCTCCAGTGTTCTCGCCTTGCTTACCAATTCACGTCGGTGGTTTCCCAGTTGCGTGTGCATGGCCTGGCGCAGACGTTTTGATAGCTGATCGGCATGTTGGCCCAGATTTTTCACACGCTGTTCAGGTTTTACGGCTGTCAATCGCCCACTAAGTTCCGTAACGCGCCGCATCTGCTGTATAAATTCTAGTCGCAAAGCCTGTTTTATGCGATGTTCCAGTGCGTACAGGCGTTCCCTTTGCCTTTGTTGGTATTGGTCAGGGGATTGCAATTGTTGCTGGCGCCAGAACAGTTGTTGCCTTTTCTCTGCCAGATAACGTTTTATAACAGATTCCAGGCGCTGTTCCTGACGATCCAGGGATTGTAGCCACTCCAGGCTATCGGGGCTTAGCAGTTCGGCCGCCGCTGAGGGGGTGGGCGCGCGCATGTCCGCCACCAGGTCAGCAATAGTGACGTCTACCTCGTGCCCGACTGCGCAGACAATGGGTATCAAGCTGGCGTGAATTGCGCGTGCCACGATCTCCTCATTGAAGGCCCACAGATCTTCCAGTGATCCACCGCCTCTGCCGACGATCAATACATCACACTCCGCACGCTCATTGGCCAGGGCAATGGCCTGGGCAATCTGTTCGGCCGCGCCATTACCTTGTACCTGGACAGGATAAATGAGTACCGGAATGGCAGCGAAACGTCGCTTTAGAACGGTAAGGATGTCCCGGATAGCTGCGCCGGTAGGTGATGTGATGACGCCTATGCGTTGTGGTAGGCGCGGTAGAGGCTGTTTGTGCTTTTGCTCGAATAGCCCCTCCTTCAGTAGTTTTTGCTTTAATGCCTCGAACGCCCTCAAAAGCAAGCCTTCGCCGGACTCTTCCATATGCTCTGCGACCAGTTGATAGTCGCCCCGTGCCTCGTACAAGGTGACACGCGCGCGGATCATGACCTGCATGCCATCTTTTGGGATAAAGTGCAGTAGATTGTTGCGCATACGAAACATGGCGCAACGCACCTGGGTTTGCTGATCCTTGAGGGTGAAGTAGAGGTGGCCGGAGGAAGGCCGGGAGAGATTGGCTATTTCGCCTTCCACCCAAATAAGGGGAAACTGGCCTTCCAGGGCCTCTTTAACTTCACGGTTGAGCTGGCTAACGCTATAGACAAAGCGGTCGTTTGGGCTGAATGGATAATCCGGCATTTCGATTACAATTCGCTGACTAGTGATACCTTGGTATTTGTCACACAAAAAAACAGGCGGGTTTGCTGCCCGCCTGTTTTTTTGATTCCTGACTCGGGAGAACCCTTGATCAGGTTTTGGCAATTAGAACAACCAGGGCTTGGCCTTGGTTTCAGCCTTGGCCTGGGCAGTGCCGGCTTCGGCTTCGAAGGCGGCCTTTTTCGCCAGCTTCATGGCAGTTTCATTATCGCCCTTACTGGCCGCTTCCTGGGCCTTTTTAATGTGCTCTTCGGTGTCGCGCCACTCGCCGCCAGCTTTGGCAGCAACCTTGTTTTTAGCTTCAGCATCGGCAATGGCGTCCGCAGTGGCGTCCGCCTGGGCTACGCCGGCCAGGGACATCAGGATAGCTGCTAACAGGGCAGATTTCTTCATCATTTTCTTCCTCCGGTGGTTTGGTTAGTTATTTATATTTGGGCGCCGTGGGCCGATGAATACTGACTTGGCGGCACGAGCCCTGTGTTAAAGGTTTGAATCTTATTAAGCTAACCGGTTTACCCGGTTCTCGTCAAACTTTATAATCGTCGCCTTTATCGAAGTGACACCCATTTCGCCCCTTTTTGGAGCTCCGCCTTATGCGTCTAGTGCAAGAAGCCCTTACCTTTGATGATGTTTTGTTGCTGCCAGCCCACTCTACGGTATTGCCGAAAGAGGTCAAACTGCGCACGCAGCTGACTCGGGGAATTACCTTAAATATCCCGCTGTTATCGGCGGCAATGGATACGGTTACCGAGTATCGTCTGGCCATTGCCCTGGCCCAAGAGGGGGGGATAGGCATTATTCACAAGAATATGACCATTGAAGAGCAAGCGGATCAAGTGCGTATGGTCAAAAAGTTTGAGAGTGGGGTGATCAAGGATCCCATCACCGTGGATCCCGATACCAGCATCCGGGAGGTGTTGAAACTGACACGGGCCTACAACATTTCCGGTGTACCGGTAGTTCAGGGCGAAGATCTGCTGGGTATTGTCACCAGCCGCGACCTGCGTTTCGAGACCCGCCACGATGCCCCGGTCAAGCAAATCATGACTCCCAAGGAGCGCCTGGTAACGGTGAAAGAGGGTGCTGTGCGCGACGAGATACGCGCTCTGCTGCACAAGCACCGCATCGAGAAGGTCCTGGTGGTTAATGACAAATTCCATTTGAAAGGCCTTGTAACCGTCAAGGATATACAGAAAGAGACTGAATTTCCCAATGCCTGCAAGGACGAGCACGGCCGCCTGCGTGTGGGCGCTGCGGTAGGTGTAGGCGGTGGTACCGACGAGCGCGTCCAGGCGCTGGTCAACGCCGGTGTAGATGTTGTCGTCGTCGATACCGCCCATGGCCACTCCCAAGGTGTCCTGGATCGCGTTGCCTGGGTCAAGAAGAATTTCCCGCAAATTCAGGTGATCGGTGGCAATATTGCCACTGCAGATGCCGCCAAGGCTCTGGCCAAGGCGGGCGCCGACGCGGTCAAGGTCGGGATCGGTCCCGGTTCCATTTGTACCACCCGTATCGTGGCGGGCGTAGGTGTTCCCCAGATCAGCGCCATCAGCAATGTAGCCGAGGCTTTGACCGGTACCGGTATCCCGGTGATAGCTGACGGTGGCATTCGTTTTTCCGGTGACCTGTCCAAGGCCATCGCCGCCGGTGCCGCTTCGGTGATGATCGGTTCCATGCTGGCGGGTACGGAAGAGGCCCCCGGCGAGGTGGAGCTGTATCAGGGACGCTCCTATAAGTCCTATCGTGGCATGGGATCGCTGGGTGCCATGACCGGCAAGACCGGCTCCAGTGACCGTTACTTCCAGGAGGGCGGTGAGGCAGACAAGCTGGTCCCTGAGGGTATTGAGGGGCGCGTGCCATACAAAGGGACTATGAGTGCCATTGTCCACCAATTGATGGGGGGGTTGCGTGCCAGTATGGGTTATACCGGTTGCAGCAACATCGATGAGATGCGCACCAAACCGCAGTTTGTGCGGGTGACGGCGGCCGGTATGCGTGAGAGCCATGTTCATGACGTGACTATCACCAAGGAAGCACCCAATTACCGGGTCGATTGATTTCTGCCGGCCCGTAAGGGCCGGTTTGGTTTAACCTTGTTGGATTTTCTATTTTGGCTACTCAGACCTCCGTTGATATTCACCAGCACCGAATCCTGATCCTGGACTTCGGATCACAATACACCCAATTAATCGCCCGGCGCGTACGTGAGGCCGGCGTCTACTGCGAACTCTATGCCTTTGACATGGCGCCGGAGGATATTAAAGCCTTCAAACCTCAGGGTATCATCCTCTCCGGCGGCCCGGAGAGTACCACTGCCGCCGATGCCCCGCAGGCACCGGCCGTGGTCTTTGAGCTGGGGGTGCCGGTATTGGGTATCTGTTACGGCATGCAGACCATGGCCATGCAGTTGGGCGGCAAGGTGGAGAACGCCGATCACCATGAATACGGTTATGCCCAGGTGCGTGCCCGTGGCCATACCGAACTGCTGAAAAATATCGAGGACCACACCAGCCCAGAGGGTTACGGCCTGCTGGATGTCTGGATGAGTCATGGCGATCGGGTGGAGCAGATGCCCGCCGGCTTCAAGTTGATGGCCTCCACCGATTCAGCACCCATTGCCGCCATGGCCGATGAGACACGGCGTTTTTATGGCCTGCAGTTCCACCCTGAGGTGACCCATACCCGTCAGGGCCAACGTATTATCGAGCGTTTTGTCCATACCATCTGTGGCTGCCCATCTTTATGGACGGCTGACCATATCATCGAGGACGCCGTGGAGAGCGTGCGTCGGCAGGTGGGTAAGGATGAAGTGATCCTGGGCCTTTCTGGCGGCGTTGACTCTTCCGTAGTGGCGGCTCTATTGCACAAGGCCATCGGTCAGCAATTGACCTGTGTCTTTGTCGATAACGGTCTGCTTCGCTTCCAGGAGGGGGATCAGGTCATGGCTACCTTCGCCCAGCACATGGGGGTCAAGGTGATCCGGGTCGATGCCGAGCAGCGCTTCCTCAAGGCCCTGGAGGGGATCGATGACCCTGAGCGCAAGCGCAAGATCATCGGTAATCTCTTTGTGGATATTTTTGAAGAGGAATCCCAAAAATTGACCGCGCCGATGTCCAAGGATGGACAAGTGCCCCGGGAGCCAGGGATGGCGGGAGGGGCAAAATGGCTGGCCCAGGGGACTATTTATCCCGATGTCATCGAGTCGGCGGGAGCCAAGAGCGGCAAGGCCCATCTGATCAAGTCGCACCACAATGTAGGCGGCCTGCCCGAGCATATGAAGCTAAAGTTGGTGGAACCCCTGCGCGAGCTGTTCAAGGATGAGGTGCGTAAGCTGGGGGTGGAGCTGGGCCTGCCCTACGACATGGTTTATCGCCATCCCTTCCCCGGACCGGGTCTGGGCGTACGTATCCTGGGCCAAGTGAAGAAATCCTATGCCGACCTGCTCCGTCTGGCTGACCATATCTATATAGAAGAACTGCGCAAGCATGGTCTGTACGACAAGGTCTCCCAGGCCTTCGCCGTCTTTCTGCCGGTCAAGTCGGTGGGGGTG